>CAZNZA010000279.1:0-4264 GCA_964577325.1 uncultured Polyangiaceae bacterium
CGAGCGACTCGACGCGGTCGATCCCGTGACGGTCGATCAAACGCCGAATCACAGATGCGTGATTGGCCATCTTGTCGATCCACTTACGATCCGGGTCGTAACCAGGGCCGCCCCCCACGGGGCCCACGATCGGACCGGAGGCGTCCAAGTCGGTGGCGCGGAAGCTGAAGTTGTTCTTGAAGAAGTCGACGTGCCCGTACACGTGGCACATCACCAGCTTCTGGTCTGTCAGGCTGTTGCCTTCCAGCAAGTAGGCGATGGCGGGATTGTTGTTGATGACGAGTTCGTAGATCTTGCTCAGCCCGTACTCGGTGTTTTTTGCAAGCTGTTCAAACTCCATGCCGAAACGCCAGTGCGGGTAGCGTGTCGGAAAGCCGCCATAGGCGGCCACTTCGTTAATCTGGTCGTACGGCAAGATCTCGAAGATGGTTGGGAAGAAGTCCAAGCCGTACTCTTGCGCAATCTTTTCGATGCGCTCGCGTTCGGCGGCCAGATAACTCGGCAATCGTGTCTTGGTTGCAAACTGCCCCACGCGTACCTCTCTTTACCGGCCCTTGCCCAAAAAGTCCTTGATGCTGCCTACGATACCGTCCTTGTCAGCGATCTCGCTGGTCACCACGCGCTCGTCCGACCCCAACTGCTCTCTGAGATCCTTGATGAACTGGCCAGAGCCGTACGGGCTCTCCACCTGGCCGTAAGCAAACATGTTGCAGCGCGGCAGAATTTGCTCCTTGAGCACCGCCATGCACGTCAGCGTATCGTCCATCGACCAGTTGTCGCCGTCGGAAAAGTGAAACGGATAGATGTTCCACAGCTCAGAAGGGTAGTGGGTCTTGATGATCTCGCTCGCGAGACGGTAGGCGCTCGAGATCATGGTGCCGCCGGACTCGCGGGTGTGGAAGAACGTATCGCGGTCCACCTCACGCGCTACGGCGTCGTGGATGATGTACCGACTTTCTAGGCCTTCGTAGTGCCGGCGCAGCCACGTATCGATCCAGAAGCTCTCGATGCGAACGATTTCCTTTTGCTCTTCGCCCATCGAACCCGACACGTCCATCATGTACAGGATGACGGCATTGGCGACGGGCTCCTTGCTCTCCTTCCACGACCGGAAACGTTTGTCGTCGTGCTGGGGAATGAGCATCGGGTTGCGCGCGTCGTAAGTGCCCGAGGCTATCGCGCGCTTCAGGGCTTCACGATACGTGCGCTTGAAGTGCCGCAACGACTCTGGTCCGACGCGGCGAATACCGGTGTAGCGGTCCTTGGTAGCCTTGATCCGGTTCTCACCCTTGTTCTCGATCGCCGGCAGCTCGAGTTCCTCACCCAAGATGTCCGCCAACTCGTCGAGCGTGACGTCGACTTCGATGGCATGCTGGCCCTCGCCCTGGCCCGCCTCACCGCTGCCGCTACCTTGCTGCGGTTCACCCTCACCGAGTCCGTCACCGACTTCGCCCTCGCCTTGACCCACGCCGCCCTTTTGCTGGCTGCCAAAGACGAACCTAGGGATGTCGATATGGGGGATGGGGATGGACACGACGTCCTTGCCTTTCCGCCCCAAGATCTCGCCCTGGGAGATATATTGCCGCAGGTTCTTTCGGATCTTGCCTCGAACGATCTGCCGGAAGCGTGAGTGGTCCCTGTCAATCTTGAGCGACATCGCGTGATTGATAGTGTTCCATAGTGAAGGGGGAGCGCCAGACGTCGCCGGCCGAAATGCCAAAATGCGCCCGGGGGCCGCTACTCTACCGTACGGCGTCACGACGTGGAATCGACGCGCGCGGCTACCCCAGCAACTGCGCCGCTTCGATAGCCCCGTACGTGAAGATGGCGTCCGCCCCAGCGCGCTTGAAGCCCAAAAGAGCCTCCAACAAGCACGCGTTGTAGTCAAGCCACCCACGTTCCGCCGCGGCCTTGAGCATCGCGTACTCGCCACTGACGTGGTAGACGGCCACCGGCAACGTCGTGTGTTCGCGCACGCTTCGCACGACGTCTAGATACGGCAACCCCGGCTTGACCATCAACATGTCGGCCCCTTCCGCCTCGTCGAGCTCCACCTCCCGCAACGCCTCCCGCACGTTGCCTGGGTCCATCTGATACGTCTTCTTGTCTCCGACTCGCGGCGTGGAATCCAGGGCGTCGCGAAACGGGCCGTAGTAGGCGGATGCATACTTGACGCAATAACTACAGATCCCTACGTCGGTGAAGCCGGCGTCGTCCAACGCATCGCGGATTGCGGACACGCGGCCATCCATCATGTCCGAGGGCGCCACGAAGTCGGCGCCAGCACGAGCTTGATTAACGGCCATGTGTGCCAAAATCGGCAGTGTCTGATCGTTATCGATGCGTTCGCCCACCACCAGCCCGTCGTGGCCATCGCTCGAGTACGGATCCATCGCCACGTCCGTAAACACAATCAGCCCCGGCACCTCGCGCTTGAGCGCTCGCACCGCCCGCTGTAGCAAGCCCTCGGGATTGGCGCTTTCCGTGGCGCGCTCGTCCTTGAGCTTGTCATCAATGCTCGGGAACAACGCCACCCCCGATACACCGAGCTTTTGGGCGTAAGCCGCCTTTTCCAACAGCAGGTCGATACTCAGGCGTGCGTGCCCTGGCATCGAGGCAATCGGCGTGGCGCTGTTGCTCCCTTCTTGCACGAACAAGGGGAGCACCAGATCAGCGGCAGTGAGCGAGTGCTCACGCACCAGTTGGCGTATCGAGGCGTGGCGGCGGTTGCGGCGCGGGCGGATGTCCATCACGCCTGCCTATCACGAACGGCGCGAAAGGCGGATGTCCATCCATACTGCCAGCGTACAGGCGCTACCGCAGGCAATGAGAAGCGGGACCTTGGTTGCAACAGTTGCAAGGGCGCAGCTGACAGCGTAGATCGCCGGCCCTAATCTCGAGGACCCATGAAACCCATCGTCTGTAAGTTTGGCGGAACCAGCGTCGCGGACGCAAAGCAGCTGCGAAAAGTCGAATCCATCGTGCGAAGCGACCCACGCCGGCGCATCGTGGTGCCTTCCGCGCCAGGAAAGCGCATCGCGAGCGAGCCGAAGGTCACCGATTTGCTCTACTTGTGCCACGAGATGGCGGGCATAGGGACGGATTTTTCTGGCCCATTCGAAACCGTGCGACAGCGATTTTTGGAGATCGAAACCGGTCTCCAATTGACGAACGTGCTCGGCGATGAGCTCGATCGTCTGTATCGGCAACTGGCGGATGGCTGCACCCGGGACTTCGTTGCGTCCCGGGGCGAATACCTCAACGGCAAACTGTGTGCGGCACTGCTGGATGCGGTGTTCATCGATCCCGTAGAGGCGGTCCGCATTCGTCCCAACGGCAGCGTCGATCCCATCACGTACGAACTGCTCGGCGCGCGCCTGAGCGACGCCTCGGCGACGTACGTCATTCCTGGCTTTTACGGCAGTGACGCCCAGGGCCGCGTCAAGACCTTCTCACGCGGCGGGAGCGACATCTCGGGCGCCATCGCTGCCCGAGCGGCCCAGGCCGAATTGTACGAAAATTGGACCGACGTGCCGGGCATGCTGATGGCGGACCCTCGCATCGTGACCGATCCCTTGCCGATGATCGAGGTGACGTACCGCGAGATCCGGGAGCTTTCGTACATGGGGGCATCGGTGTTTCACGATGAGGCCATCATCCCCGTGCGGGAAGTCGGGATCCCGATCTGCATCAAGAACACCAACGACCCCGACGCGCCCGGCACCCGCATCGTCACCACCCTCAGCCCCGAAGTCGAGAAAGGCACGGAAATCGCCGGTGTGGCAGGCCGCAAGGGCTTCAGCATGCTGTGCTTGGACAAGAGCCTGATGAATAAGGAGGTGGGTTTCGCCTACCGGCTCTTGGGGGTACTCGAGCGACACGGGATAAGCGTCGAGCATTGTCCATCGAGCATCGACGGCATCAACGTGATCGTCGACCGCGCTCAGCTTGGCGATCGTGCCGAAGCCGTGGTGGAAGAAGTGCGGCGCGTGCTGCAACCGGACCGCATCGAGCTCGTGCCCGATCTAGCTTTGATAGCCGTCGTGGGTGAGGGCATGGCGCGCAGCATCGGTATCGCGGCTAAGGTGTTCGCCGCTTTGCGTGACGCCAACGTCAACGTGCGCGTCATCAATCAGGGCGCGAGCGAGCTCAACATCATCGTGGGTGTCGTGCCGGACGACTTCGAAAAGGCCGTGCGCGCCCTCTACGGAGCGTTCATGGACAGTGGGCGCATCTCCGAGCTGAAGCTGTTCCCATGACGGCT
>CAZNZA010000280.1:0-4244 GCA_964577325.1 uncultured Polyangiaceae bacterium
CGCTGTGTCCACCTGAATGGTCGACTGCCCCACGCGTTGAGGGCGACCGCTGGTTAGCCTCGACTGCTGGACGTTGTCGACGTCGCGCTCGATGGCCATAGCCAGCATCGCGTTCAGTGACGCTTTGCGCTGAGTGCTGTCGCGGTAGCGGTCAATCTCTCGCAACGACTGCAGGCAGAGCGAGAGCATCGGCTTGCCGCGCACCTCGTCAACGCGTCGGTCTCCGCCGTAAAGTAGCCACGCCAAGCGGCGCCCGCTCTTCTCACCAATTGCCGGCAGACGCTTGGACGTCATGTCGGACTGCTGGACCCAGTAGGCAACGTGCCGACCTGTTGAATCGAGCTCCACGCCCTCGACGATCTTGTGACCGCTACGTGGCTTTTGCCCGAGCGGCGTGCGAACGACAGAGCCCTTGATGAGCCCGACCATCGGCAAGCGCGTGAAGCGATTCCATTGCAGCGTGATCAGGACGTCGCCATCGATGTCAGCTTCGCGAAACGCGTCGGCCTGTATCTCACCGAACGTCTTGCGTCCGTTCACATCGCACAGGGCAGGAGTGCGCGCCCAAAGCTGAAAGCGCGTCTCGACGTTCTCCGACCAGGTCGTTTTCTCCTCGTCGCTCAGCCCCAGAATCTTCTCGTCGGGGATGGCTTCGAGGTTGAGCCCGGTTGCGATCGTGTTGTCGACGCGACGCCGAACGAGGCCGCGCGCGTAGTGGTTGCGTTCGAACAGCTGAGCGCTGCGAGCGCGAAGAGACCAGTAATCGGTCCAGAGCAACTCGGTTGCCCCGAAGCCGCCTGCGAACTTCTCACCGTCATCGAAGGTTGTTCGATACCCGCCAAACGAGCCGCCGTAAGGCAGATCGCTCACCGATATGACCGGGCCGACATCGATCGGGATCTCAGGCTCTGGCGTCGCCGCTTTGCGTTGCCAAAACTTGAGATTGAACCCCATCTAGATGGTTGGAAGTCCCACTGCTAAAGAGCCTCGATACTTCGAGCGAATGGCTCGGATCTCATTGCGGCTGTCTTGAATCAGCTTGTTGAGCGTCTCTGGACGCTGCCGCGTTGCCGATTGGCTATGGTCGCCAGCCGACATCGAGTATTGAACGGTTCCGCTCTTCGCGATCGCTAGCAGTTGGGTCTGAGCTTCCTCGATGAGTAAACGCAGAGCCCTTATGCGCTCCTGGTCCTCGTACTCCTCTTCTGAGTCGTCATCCCATTCGCTGAGGCAATTGGTCGTCATCAATCAGGTGTCCAAAACAACGCGTCTCGCTCGCACGTGTCCCAAAAGTCGAACACGGTGAAGCTGTCAGGAAGTGGCTCGAGCCACTCTTGAGCAATCACGTCGTGCGCGGCGTGCGCGTAAATCAGCAGGTCCCACAGGGTGTTGTCCCCGTGCCGCTTCCATTCGATCTGGACCTTGCCGTCCTTTTCGACTGGCTCCTTCGACTCGGCTGTGAGCTGTCGAAGCTGCCTATCCGTGGCGTCGACCGGCGCATTGAAGAACGTTGCGGGCTGCTCGCCCATGCCGCTCCAGTGCTTGCTGATCGCAGATGCCCAGCGGTCTTTGTAATGGTCGACCGTGATGTGATATCCAAGGCCACCATCATCAAGCGTTCGCTTCTTGAACTCTTCGAATCCGCCAGAGACTCGGTGCTTTTGACCTTTGATGGAGACGACGCCGCTCTGGTACTGACGGCAGAAGTCGTACACCACGCTTGCCTTGTAACCGGAGTCGACCAGGGTCAGCGTGGGGTAGTAGCGCTTCCCATCGTCCGCCATGTATTCGCGCTTGTCGATCAACTCCATGAGTTGACCCCAGGTGCTTGGCTCGTCGATGCGGTCGGTACTGCCCTCGAACTTGTGATAGTCGATGAGCAACACCCGCTTGTCGCGGCACCAACCCCAGACAGCCACCGAAAGGTTGTCGTCGTGAACGTCCACGGTGCAGACGAGTATCAGCACCGGAGAACCGCACGCCTGAACAGCCCACTTGTTCGGGATTTCACCGTAGTGGTAGACCTCCCGACGGTGCGCGCTTATCTGCTCGAAGCCGATTTTCGCACCGGTGAACTCCCACGGGTCACCTAGGACGGTGTTGTAGAAGGCTTGCAGCTTCAGGACTTCGCGGCACTGGTTCCGCTCAACGTCCCACGCCTCGAGCCACTCTAGAACACAGGCTTCCCACGTGTTCATTCCGACGGGCGAGTAAAGCCCGCTCAGGTGGTAGCTTCTCATGTGCGGCGCCTGCGGGATTGCCGTAGGTCGCCACTCCGCTCCGCACTCAGGCGCGAGCAGTCGAATCTTGTCGTCGTTGGTGTGCGGGTGTTTGCACTCGCTACACAGGTATCTCACCGACCCAGGAACAAGGCGCCCATCCTGCATCTCCCAAACGATGCCCGTTCGGCTTCCGTCGGTGTGCTTGCGCTCCCATCGGAGCGTCTGAGGATGGCCGCACTTGAGACAACGAACGAAGTAGTAACGCTGGTCGCCTTGCTTGAAGCGGTCTTCGATCTTCGAAATGCCCTTGATGGTGGGCGTCGAGATGTCGAAGATCTTGTAACTCGACTTGTACGCATTCGTGCGCTTCGCCGAGATGGCAAGCGGGCAGCCTTCTTTGCCGACCGACAGCGGATAGCCGTCCGTCTCGTCGCGCAGAAGGAATCGGATCGGAACCGACCGCAACTTGTTGGCGTTCACTGCCCCAAACGGGAGAAGCGAACCGCCGCCAATCCAAGAAACTTTCTTGTCGGTGAGACCAGTCTTGCGAGCGTTGTTGACGTCGGTCGACTTGAGCAGTCCGCCCAAGCCCGACGCTTGAATCATCGGGACAATGAAGCCCTCAAGACGATTCTTGGCTAGCTCAGCGTCAGCTGTGAGCAGCATCACCGGTGCCGTTTTCACGTGCACCATGGTGTAGAGAATGATGTTCTCTAGCGCTGTCGTGGCGCCAATCTGAGCGCCCTTCATCCACGAAACTTCGCGAATGGGAGAGTTGACGTCGAAGCAGTCGACTATCTCACGGAGGTAGGGAGTGATCCGAAACGAGTAATAACCCGCCATCGGAGTCGTGGACTGCGGGAGGTAACGAGTTGTCTCAGCGCACCGACTCGGTGTGATGACCTCAAGCTCGGTCGTCAGGTTCGCAAACGCGTTCGCTAGCCATTTAAGCTGCTCCGGCGTCGACCATTGGTTGCGGAGCGCCTTCGTCTTCGGATTCTGGCTCATCTGATGCCGCGTCTAGGAGCGACTGAACGATCTGGTCTCGGGCTGGGGTGAGATGACTGGAGAGAATTTCGGAGAGCGTGGCGCGACCAACCTCGATCGAGTCGCCTGCATTGCAGTGACCGAACAGCAGTCGCGTCCCGGTTTCGACGGCGTCGCTCAACAGCCGACGGTTGAACGCTTCGAGTTGCCCGAGAACAGCAACCTCGACGGTTTGGCGACTGATAAGTCGGCCCTCTTTCTCGTCGTTGGCGATCCGCTTCTTGCGGGCGTCCTGGAGCAAGTTGTAGGCCTTGAGGTAGTCGATAAACAACGGGATTGGCCCGTAGCGCTCAGCCACCTCTCGGACCGTCATCGAGTAGACATCGTCGAAATCAGCGAAGGAGATACTGCTTGGGTCGGGGCCAGGTCCACCCGTTGCACCAAAGCTACCGCGCAACTGGTCTGCAACTCCGGCGCCGGGCATTCGAAAAGCCGCGTCCTTTGCCTGTTGCTCGGCTCGCCTCTTGCGGAAGAAGTCCTTCGCCGCCTCGTGCTCAAGATCGACCCGATCGTCCACCATGGCAGCCTCAAGCGGGCCTGCGCACCATCGGGTAGCGGTGCTCTTGTTGACGTCCTGGAGCTTCGCCAGAGTCGACTTCGTAACGAGCTTCATCTAGATGCAACTGAGTTGCAGGCTGTTTTGCAACTGTTCAAAAAAAGGCCGATTTTGCGAGAGCGCCGGGCCGCGACAGAACCGCTCAGGGGTGGGGGTAGGCCCAGGAGGACCCATGTAGTTAAGTTAACGCGTTAATACAATACATGCACAACAACCAACCCCGTGTCCCGCGCATTCGACAAACTCCGCACCACTATGACACCCCCTATCCCCACCCCAGCGGAAGGGACGTGGCATCAAATACTCGCCATCTGAACCCGACCCAACAGCTACTAGCCCCAGCCTCACCAGACACCCTATCCCCCATACCCTTGCCCCTCACTCAATCGCCTGAAGCAGGTCACCAGACCACTTCACCC
>CAZNZA010000281.1:0-4175 GCA_964577325.1 uncultured Polyangiaceae bacterium
TCGAGCGAGTGTAAGACGAGGCACCCGGTGGTGTGGCGGCTATGCTGCTGATGTCGCGAGCAGCCACGATCGTTCGATTCGGCCAACGTCGCGTCGGAAGTGAGCTAAGATGGCGGAAGGCGGCGACGCTCGGCGGCAGGCAATGCTTGGTCCGTCTCCGACCATCCAAGCTTTATCCATATGTCCCAACACGAGGGCGAACGCGAATTCGACCCGCAGCCCCCCCTGTCTCGACGTTCGCGCTTCGAGATTGCCGCGTCTACCTCCAAGAAGCCGCAGCTGATCTTGGAGGGTGAGCTCGTGTTCGCCGACGCCGCGGCACTGTGGACACGCGTGCGCCGGCAGCTGAAGACCGTGAAGCGGGGCGATACGATGAACTTCGACATGTCCCAGGTCGAAGGTGTCGACGGGGGGACGATGGCGTTGCTCGTTCATCTACGCAACGAGTTGAAGCTGCGGGGCGTGCACTCGGACTTCGTAGGGGCGCAGGGATCCGTTCAGGAGTTGGTGCACCTGTATCGCGGCGACGAGAAACCCGTGCGCCGCAAACGGAGGCGCCCGAAGGGAAGCGTGGAGGAAATCGGAGAACGCACCGCCGCCGTCTTCAAAGAAGCACGGAAGGTGTTCGGCTTTCTCGGCGGGATGATCCTGGCGGTGCTGGGCTTGTTGCGTGAGCCCCGTACGGCGAATTGGAAGGAGGTCCCGTATTTGATGGAGCGCACGGGCGCCGACGCGGTGCCGATCGTCGTGCTCATCAACTTCCTGGTCGGCTTCGTGATGGCGTTCCAAGG
Organism: uncultured Polyangiaceae bacterium; assembly: GCA_964577325.1. Classification (GTDB taxonomy): domain Bacteria; phylum Myxococcota_A; class Polyangia; order Polyangiales; family Polyangiaceae; genus SZUA-265. The sequence goes on from CAZNZA010000281.1 coordinate 792, forward strand.
GGCGGTGCAACTCAAGCAGTTCGGGGCAAACATATTCGTGGCCGATCTGGTGGCGTTATCCGTGACGCGAGAACTGGGACCGTTGATGACAGCGATCATCGTCTGCGGCAGGTCGGGGGCATCATTTGCCGCCGAACTCGGCACGATGCGGGTGTCCGAGGAAATCGACGCCCTGCGTACGATGGGGTTCGGTCCTATACGCTACCTGGTGCTGCCCCGAACCCTCGCCTTGATGCTCGTGCTGCCGATGCTCACGCTGCTGGCCGATCTGGTCGCCATCGGCGGGGGCTTACTCGTAGGCATCACGACTTTGGACCTCTCTGTCAGCGCTTATCTGCGGGAGACGCAGCAAGCGCTGTCCGCGTGGGACGTCCTTTCGGGCGTCGTGAAAAGTGTGGTCTTTGCCCTAGCGATTGCTCTCATTGCTTGTCAGCGTGGGTTCGCCACGACTGGCGGTGCCGAAGGCGTGGGCCGCAGCACGACCTCTTCAGTGGTTGCCATTCTCTTCTCGCTGATTCTGATCGACGCAGCGTTCACCGTCCTGTTTCACGTGTTCGGTCTATGAAGCGTCCAGCCATCATCGAAGTGACGGGTCTGTCGATTGGTTATGACGACCAGGTGCTTCAAGAGAACGCGAACTTCGAAGTCCTACAAGGTGACGTCTTCGCGATTCTCGGCGGGAGCGGCTGCGGTAAGTCGACGCTGATGCGCTACCTGGTCGGGCTCGAGGAGACGAAGCAAGGGGCGATCCACATCGCGGGGCTCGGGCAACCGACCCTGGAGGCGGGGCGCCCCCCGTTCGGGGTGATGTTCCAATCGGGCGCGCTGTTCGGGTCGATGACGGTGGGTGAGAACGTCGGTCTGGCGCTCGAGGAGTGGACGGACTTGCCGCACGACGCCATCGCGGCTGTGGTTCTGGCGAAATTGCGTTTGGTGGGTTTACAGGGAACGGAAGACAAGTTTCCTTCCGAGATCTCTGGTGGCATGAAGAAGCGCGCTGCCATCGCCCGCGCGCTGGCGCTAGAACCCAATCTCCTATTCCTCGACGAGCCCTCTGCGGGGCTCGACCCCGTGAGTGCCGCCGAGCTCGACGAGCTCATCCTGACCATGAACCGGAGCCTGAATCTCACCGTGGTCGTGGTCACCCATGAGCTCGACAGCATCTTCAGAATCGTCAACCGCTGCATCATGCTGGACAAGGCCAGCCGCAGCATCATTGCCACGGGCGATCCAAAAGAATTGCGAGACCACAGCACTGATGCTCGTGTGCGCGCCTTCTTCAATCGCGGAATGAGCGAGGTGTAAGTATGGCAACTCCCAGCAACCATTGGAAATTGGGCCTATTCGTCGTGTGTGGTGTGGCATTGGGGCTAACGGCAGCCATCGTTTTCGGCGCCAACAGTTTGCGGCAAGAGACGGTGAGTTACCGTTCGTACTTCAACGAATCCGTGCAGGGGTTGGAAGTGGGAGCACCGGTGAAGTTTCGAGGCGTGACGATTGGATACGTCGCCACCATCGATGTGGCACCCGACCGTCGACACGTCGGAGTTACGAGTAACCTCGGGGTAGAGGAGATTGATCTCATGGGCCTCGGACATCGGGAGGACGAAGCGCTTCGAATCCACGTGCCGCCCGACCTGCGCATCCAACTTGCATCTGCAGGCATCACCGGCGTGAAGTTCCTCCAGCTCGACTTCTTTCCGGTCGAGAGCAATCCAACCCCCGAACTGCCATTTCCGGTGCAGGAGAACTACATCCCTGCGGCGGTGTCCGTGATGAAGAATCTCGAAGATTCAGTCATCGAGGCCGTCGATCAATTCCCCGAGATGACGAGCGCCGCTTTGAAGTTGATTGAACGCGTGGACCATCTCGTCACGGACGTCGACGAAACCGAATTGCCCGCACGTGCGCTCACCACGCTTACCAGCATCGAACACACGTTCACTACGCTCAGTAAAACGTTGAACGAGCTCGAGGCGGGGCAGGTGTCGACGCAGGCGCAGGCGACCTTGAAGCGACTGGATGGAGCCATCGCTCGCATCGACGGGGTTACCCAGCAAGTGGCTGGGATAACGGAGCAAATTGGTGGGGAGCGTGGGGTCGTGGTGAGCGCGGAGCGTGCCACCGACGCCATGGGTGACGTGGCCGTCAACGCTCGCGGACTGACCCAGGACCTGGCCGCGACCTTGCGCGACGTTCAACAAGCCGCGGAGTCCATCCAACGCTTGGCCAGTGCGCTCGAGCGGGACCCAGACATGCTGCTCAAAGGGCGAGCCGAGGGGACGCCATGATGATTCCTTGGAAGGGTGGTAACTGGAATATGGACGTTGCTCGTGTTGGCATACTGTTCGTGATGATGACGAGCGGGTGCGCTTTGTTGGGCAAGAGCGAGGCGCTTTCACCGCGCTACTTCAGTCCGGATACGTCCCTGGCCGCACCTGCGCAGCCATCGGCTCAACAAGGTCGGGCCGACAGTGAGATGGACCAGGCCTTTCAGTTGCGCCTCGGCCGCATCACGGCGGCTCCATACTTGGGGGAGCGCATCGTATATCGCGCGTCCAACTATGAGCTCGGGTTTTACGAAGAACGCCGGTGGACGGAGAAGCCGGGCGTATATCTCCAGCGAGCCCTATCCCAGGCACTGTTCGAAGTACGCGGGGTTCGGCGCATCGTGTCCGGACCTGGACCCACCTTGGAAGTCGAGCTGACCGAGTTTGCGGCGTTCAAGCAGGAGCCTCCTCTCGCGCTGGTGCGCGCGACCTACATCTTGTACGATCACCGTCTGGTCCGGCGCGAGGCCACGGTGACGGTAGAGGTGCCAATCGAAAAAGCGCATTCCACGGACTCCAGTTCTGGCGAAGCTGCAGATGCAGAGGTACGGGCGATGACCAAAGCGTTGAACGAACTGGTGCAGCGCATCGTCAACGAAGTCCTCGCGGAGCTTCCAGCCCACGCTTCGAGTCCTGAAGCCGCCCCACCCGCCGGTGAGGTGACCGAGTTAGAGCCGCCCCATGACGTCATCGAGTGATAACCAGCGAGACTCTCATGCCGTGCCTGCCGTCCAACGACGTTGTCCGTGCGGCGGAACCATGGCTCCTCTTGGCCAAGACGGCGACTCTCCTCGCTCGCTCTGGGATAAATCGGACGCGTCCGGTCGCAATGAGTACGTCTGTTCTAAGTGCGGCGCGAGCGTTCGGTTGGCAGCGCCGCGCACTCTGTTTCTGGTTGGCCTAGCCGTGGCGCTGGTCGTGCTGGGCTCGATCTGGAATCGGCTCGAGCCGATTGCGTGGCTTTGCGTCGGCGTAGCGGTCGCTGTGGTTGGCGGAAGAGAGCTCGCTTTGCGGCACCACTTTCCCCGGGTGCGCTAGCGTCGCCGACGCGGCT
>CAZNZA010000282.1:0-4134 GCA_964577325.1 uncultured Polyangiaceae bacterium
CGACAACACCCGACCTGACGAGAACACGGACGAAGAGCCAGCGCCGGAAGACCCCGAACCTACGGACGACACGAGCGAACCCGCGCCCGGAGATCCCGCGTCGGGGAGTTGCACCCCGTCGATCGCGACTGGCACTCGGGCAAGCGGGACGGGCCCGCACGACGTCGTCGTGGAAACCAACGCCGATCCAGGAATCAACGAGGGCACCATCTTTCGCCCGGCAGACTTGGGCGGCAGCGAAAAGTACCCCATCTTCGTCTGGGGCCAGGGTGCCTGCTCCCGCAATGGCCTCGCCAATGCAACCGCCATGGCAGAGATTGCGTCTCACGGCTACTTCGTCGTGGCGGACGGCACCCCCAACGGCTCAGGTAACCGCACGATGGATCGCGGCGATCTAGACGGCATGGGTGCACCCTTGATGGCTTACGTAGATTGGGCTGTTGCGGAGAACGAAAAACCGTGCAGCGCCTACTACCAAAGCCTAGAGCCCACGAAGATCGCATCCAATGGTTTTTCCTGCGGCGGTCTCATGGCACAAGGTACCGTCTTGGATCCGCGCATCGTCACCTGGGGGGTGACGAGTAGCGGCATGGCAGGAGCGACCCAGGAATTTTACGACGCCATCCACACGCCGGTGCTGTTCGTCGAGGGCGGGCCGGACGAAGTCGCGTACGAGGGAGGGCTGCAGGGATACGAACGCATCAGCGAACTAGGCGTGCCAGTGATGTGGTTCGACAAGCCGCTGGGTCACGGCGGTGACTTGTTCGACGCGGACGGCGGCGACTTCACCAGGATCAATCTGGCGTGGCTGAACTGGTGGCTCAAAGGCGATGAGACCGAGACGGGCAAAGGTCTCCTCGTCGGAGCGACTTGCCCGTATTGCAGCGATGCCACCTGGGACGTGCGATCGGCGAACCTGCCTTGAGTCAGTAGCTGTTGGTTCTTTCGCGGGACCTACGGACCATCGGTATGGTCCAAGAAGGTCTCGACGTACCGTTGTCCCATCACGCGTGCACTTGACGCATCAAAGTGCGCGACGTCGTGGATGTCCGTGCCTTCCGAGGAGACCACGAAAGCATTGGGAATGGTGTCGGGGATTTGGCGGATGTACTCGTTGTGGCCGCTCCAAGTACTGGTAGGGGCGATCTCACCAGCGATGAAGGGAACTGCTTCACCCAAATCCAGATCCGTTCGCAGATCGGAAACGATCTGGCTCAGCGTATCCAGCCACTGTTCGGCCCGACCTTGATTGAAATCGGACTCGCCTTGGTGCAACAAGATCGCGCGCACGCGCCCCAACTTCTGAGCCTCCCGCGTGCGATCGACCATCAGGCTGTACGCACTGGTGTAGCCGTCGGGGAGCGCCTTCTGCCCTCCTCCCGGAGAGGGGCCTCCCTTCGAGAAGACGTCGATGGTGACCGCTGGGATGGCGTTGGGGATCAAGCCGATCTCGGCCTCCGGCCATGCTTCGGCGAGTCCCGCGCCGAAGTGGTCCGATAACCCCAGACCGATACCGCCGGTCGCCCATTGACACCCGTGAAGAGGGGGCTGCGCGGGCAGCCATTCGTCTTTCGTTTGACCCAGGCTGGGGCAGTCGTACTGAACCATGAACGTCACTCTTGGATTGATTGGCCACGGCATGTCCGGCATCGGCGACATTCCGGACATGTTGGACTGGCCAAAGAGGATGAACAGTTCCTTCCCGTCAAAGTCCGCTCCTCCGGCATCGCTAGCGCCGCTGCTGCCACCACTACCTTCGCTCGTCCCAGGCTGTTCACTAATGCCAGCATCTGCCCCGTCACTGGCCCCACCGTCATCCGCTGTCCCTTCAGCAGCGGACGTCGAGCTCGTCGGGGATCCGTCTGACGTCGCGTCAGATGCTCCCCCCGCCGGACCGTCGCTGCCACTGCTAGCCGCGCCTCCAGTAGCGGTGCCGTCTCCCGAGCCCCCGCTCGCTCCGGGTCGGTCGTCGGCGCCCGTACTCACCCCACCCCCGGCACTGACACCTGGGCTCGTTGTACCAGAATTCGCGTTATCAGTCGGCAGTAAACTTTCAGCGTGTGAGTCCGCTGCGCCGCCGCTGGCCGTAGCTTGACCCGTCTCATCTCCTGTGCTGCGCGACCCTCCACCGGCCGCATCGCAGGCAGCGAGGCAGCTCAGCGCTAGCCCAGTCAGCAGCGTCCGGAGTTCGTTCCTTGGTGGGGGCAAGAAGAGGTTCGGCGTGCGTCTCTGAGTGCTCATGGCTCTGCGATGCTAACCTCGCCCAGACCGTCCAACGGAGGGACTTTATGGTCCCCCCTGCCCGGGTTAGGCACCAGCCCGAGGTAGGGTCGTTTCTCTTTTTGATGCGCTCCCACGGCACAGTGAGATCGGCATTGAAACCGTCCAAGGGCTAACGCAAAAACGCAGCTACGGCGCCAACGAGCTGTTCGTCGATGGGGAGTGAAGGATCCGAATACGAAGCAAGCTGCTCGTCCGTGTCGTCGGGCACCTGCTTCAGCACGTGGTTCATGCCTTCGACTAACACCAGTTCCGACCCGGCTGCGGCCTCGTGCAGGGCGTGCGCATCGGATATCGGTACCTGAGTATCAGTGGTCCCTTGCACGATGAGAATAGGAGTGTCGAGCTTGCGGATCTCTGCCGATGGATCGTATTTGAGCCAGGAGATCAAGTACGGCTGCACGCTCGGGCGATACACGGCTGCCAGTTCACTGGGCACATCATCGGTGACTTCCCCTCGCTCGAGGGAGGAAAGGATACGATCGCTATCCGCTTGAAGTGCAGGCGGGAGCTGCTGGGCAAGCTGTTCCTCGAGCAGGTGTGATGCTGGCCGTGATGTCCCTGCCACGGATACGAATGCGTCAGCGTTGGCGGAACTGGCTGCGAGCATGGCCACCAAAGAGCCCTCGCTGTGGCCAAGAATGGCGACGGAACGAAAGCGATCGTCTGTGCGCAGCTGTTCGAGCCAGACCGACGCATCCTGGACGTACGTGTCGAAGCGCAATTCGGACTCGTCGGGAGCTGCGGCAGCACTTTGCCCGATACCACGCTTGTCGAAGCGGACAGACGCGATGTCGCGCATGGCCAAAGATTGGGCGAGCTGCAACAGGCTATCGTTGCGCCCCGGCAAAGCTGACGAGTTGCCGTCGCGATCGGTCGGTCCCGAGCCCGAGACAAAGAGAACGACGTCATCAAAGGGCGGTTCACCCAGCGGCAGCGTAAGCGTGCCAAAGATGTCACCCGTTTCCGTCTCGAGAACGATCGGCGCTTCAGTGAAGTCCGGATCTGGGGGTGACGGGTGCCGCTGAAAGTCGTCGGCCGAGCAGCAAGTGGCGCCTAGCGACAAGCTAAACGGAATGCCAACGAGTTTTCGGCAGAGGGATATCATCATCTGGAAATTGCCCATCACTAGGTAGGAGAACCCAACGGTGTTAGGAGCGCAAGCCTGTCGTTCATCCCACGGCAGTGCTGCGCCAACGAGGGCTCGACGGCTGTGGCGCAGTGAGCTTGCGCGGTGAGCACTTGTGCGCAGTGAGACTGTGCGCAGTGAGAGCGACGGCAGCTCCACACCCGCACCGCTCCCTTTCCGTCAGCGCGGGCGCTCAACCGTTGCCAGCAGGGATGCCGCCTCGCGGGGAGTGCGTACTTCGAAGACCTGGAGATGCCGAAACTCGGGCCGCGCGAACAGGAGTGGATACTCGCGACGGCGTTGTGAATAGGTGCGAAGCACCCAGCGTGGGATCCCATCGCGAGCGATGAGGAACGACCATCTCTCACGGCCACCCGCGACGACTTCGCGAGTGACGATGCGCCGCAAGGTCCGCCACAACGCACGGCCGAACACGACCGGGAAACTCAGATTGAGCCACACGATGGCCGTGGCCCTGCTCCAGGTCAACGTGCGGACCGTTTCGTAATTGCCGTCCACGACCCACGCTTCGCTAGCAGTGGCGGCGTCTACCCGTTGTGCAAAGTCGCTGCGGATTGTCCAATCGGGGCCCCAATGCAAGTGATCGAGCTCGACGTGCGGGCGGCTCAACGCCCTCGCGAGCGCACCGGCGAACGTCGTCTTACCGGCACCACTGGTTCCTATGACGACGATGCGATTGTATTGCGCGAGGTGGTGCGGCATTG
>CAZNZA010000283.1:0-4107 GCA_964577325.1 uncultured Polyangiaceae bacterium
TGTCGCACGGTTGACGGCTACGGACGCTCATGCTCGAGCAACCACGTGTAGATGTCGTGACCGGCGCTCAAATCGTACGTCTTCGTCCAGGCATCGTGGGCGGTTTCGTCCGGGTAGATGGTGAGTTTTACATCCGGGGTTGGGTCGCACGCGAGCAAAGCAGTGAAAGGGTCGATGGTGCCGGAGGCGGGCACGGTGGTATCGCCGGCGTTGTGAAAGCCCCACAAGGCGACGCGCCCGAGGTCGCATCCGGCGCTTGCGAAGGCGTCGTTGCCGTCGCCGGAAATCAGCACGGCAGCGACGACAGTTTCGTCGAGGTGTTCAGCCAGGTACCCCCATGCGCCAATGGCGCCGCAGCTTTGGCCAGTCAGGTAAACACGTTGCGTGTCAATGCTGTAGTGCTCGATGGCGTAACGGATGAAGGCGTCGATATCCGCGGGGTCGAAGCAACCCGGGCCAGGGTTTTGAGGAGCGAGCACGATGAAGGGACGCTCATTGGGCCAGGCGTCGTTGGCGATCAGATTTGGGGGCCCGACGTCGAGCAGCTCTTGCAATGCGGATTCACTGCCATCGCCCGTCCATGCTGCGCCATGAGTAAACACCATCAACGGAGCGGGGTTTTCGGGATAGGAGGGAGGTAAATACTCCCAGTAGCCGAGGTTGGCATCGCCGCTGCCGATAGGGTGAGCGGTGAAGCGTGAGGAGGCCGCATTGGAGGGGGAGTCGCTGGGCGATGGGCTGGCCACGGGGGGTTCATTGCCGGGGGTATCCACGCTGGCGTCGGGGCTCGACGGGGTACCGGCATCGACGGGTGAGGGCGGTTGGGTGGGGGACGGCTCCGGTAGAGAAGCCGGGCCGGTCGGGGAGGGGCCTTGGTTCGTGGACGGGTCGGAGCCGGCGGGTCCGGGAGTTGAGGTCGAGGGCGGCTCCGGTGGTGACGCCCCTGACGGCGGTGAGTGGGAGTTCGCGGGAGTTTCGCTTCCCTCGCTCGCGCTGGGCGATGGCATGACGCCACTCGGGGCGTCGGTGCCTGTTGGCAGCGGGCCGACACACTGGGCGCTGCAGCTTTCCCCGGAGCAAGCGGCGCCAAGCAAGGTGACGAGGCCGAGTGGGGCTGCGACCGTGAGGATGCGGCGGAGCGTCCGGAAAGGCGTGGGCATGAGGATATGGTAAAGGTCGCGCCGTTCGCGAGGCGAGGCTTTTAGGGGCGGTGTGGGCATGCACAATTCCGCTCACGGCAGCCAGCTCACACCAGCCGAAGCTAGCGCTTGATGCGGTCAGGGCGTTGTCGCATTGAACTGCGGAGGTAACCCGAACACCGGAAACAGCGTGGTCGTGTCCAAGAAGTTGTGGACGCGGGCAATCCGGTCGCCCGCAAGCTCGAGCACGATCAGACTCCACGGCTGGTGCGGCTCACCAGGGGCTCCCGGCCGGTACTGCCCGAACGCCGGGTGACCGTTGGCTCGCGTCGAGATCAACTTCGAGCCGCGGCAGCCAGCGCCCTGTTCCAGCATCCAGTTGCGGATGACGCCAGTTCCCTGCAACCACAAGGCGTAGGGAGGCATGCAATGCGCCGCGTCCTCACGCAACAGCGACATCAACGCGTCGACGTCGTAACGTTCGAAGAGTTCAACGTAACGGCCGAGCAATGCCGTCTGTTCAGCCGATAGCTCCACGGCGTATTCGTGGGTCTCCCGTTGAGCCATCGCGGCCCGGGCTCGTTGCAGGGCACTGTTTACCGCCGGCACGGACAGGTCGAGGGTTTCGGCGGCCTCTGCCGCTGAACAACCAATGACGTCGCACAGCAGCAAGGCAGCCCGTTGTTTCGGCGGAAGGTGCTGAAGCGCCGCTACGAACGCCAACCTTATGTTTTGACGCAGGGTGAGCCGTGCATCCGGGCCTATGTCTTGGGGTACGACCCGCGCATCGGGCACCGGCTCGAGCCAATGCGCGCGAGGCCGTTGCAGGAGGCTAATGTGGTTGGGTTCACCTTCGTCGAAAGGGGTGAGACGCCGTTTGCGCTCCGCGAGCATGTCCAAGCACACGTTGGTCGCGATGCGGTGCAACCAAGTGGTCACCTTCGAACGAGCTTCGAAACGGTCGAGCGCTTTCCACGCGCGAACCATCGCCTCTTGTACGGCGTCTTCCGCTTCGGCGGCCGAGCCCAACATGCGGTAGCAGTGCCCGTAGACGGTCATCCGGTGCAGATCGAGTTGCTGGGTCAGAGCTGCTGCATCCATGAGTCGCTAATTCCGAGGTGCGCCGAGCCGGGCAGCGGCCGCGAGAGCGCGCCAGCATACGGGGCCGGGCAAAGAATTCAAGCAACCCATAGCTACCCAACGCTCACCGGATCGGTACACTGGCGCGATGTTCATCATCGAGCTCATCTACAAGAGCGACTTATCCGAGATCGACGCCCACATGCCGGCTCACATGGCCTTCTTGCGCAAGAACTACGAGGCCGGACATTTCCTGGTGTCCGGCAGAAAGATCCCCCGCGACGGCGGAATTATCGTGGCGACCGGGGAGAGTCTGGAACAGGTGCAAGCCCTGATGCAGCACGACCCGTTCGTGAGCCAGGGGCTTGCTGAAGCACGCATCATCCAGTTTCGAGCGAGTCAACGTGCCCCAGGTTTCCCTAATAGCGACTAGAGCCGGTATAGCGGTGTTCGGCGGCGTTGCTTAGCCGCCGGGCTCTGGTAACGAGTGCAAGCGTGGATGTTCAAGCCCTCGCACTGTTGGCTGGCTCCGTGCTTGCGTACGGACTGGTGTCGCGCCGGGCAGAGACCTCGATCCTCACCCCGCCGATGGCGGCTGCCGCTTTGGGGCTCGCCTGTGGGCCAGCCGCGCTTGACGTGGTCAACGTTCGCCTCGACCGAGCCCTCATCGCCACGTTGGCGGAAGTGACGCTGGTCGTGGCCCTGTTTACCGATGCCGCGCGGATCGATGTTCGACAATTGCGACGCGACCATCACCTTCCGTTGCGGCTACTTGGCGCCGGGCTGCCGCTGGCCATCATCTGCGGCACGGGGCTGGCGGTGCTGCTCCTGCCGTCGCTGTCGTTGTGGGAGGCGGCAATTCTGGCTACCATTCTTGCGCCCACCGACGCAGCGCTTGGACAAGCGGTGGTCAATGATACGCGGGTTCCGCAACGGGTGAGACAAGCGCTCAACGTAGAGAGCGGCTTGAACGATGGCTTGGCGCTGCCAGCGCTGCTTTTTTTCATTGCCGCAATGGGCAGCAAGGCGCAACAAGCGCAAGACTGGGTGGGTTTCGCGGTACTGCAGTTAGGCGCTGGACCCCTCTTGGGAGCAGTCATCGGCTACGGTGGCGGCAAACTCGTGGAGATCGCGCAGGAACGGCAGTGGATGAACGAGGTGTTCCGTCAAATAGCTCTCCTTGCTCTGTCCGTGTTCGCCTTTGGCTTAGCCGAAGTGTTGGGGGCGAACGGCTTCTTGGCAGCATTCACGGCCGGTGTCGCATTAGGAGCACTAGGTAGGGAAGCCGTCGAGCCGGTGCACCGCTTCGGCGAAGCCGAGGGGCAGCTGCTCAGCCTGGCCACATTTTTCATCTTCGGCGCGACACTCTTGCCGGCAGCCTTCGACTCGATTGACGCCCGTGAGCTTACTTACGCCGTGGCGAGTCTTACCGTCGTGCGCTTGCTCGCGGTGGCGCTCAGCATGCTCGGGAGCCGCACTCGGGCAACCACGTGGTGGTTTGTCGGCTGGTTTGGACCCCGCGGCCTTGCCTCGATCATCTATCTCCTTCTGCTTCACGAACACGGGCTCACGCGTTTGCACGGCGTGCTGTTCGATGTCGTGATAGCCACCGTCGCATTGAGCATGGTTGCTCACGGTTTGACGGCCGCTCCGTTTGCGCGCGCCTACGGGCAGCGGATGCAACGCCGCGGTCACGCTCAGGCACCGACCGAACACGCGCCAGCTCACAATTTTCCGCTGCGCGTTCCTTGGAAGGGTCGTGGGACATGAGGGGGCGGGTGGGATGAGACCGGTGGGCGGGAGACGCACATCGTCATCAGGGAGCTGGGCCCAACCAGCCAAGGTGAGACAGCGACACCGGAGTGCTGTCGATGTGGTGCGCTCTCGA
>CAZNZA010000284.1:0-4078 GCA_964577325.1 uncultured Polyangiaceae bacterium
AGTTTCGAAGCCAGATCGAGGAAGACATGCTCGAAAAACGCCTGGCCTGCTTCCACGGTCAGCGCCTCGAAGCGTTCTCGCTCGGCCTGGCTCGGAGATTCGATGACGCCGTGGGCGACCTCCAAATGCCAGTCCCCCCGAAAGTCACTAAACGAGTACATGGTAGCGGCGTCACCACTCAAGAAGGTGGCGATACGTGACGTGTCGCAGGCGAACGCGGCGGCCACGATGTCGTTGAACATTTGGAGGCGAGCAACCTGATCCGCGGAGTCCCCATTCTCGCTCCCCCGATCAATGGGCTGGCTAATATCGCCACACGAAACGGCAGGAGACGCAACAGGAACTACCATGAGTTTGCGCTCGAGCTCACTCAGCCGGCTCATGTGGTCGTCGAGGCGCACGCGGTCGAGGGAGGAAAGACGCCGGTTGGATTCGCGCAAGCGCCGATAATCCTCCAGTACCAGGTCTACGACCGGGCGTGGCGGGGTCTCCGCCGGGGTCGTGCTACCGCCGCCGCCCGTTCCAGCACGGAAAATGCTCTCGAATAGCGCTCGAGGGTTATTGTTCGGACTGATGCGCGTAATGCCAGCGCCTTGCTGTTCCCAGGACATCCCGGGGTGTCCGATCACCATGCTACGCTGCAGCAAGCTTGGGGCGTTGCCGTAGAAGGTATCCGAGTTTGCCAAGACTTGATCGATGGTAGGCAGCAAAGGCAAGGAAGCCCCCTGGTCAGACGTTCCGAAGTTGCCTAAATGCCCGGCGGCATGATGGCCCATGTAGAAGGATACATCTAGACCGCGCAGCACGTTGAGCTTGCTTGCCAGGCTTGCGGTCAAGGTACCTGAACTTGCTGACAGCACTGGCGACAACGCAGCAACGCCTGCAGCTACTGCGGGAGACAATGCTCCTCGGCGGACCGTGTGTCCACCCGGAGCAGTGCCAGTGTCTGCCAGTCCAGAGTCATTGGGGTACATGAACTCTTGCCAAATGCCTCCGTCGCACGTCCCGAAAGCGACGAATCGTTTCGGATGCGCTGCCCCTTGGGCCTCTGCGATGCTACCCCTGCCTGCAAGCGAGTGGAGGAAGGGCATGGCGAGGGTAAACCCAGCCGCCCCTTTGAGCACCATGCGTCGATTGATACGGTTTGCCATGCTGCTAATCCTTTACAAGCTCCGCCGGCGGAAACTCGGGTCTAGGGCCACGGTCTTGAAAACGTCAGCCAGACTGGCGTTCCCCTGAAGTTGTTCCTTCATTGCGGCCAGTACGCACCCATCTTGAGTCGAATGTTCGAGTCTACCAAAGGTGAATCGGAAGTATTGACGCGCGAAGCACGCATACGGCTTGTCGCTCTCGAGAATCAGTCGCGTCAGGTCGGCCGCGCTCTCTACCACCGTTTGGTCGCTCAGCTCGACCCGAGGTACGGTAACTGTGTTCACTTCAGCGGTGGCCCGCAGGTTACCGTCTTCGTCGTAGAGAGGCTGCTCCGTGCGCACGCGACCCAAGGCGTCGAAGTTTTCGGTGACGAACCCGAGGTCGTTGATCAAGCCCACGTGGCAGCCCGCGCAAGCGCCCGTACCAGTGCGAGCTTCCACCTTTTCGCGCGTGGATGCGTTCGCTAATTCGACGGCGTCGTCGCTGCCCAAGTCGGCTGGAGGTGGTGGTATGTCGTCGCACAAGATTGTTTTACGAGTCCACACGCCCTTGACGATCGGGCGGGTCTCGGGCAGGCCGCTCGCGAGGAAGGCGGCGCGGGTGATCAGCCCCGCACGCTCCGGTTCCGGGAACAATGGGGGTTCTCCACCGGACCACTTCTCGACACCATAGATAGCTGCCAGTTCGTCGGTCTTCGCGAACGATTGCTGACTCGTGAAGAAGTCGGCGTAACTCCCATCGGTGCGGAAGGCGTACAGAGCAGCGTCGACGACTTCCTGCTGCATGTCCGCCTTGAGCGAGGGTGAAGGTTCGTAACCGTCCAGCAGGGCATCATAGGCTGGCGTACCGACCTGCTCGTGGAGCGGCTCGAGGAACGGATTCTCCAGCCATTCGAAGACGAACTCGCTTAAGCCACGTTCGGCGCGCGGATCCGCGAGGATGCGTTCTACTTGCGCAGCATATCCCTCGTCCGTTTCGAGTTCGCCGTTGCCGGCTGCGGTCAACAACGCCTGATCGGGCATCGTCTGCCAAAAATGGTACGAGAGCCGCGATGCAAGCTCGTGAGCCGAGAGCGGGACCGTGCCGTTGACCGGCTCCCCCACGCCATGTTCCACGAGGTACACCGTGTAGGGAGACGCTAGCAGCACGGTAGCGACGTTGGAGTAGTCTTCGGCCGCGTAGGGAGCGTCACCTGCTGCCCTGCGGTAGTGCTCGATGTCGTTCGGCTCCAAGGGTCGGCGCTGGGAGTACAGCCCGAATCGGGAGATGAACGCATCCATACACGCTTCGGCCGCGTCAGCCTCAGGGGCAGTGGCGCACTCGCCCACCAACTCCGTCAACCGACTACTCGAACTCGTGAGGGCTTTGGCTAAGCGCTCGCCGACTTTGTAGTAGTCATCGACTCGCTGTTGCTGCACCGTCTGATCCAGCCGGCTCAAGCGCGCGAACTTGGAATCGGGACCTTGGCGCAGATCGCCTTGCATGTCGGCAAGAGTGGACTCGACCTCTTGCCACACGGCGCCTGCGTTGTTTGGAACCACGTAAGTGAGCAAATCGCGCAACGTGTTTTGGTACTGCACCTGGCTGAGGCGCCTCAATGGCAGCGATCCAGGGACGGCGTTTTCGTCACAGGTAAACGTGGGGTTACCAGCCCCGGGATCGACCGCAGGGGCAGGAGTGTTCGGGTTCGCCGGACTGGGACCGTCCAAGCCTCCGCCAGAAGGGTTGCTGGGATCGACGTTACCATCGCCGGCAGGGTTTGGGGCCCCACTGCTGCCGCCGGGCTTGCCGTCGGTCGAGGTGCCACTCGAGGTATCGGGACCGACATCGTCACGGTCAGGGAGAGCGTTGTCCCCAGGTTCCGTCGGGTTTCCACTTTCGCCGTCGGGCGTCACGAAGCCCGCGCAACCAGCCATTCCGGCACTCAAGCCCAAAAGAAGCAGATAGCGGTATTGCCTTCGATACCAATTCATGTCTGCACCACCGATCTGAAAAGCATTGCCCATTGACGAGTCCCGGGACGAGAAGAGCTTTGAAAACTGAAGGTCGTTAGGTTCATCGCGTTTGCGAGGCGGATTAGATACCGAACCGGTTTTCTCGAGCTGAAGGATACAACCCGCGCAGTACGTACGACGTGCAGGGCGGGTGTGCTTGGAAGGAGTTGCAAGTCAGGATGGGATAGGGGTCCGCAGCTATGAAGCGCTGGGGAGCATAACGAAGCCGTGTGAGGACGCTACCGTCAAAACGGCCCTAGCCTTGTTATCTAAACGGCTGACGGCAACCGGGCCCATAGAAAAAAGGACCAGGCGCCGGCCAGCATCTGTCGCGAGCCGATCATCCTCAGCGAATCGTTCTGTTCAAGGTGCTGGTTTCCAGAATCAGAAAACAAAACGGCCCAGCAGCTCCTCCACAGCGGGGCGATACGAGCCGATCCGGCCGAAGTGGGGCGGCGCGTACCACCGGTGGCGAGACGGTGGTGGATCTACTGGAACACTTCGTCCTCAAGCGAATTCTAGAATGGGCGCATTACTGGAACCGGGACGCAGCGCTCCGGCCGTTGAGCGTGGACCGTATACGGGATGAGGGCACCAAGTTACGAGCGCGGAGGCGGCAGGCTCGTGAGATCGGTGTTCGCTTTTACCGTCCACCCTGTCTTCAGGCCGACCACGAAGTAGCCCAATACGACTGCGCCGAGCCCGAACAGTGTATCCCCGACCACACGCAGCCACCGCAGCACATCCATGTACGGCTGTTGCAAAAACTCCATCGAACGGGCGTACCAAAGCCCATGCTCGACGCTCGCCCAGGTCTGAGCCAGGCCGACGGGGAGCACGCTGAGCAACACCATCAGGCCAAGACCGATGTTGATGGACCAGAAGGCGAACCGGATGGTGCCGTCCTTCCACTCGTTGCGCGCCGCGAGTCC
>CAZNZA010000285.1:0-4067 GCA_964577325.1 uncultured Polyangiaceae bacterium
AAAGAAGCGCCTCCTCGACGTTAATCCACTAGCGCGCGAGTTCCTTCAGGCTATTTCCGATGCACACGGCCGTTGCTGAATGGGCTTCGTGCGCCGGGACAAGCCGGCCGAGAGGAAAGGATGAAAGAGCGTGATATCGACGGCGTAGCGACCCACGATGTCCCTGTCCCCGCGTCATGCACCGGCGCCTGCAAAAATCCCTTCCGCTGTACGCCTACGGCAGAATAGCGGCTATCTTGCTCACCTCACGATCGCCGCGCAACAGGAATGTTGGATTGAAAACATGCACGACGGCGCTGGAACGATGCTCCCGCCGAAAGTATCTTGGCTTGCTAGTCGTGCACCTGGTGCAACAGTCCAGTACCGCGTTTGGGTGCGAAAGTAGGATGTAATCCAGTCGGTGCTAGGGATAGTCGAGTGCGGTAATCGCTCCTCGGATCTGTGGCGGCTCGAGCCCAGAGCAGAAGGGCAGTCTCTAGCGCGAGCGGCGATCACGAGCAGGTTACCACGCCCTGCTGGATGGTTTAGACCGCAAACGCAACGGGCGCTGGTGCGCAGAGCGTTCTCGCATGAACCCGAGCGGAAGTCGTCGCGCCACCTCGCTGACGAATGTACCAGTGCAAGACTACGCCGCTGGACCGCTCCTGTGCCGACACACACAGGGACCACACTCGCGTTCGACCTGGGGCACGCTTACTCTGAGACCGATGGCCGTACGCGGAGCAACAGGTTCCGGTAGACTTCCTGAGTGACTGCATAGCCCAGCAAGGCTTGGTGGTTACCACGAACCTCCTGCTCGTCCAGAACCTTCTCGACACCCTGGCTACCCATGGTCAATGTCGAAATTGAGTCCGATGCACTGACCAGATCACGAACAACGGTGAAAAGGGCTCCCGATAGAGGCCCTTTTGTAGGAGTTGAACGTGACGGGTTTATGGATCCTTTCATGCGGTCGAAACCCATACGGGCACCTGTCAGTCCCAAGCGCGCTGCATTTCGCAGACGGCCTGGCCCCTCCAGCTGCAAGGGACGGATCCCGTTGAGCAGGATCCATTGAGCGGCCGGGAAATGCTCTTTAATGAGGTGCGCGTGCACGTTTGTCCAAAAGCCAATGGGAGCTGGCATGGTGTAAGCTTTGCGAATTGCGGACGGAACCAAGAAGACGTTGCGGGACATCGACCAGGATGATCGCCTGACGTGAGCGGCCCAGCGAGAACAACGCTCGAACAGCCAGAACAGGTCGAGCATGTCGTTGCCACAAGTGGTGAGTGTTTGGTACTCGCCAAAGCAATCCAACATGCGCTCTCGTAGCCCGGACCTTATGATCGAATCGGACACAGGCGTCCGCGTGAACCTGCGGCATCGGCGCCGGAGCATGACATCCACTATTGCACTCGGCGCGTCTGGTGCGATGCCGGTCGGGCCGAAGTACTGGTAGAGGAACCCACGGTACACCTCCCCGCTTGTGCCTTCGACTCGAATTGGCCCATCCGGGTCCCAAATCGGAACGGGCTTGGCCGCCCGTTTGGCATCCGTCTCCCCATTCATCGCAAAGGCTCGTAGCTCCAAGTTGGCCTGGAAGTGGGTCGTGTCATCGCTCGGTGCGGGTAGCAATAGGTGCCTTGCCCCGGCCAACCTCGCGAGTCTTGCCGCTGTTCGGACGTCCACACTATCGGGGGCCCCGCTGGTAATAGCGACCGTGCGTGATTGTGCGCGAGCCGCAATTATGCACGCAAGAGACGCTCTACTGTCGAGACCAGCCGTCAACTCGCATCGAATCTCCCGCCCGGACCGCGCCCAGGGCGATGAAGCTTGAACAATGCTATCGGCGACCTCCTCGCGACATTGCTGCTGCGCCTTCTTATCACGAACGTCGATTCGATTCGAAAAGTCGATTTTCGGCAACCGGTACCGCACAGCGCCAGTGTCGAGCGCTACGTGGACCCGATCGTTAGCCTCTAGTCCCTGAACGTCTAGAAGCAGAGGCTTCGCGCGCAGCGAATTTTCTACAATCAGACATGAGAAGGCGCTGACCGGGTCGAACTCGACGCGCGCAGCTCCGCAAGCCACCAAACATGTGTCGTGCGGAGAGAACCAGTAGCAACTGTCGGTTTCGGCCATGCGCAAAGTTCGCTGCCCAATGCTATCAGCGATGACATCGACGGCACCCGTCGTTGCATTCCAAATCAAGGCGGAGAAACAGCCGTCCAAATCATGAACGGCGTACACGCCACCGCGTAGGAACGTTTCCCAGACGGTGGTAGCGTCTGGAGCCGAGCCCAGAACTTCACCAAAGACCAAAGCGCCACCGCGACCAGTCCGAACATGGTGAACAAGACTGGAGCCGCGTTCAGGAGTGCTTCGTGCCCACGTCATGCGGCCACCGTTGTCGGCCAGCCAGGTCTCGGACTCGACGCTGAACTCAATTCCTAGATGCGGTAGCGTGCTAACGACCCGTCTGACGGCGGCGGCGATGGCGGCCGTGCTCAAGACACTATTCAGTGACGAGTCGTCAGAAACCTTCACCTTTGGTATCGCGACAAGGAAAGTGTCCATACCTGGATGCATAATTGGAAATTGCCAGCAGTGCCGAGCAAAAACACATCACCGATTCTCCGCTGACGATCGTTCCCCGGCGCAGGGACGACAGAAGCCGACGCTGCACGCTCGCCGGCATCAGAGCTCCAGCGCACACTGCGCCGTAGGCTCGCGCCCCTGGCCGAGTTGAGCGTCAGGTGCAGCCCTGTGCGAGCAGGATAAGAACCGAATTTGCCGACGTGATGATGCGAGAGCGCCATTCCTGGCCTCCGGTGGGGCTTTCGCCAAGGCTCAGTCGGGGTGGTTCGCGAGATAAGCGCGTGAGGGAGAGGCTTCTGTTGGTCGATTGTGCAGCCCAATCAAGCCTCCGCGCCTCGCGGACTAGTCCGTGCTCCGCCGGCTCGACCTAATTCAGGGATAGACGCGCATAGATCGGGCGATCTAAGGCCCTCGTTCGATTCACCATGAGCAGGTGACGATCCGGCAGTTCAGGCCGATGGCAGCCCGGCACGCGCAGCTCGGGGCAAAGCATGATGATTGCGGTCCGGCAGGAGCTTGGCGATGTCGGTCTGTCCCTGGAGTAACAGCTGCGTCAGGGTGACGCGATACTCTCGCGGATTGATGCCGTGGCTGACGCAGGTGGCGACGATCGTCAAGATGTTAGCCGTACGCATGGCGCCGAGGTCACCCCACAAAAAAACAATTGCCTCTCCCCAGAAAGAGCTTGCGTAGTTCGTAACCGTTCAGCCCATCACCACTGCTAGTAGCGGCCGGCGCCGGGTAGATGTCCGAGATGAAGCAGGCAATCACGAGAGTATCAGGCGACCGACAGTCAGTTGAGTTCTGACGGCAGTTTGTGAAGAAGTGGGAGGCGTCGGGCCAACGCCAAAGCGCAGTTGCGAAGTGGCCGGAGCGAGTGTTCACACCTTCCAATGCTGGAGAGCAAACTTCATGCGGCCGACGTCGGCAGAGCCGCGAAATCGAACGCCTTCTTCGAAGTGGCAGTCACCGCCGCGCAGCGAATCGAGGGTACGGGCTATCGCATTGGAATTGGCGACGGGGTCATCGTTGAGCTATCGGCTTTACCACCGCCGGCATGGGTAGTGCATTGGAGAGGCGCGGATGCTGAGCGTGCTTGGGTCCCTGCGCATCTACTTGGCAAGGGAGCCGGCGGACATGCATAAGGGTTTGACGGCCCTGCCGCTCTGGTGCGGCGTCAGGGGGCGGGGGTTTTCAGCGGGCACTGTCTGCTTTCATCCCGAAGCGCCGCGACCGGATCAAGATCTTGCCGTGGGATGACTCATCAACCCATGACGGCACACATAATTGAAGCCGCGGAGCTGCCTTTGACCTTCGAAGGCATCGAGTGGGAGGACGGCGAGCGCAGGTGCGTCGGCTTCGCGTACTGGCGCGTTCGTTGCCGGCGGGCAAGCCGCCGCCGACAAGCGACTACTCGCTGACGGCGTTATTGAGCCGGCGCGCACGGCTTCCTCCAGCATCACGATGAGCCCGCCGGTCTTGCCCGTGCC
>CAZNZA010000286.1:0-3833 GCA_964577325.1 uncultured Polyangiaceae bacterium
GCGTACACAGCGACGATGAACGCGTCCGCGCCGAACCATTCGACGCGATTGAGTTGGATCTAGCGACCCTATGGGCGGACTTGCTGCCGGCGTAGCCCGTACGGGCCTCGCCCGAGTGAGCGTTCATCCGTCGCTTGCAGCCGAGACGGTACCAATGGCTAGGAACATCGGCAGCGGCTCGCCGTGAAGTAATCCCTCCCGCACTCCCTCGATGGGGACGAAGCCGAGCCTCTCCTAAAGACGCACCGCATCGGGCTTAGCGTCCGTCACCACGCCCACGCATCCCATCCGGGCCCGCTGTGCGAGCGCGACCTTCAAAACGTGAAGCAAGAGACACTTTCCCACGCCCACGCCTTGGGCGCGCGCGTCGACCCCAAGCCGAGCGAGACGCCGCACCGGGAGTGGATAGTCGGGAAGCCGTTTGCGCAGGCAAGCGCTCGGCACATGTACACGCTCGATGGCTGAGGCCGCGACGGTGGCGAAGCCTACAATTCGCCCGTCGCCGACGGCCACGTACGTCACCGCCAAGTGTAGCTTAAACTGATTCTGTCCGGCGTAGTGTTCAAAGAACCGATCCAGCTCGGGCTGGACCGCACGAGAAGTCACTCCGGTCGTCTTCACGAGCCAGCGGTCGAACATCAACCGTTTTGGCCACGCATCAGCTCCCGCAACGCGGGGGTGGGCTCGGCGGGCTTGATAGCAAGTTCGACAACGCGATCGAACGCGGCTTCCTCCACCACCATGCGTGCCGGGATCATCGCCTCGTCGGGTAGCTCCCGCCGGGCCTCCATGAAGTACAGTAGCGCCTGCTCGACGACGAAGTTCTTCTTTAGCCCGTGGCTAGCCGTGGAGCGCTCCAGTTGCTCCTTGGTGGCCTCCGAAATGGTGGCCGAAATCTGGGATTGGCTGCTCATGATTCAGTCTCCGCGGCTCAACTGCGATAAACGTGGATCACCATGGAAAAACTGGCAAGTGGTTAGTTGGTGTCGATGTCAACGACGGCACGCAGCGCAACTGTGGTGCCGGATGCATTGCGGATTTCTGATGCTAGTTCTTTGGCACTTGCGGCGTGGCAACGCCCGGACGCTTGCCGTCACTGCGAAGTCTGCGGTGGCAGCGTAACAATGCCAACAAAGGCATCGTCGTTTCCGGCGTTGGTACCTAATAGGGTACCTGACGTGTATCCTGCTACGAATACGTGTTCTTCCGTGCCAACTAAAGCGACGGCGTTGGCGCTTATATCTCCGTCAACGCCTACCTCACGTTCGGCGAGTAACGCTCCGTGGACGTCATATCGTTGAAGGAACAGGCGTCTGCCTTCTTGAGTCGCTGAATCCGTCTCCCACGATGTCACAGCTACAACAACGTCGCCACTCGCGCCGGCAGAGACAGACGGCTTAATCCACCATGGAAACACGGATGCGAGAACAGTACGCGCCCAAACAAGTTCTAACTCCCCACCCTCATTCAAGCCGTACAAGCGCAGAAAGACGGTCCCTTGACCCGCGTCTGCCACGGATAAGCCAGCTACTGCGATCTCGCCGCCAGCGAGGAACGCCACCCCGAGCGGCTCATCGTCGAGGGTCGTTCCGAACTGAACAGTGCGGTGCGACGTCCCTCCGGCAACGTACACGCGCAGGAAACCATCACCATAGCCAGCATTCTCACCAGCCAGGTCTCCACCCGTTGAACCGACGACAGCGATTTCTCCACTGCGACCGATGGCAACGGCAGTGGCGCTGTCGCCGCTTTCCGTACCGAACTGTCGGGCCCAGTGGACCTCCCCGGTAGAACCGTATTCGCGCACAAATGCGTCGGACCCGCCATACCTCGTGCCGGACAATGCACCCGATGTCTCGCCGACCACGACGGATGTGCCGTTGGAGCCCGTGGCAAGGCCGTACACCGCATCTCGTAGCGAAGTGCCGAACTGCCTTCTCCAGATTTCTGTGCCGTCTGATGATGAGAGGCGTGCAACAAACGCATCAGAAGGGTCCGGGTCTTCACCCACCGGCACACCGTCGATCGCGCCGGCAAGGAGGATGTCGCCATCAGACGCGAAAGAAACTGCGTTCAGCTGGTCCTGAAACTCCTCACCAAACTGACGGGTCCACTCGACTTCCCCCTGCGGATCGTACAGTCGGACGAACGCCGGTCCGTTGGCACCTTCATACAGCGCACCATCTGCGAACCCGGCAACGACGACTTGCCCGCCCGTCTTGCTAGCCACGGCGTTCAGCCCGTCATACCCTTCCGTACCAAATTGCTCGAACGTGTCCGCCTGCAGACACTCGACATTCCTTGTGCTCGTACCGGTTTGGCTTGTTTCGAGCCAGCCGCAATTGTCCCAAGCGAGGCACTCGGTGGCGTTAGCGGCTTCGCTAAACGTGCCAGATTCACACGGCTGGCACTCCTGGTCCGAGTCCGCAGTGCCGGGCGA
This sequence comes from uncultured Polyangiaceae bacterium, assembly GCA_964577325.1. Lineage (GTDB taxonomy): Bacteria > Myxococcota_A > Polyangia > Polyangiales > Polyangiaceae > SZUA-265. The sequence continues at coordinate 2,441 of CAZNZA010000286.1, forward strand.
GGCCACGTACGTTCCGGGCTTGCACTCTGTCCACGGCAGACACTCCCCATTGTCAGAGGCGTAGCGGCCATCGGAGCAGGCAACGCCGCCGTCATCCGGGGTTGCGCTGGTGTCAGTTCCCGCATCAACGTTTGAGCCGTCCGCACTCGTCTCGCCTGGGTCCGCGTCATCCGCGCCGGCCTCGTTCGCGTCGGTGGTGTCCGTGCCGACGGATGACGTCGCGTCGTCATCACCGCCTCCCGAGTCGGCGTTGCCTTCAGTGTCCGTCGCCGAGCCATCGACGTCTGGCGGACCTAAGACATCTGGCTTCAGCTCGTCGCTAGCTGCGGCGTCCCCGATACCGGTAGTGTCGCCCGATCCACCGGCGTCTTACACCTGCGGCTTGGCGAAGGTGGGTCTCTTGCCCGAGCATGCGGTTGAGGCGGCGATCACCACGACCAGGGCAGTAGCTGAAAGTGAACGTGAGGCGTAACTGAGAGCGCTCGAGTGCGTCATGGGGCCGAGTATCGCAGCTAGCCCCGGTGAGCTACCAAGCAAAAACGCCCGCTGCTTGTCATTCTCACCGGCGCGAGCTTAGCTGTCGCCGAACCACGTCTCGAAGTGGTTCGGACGTTACCTTCCGTGCTCGGACCGCACCAGAAGTCCCCCCCAGTGCCGGTGAGCCCGAACGCTTGCGCTATCCCTGACGAACCGCGCGATTGGGTGCAGGGGTGGGAGGGAGACGTTTAGCTCCGGGTGCTGCTGGGCCCATCCCAAACGCGATACTGACCGTCGCAAGCGCAGCCCAGCTGAAGCGTTGGGCGCTTTCTGGTTGCGGACCGAAAACAAGCGCGGCTTGGGAAGCCAGACGTATCCGTCTGCACCACATTGGATGCGCCAATGGCTCGCGGACAGGTGCCGCACGTAATGGGCACCTTGCGTCAATCGCCGTCACCTACATCCCGCAGGCTTGCCAAGCGCCCATGGCCGCGCAGGAGATGCCTGAAAGCGTAGTCTTTCCTATCGCCTCTTCCTCCAACGCTTGAATGAACGCGGCGTTTACCTGTTGACCACCTGGATCGACGGTTGCTTCCGGCATCGCGTACAGCGTGAAGACGTAGGTATGTGTCCTTGTGTCACCGCCGAAACGGGGGCACGGGCCTAGATAGCCGTTGTTGTACATTGGAACGCCACTCAGAGCATCGCGCCAATCTTGTGCCGGTAGGCTCGTGACATCGGACGGCAAGTTCCAGAATCCGGAATGGTAACCGTTTTGACTCGGCTCCTCTTGCTCGAGTAGCGTCACATCCAACATCACCAGCGCAAAGCTCTGCGTCCCGTCCGGCGCTCCTGACCAGGTCAAAGAAATCGGGGCACCAAACATGTAGGGTCCCATACCCGGCATGGAGCACGT
>CAZNZA010000287.1:0-3786 GCA_964577325.1 uncultured Polyangiaceae bacterium
GCTGGAATCGCTAAACTGCTGTTCTACGGGTTCCTGATCATCGCCATCATTGCATTGGTGATGAACGCGCTTGGGCGGCGTTCGATCTGAGAACGCTCGAGTTCGACGAGGAGTAGAGCCATGTTCAGTCCGGTACCGCTGATCGCTGCAGTTCCGCTGGCTGTTCCGGCATGCCGATCCTCTGCGCCGCGGGCGCGCGCATCTGACGCGTCGCGCCCGCGGGCCAAGTCAGGGACGTGGGTTTCCTTGTGGCGAGCGGCCGTGTCACGTCGGCGCGGGGTAGGCTAACCCGCCTGGTTCACAGTCGATTGCATGGAGTGGGCACGGCCCTTGCCCTCATCGCCTCTCATGAACACCGAAAAACTTCCCAAACCGCCATTCCCGAAACAACACCTTGAACGTCCCGGGCGTGAGTCCGACTTGAGCCCCCGTCCCCGCTACAGGGCGCCGGAGTATCGCGCGGCCGATAAGCTTGCGGGTCGTCGAGCGCTCATCACGGGTGGAGATTCTGGCATTGGCCGAGCCGTGGCGGTACTGTTCGCGCGGGAGGGTGCGGATGTAGCGTTTACCTATTTACCGGAGGAGAGCGATGATGCTCGGGAAACCGTCGAATGCATCGCGGAATGTGGAAAGCAGGCGTTAGCCATAACCCTCGACGTCAAAGACTTCGAGAGTTGCCGACGCGTGGTCGAGCAAGCTGTGGAAACGCTCGGCGGATTAGACATTCTCGTCAACAACGCTGCGTATCAGCAGCACCAAGCGAACGTGGATGACCTCAGTCTGGAGCAGTGGGACACGACCATTCGCACCAACCTGTACGGATACTTCTACATGATAAAGGCGGCTCGCCCGCACTTGAAGGCAGGATCGGTGATCATCAACACAGGTTCCATTACCGGTCTAGAGGGCAGTTCGGGCTTATTGGACTACTCCGCCACGAAGGGAGCCATTCACGCGTTGACCAAGTCGTTGGCCCAATCCCTCGTCTCCGAAGGGATCCGCGTCAATTGCGTCGCTCCTGGGCCTGTGTGGACTCCGCTCAACCCTGCCGATCGTGCTGCACGAGACGTGGCTCATTTCGGTGAGACAACGCCCATGGGCCGCCCAGCACAACCCGAAGAAATTGCGCCCACGTACGTCTTCTTGGCGAGCAACGCCGACTCATCCTACATGACGGGTGAAGTAATCACCTTACTGGGCGGCGAGACTCGCGCCGCATAACTGCACCGTTCGGCGCTGGGGGTGTTGGCGCTGGGTGACGGCACTGTTTGGCGAAGCCCGTCACTCGTGCCGGTCGCCCTCTGCTTCCCCCCATTCGCTCTTCATCTGCTGCCACGATGAACTCGGATCTTTAGACGGGATCCACACCTCCACGCTGGCTTGCTTCCCTGTCGCCAGTGCCTCTGCCGCTTTCAACCCGTCGTCAAACGTCTCGACCGGCTCACCGTCGTACTCGACGATGAAGCGCAGCTCCTCTCCATCCATCAACTCGCTCGCGCGCGAGTAGCGCTGCCACACGTCGTGCGCAGTCAACTCGTGCTCCACCTGGATGACGGCACTTTCTGGCGCCCAACCAAAGCCCCACAGCTTACTGTCTGGCCCGACGCGGCATGAGTTGAGAGTGACGCTGCCGTGCTGTTTAGTTGTCATCTATGGTCCATTGGGCACGGATGTCGTCCTGCCAAGGACTAAACAGCCAAAGCCGGCCGCGCGAATCGCGTTCAGGACTGACGGGCTCGCAGCCAGCTCAAAATACCGCGTGAGGTCCGTCCGACCGCTCCCCGCACCACCCGCTCCAGTATCAGCTGCCACCAGGACCACACGTGCAGCGAAGTCCTGCGCAAGCGCTGACTCCAACCGCGAGCAGGGCCGGCGAGCTCACGCCTTTCCCGAGCCAGCTCCCGGACAAATCGAAGGCACTCTTTTTCGATCCGCCGCTGTCGCAGCAACGCAGTTTTGACGAAAGCTGCTTGGTCAGCGGCGTCTTCGTAGCGAACACCGGCATAGGCTCGCATGATCCTCTCCACCTGCTTACGAGGCAGCCGACGGATGCGACGCGCCTCGTCCAGAAGCAAGCCCAGGGGCAAGGCAAATTTACCGTCGACATAGTCAGCGTATAGGAATGTCTTGGCGTTGGGTAAGGTGGCCCGATACTTCGCAAAGCGCGACATTGGGTTGTGCCCGCTCGTGGCAAACGACCGATCCCAGTCGATGTTTACCGGAACCCGATCGCTGCCGAAGAGGGCATACTGACTCGTGTTCGTATCCAGGTTGTCCAAAAACCAGTCCCACGCGTGCTCGAGTAACATCACCGCTCGTTGCTCGGACGTCCACTCGGCAGTTGCCGTAGTCAACGTCGGCTCAGCCGCTTCATCGATGAAGCGTTTGATGACACCGGTGAGAGATCTACCGTCGACCTGCAAGGTGTGTTGCCATGCGGGAACCACGGGGCGCCCTCCCAACCGCCGCAGTTCGTATGCCGCCTGCTCGGCGGCGGCTAGTGCCCGCTCGCACTGCTTGAAGATGTACCGTTGTTGCCTTGCATCCTGGAGCAGATAGACAGGCTTTGATCCTTCGACGCGGGGAAGCTCACCCAGGACACGAAGGTGTGGCGATTGTGCCGGTGATGGGCGCTGACTCGAGGGAGCTAGCTGCTCTGCCAGAAGTTCTAGCCGCGAATTGAGCTTGGCGCGCCAACGGCCAGCCGGCGACAATTGTTTCAGCACCATGCCCACCCTTAGAGCAAAGCTTGGGCCGCTCCTCAAAGCGGCATGGGCCTTGCCCTACCTGCACGCGCGTGGCACCAGAAGTAGGTTTCTGCTCCTTGGTTCTGCTCCTTGCCTATGCGTCGCATCGTTCACCTCTCAGACCTGCACTTTGGTACTGTCACCGACGGTCTGACGGCACGTTTGTTAGAGAGCATTCGCGCACTCGCCCCCCATCTCGTGGTCGTGACAGGTGACCTGACGCAGAGGGCGCGCACATCACAATTTCTGGCGGCGCAGGCGTTTTTGCGAGACCTGCCTGCGCCGTACCTGGTTGTGCCAGGCAACCATGACCTCGCGCCCCTGTACCGGCCGCTCTCGCGCGTTTTCAACCCGTTCGGCCGCTACCGCCGGTACATCTGCTCTGACACTCACACGCTACATGCGGACGAAGAGATTTTAGTCGTCGGGTTGAACACGGCCGATCCCTTCCGTTGGAAAGAGGGCGGGGCCGCAGAACGGCAGGTGCGTTGGCTCGAGCGAGCAGTAGCCGACCATCCCCACCGCACCGCGGTCATTTGCTCCCACCATCCCATAGCTGGGTTCAAAAGCGGCGAAGAGCGCGCACGCTTTGCGAAGCTGGTGCGCGCCATCGTGCGCACCAACACGCATCTATGTCTGAGCGGGCACTTGCACCAGAGCTACTCGGGGGTCAACACCGACTCCTTTGCTCATGGCTCAGTGCTCGTGGTCCATGCTTCTACGGCGACCTCCCATAGACTCAGGGGGCACGTCAATGCCTTCAACGAAGTTGAGTTGGAAGCAGACCGCTTGCGGGTGACGGTGCACGCTCTGCAAGAAGACGCCTTCGTTCCAACACAAGCTATCGACTTCACCCGCACCGGTGGGGCGTGGCGACCCGACTGAGCGGACTGAGTACAACCGCGTCGCAGCCCTACATTCCCGCCACGCGCAAACTGCCGCAGCACCGCCTCTCCGGCGCAGTACGCGCTCGCTGTCGCCCTTCGCCTGAAGCCGCAACCCCGCTGGCAAGGCAAAGGAGGGTATGCAATTTGCACCC
>CAZNZA010000288.1:0-3782 GCA_964577325.1 uncultured Polyangiaceae bacterium
CGACTTTCGCACCGAGTACTGCTCCCGACACGCTGACTTCACCAAAGCGACACGAGGGGTGGGTGAGATGGCTCCCATCCCTCACCTTCAGGAGAAGCATGCGATTACTTACTACGTTGACCATTACCAGCTATACCGTAGCCTGCCTTACAGCGTGTGGAGACGATGATGCGGGCGATGGCCCGCCCTTAGATGCAGACGCCTCTATCATGGACGAAACTTCAGCCGGGGACATGGACGCGGCCGTGGATGTGGCCGACGGCAGCGCGGGAGCGGTGGACGCCGCAACGTCGGCGGATGCGGGGCTCGTCATGGTAGATGCGAGCCAGAGCCACGATGCTGCACTCGACGGCAGCGCCCCAAGCACTACGGATGGCTCTGTGGACGGCTCGACCGTCGACGCCAGCGACGGGGCAACGGACGCTGCAACCGACGCGGCGGTCACCGCGTTGACTGCACTCTCTCTCGACGATGTCTCACTGAATCCACAGAACTACGAGTGGTTCGACTTTCGGCCCAACGTGAAGAAGCTCATCTTGTCAGGTGCGGTCGAAACCGAACACATCGCCATTCTTTGGTACACCGTCGAAGATGGCGCAGTAGGCCTGCACTATCATTCGATGACGGAATCCGTCTACGTCATCGACGGCACCCAAACGGACGCCAAGGGCGTTTACCCAACAGGTTCTGCTTATTTCAATCCACCGGGCAGTGGCCACGAGATCACCAACAGCTCGGGCTTCTTCGTTTTGGCCTACGCCTCTGCACCGGATTTCGAGAACACCGACCTGATTGGCGAATACACACCCGTGCGCGTCGACACGCACGCTGCAGACTTGCTGGAAGCGCATCCCTTCGAAGCGCAACTCGACGGGGTGGAAACTTACGTCATCCCGCTCGACCCTCTGGGTGGTATGACGGCACAGCTCATCCACAGCACCTCCACCGAAGCGTACGCGTTTCTCGGCAACTACGTGCTCGTGCTCGAGGGTAGCTGCCAGATCAACGGCGAGACGTACGACGAGAACCTACTCGTGGTCGCCACGTCGATAACGCCCCATGCTTTTACCGTCACGTCGGGCATGGATGCCAGCTGCTTAGCGATGAGCGTCTCCTTCTAACGGAGACGCCCGGCGTGTTCCGGTTTTTGAAGCCGGGCTGCGGCTGTATCTGGCCTCCCGGCGTTCGCTAGGGCGCGTCGCTGTCTCGCCTCATGCCGATCTAACGCCAGTACCGACGAGCGTGGACGGACTTTGGCCATTCTGCGATGGAGCGGCGAAAGGGGATGCGCTACACGGCGTTCGAGTGCATGGAATTCAAGTCCAAACGGTTCGTATTCGGCGGGGCTTCCCCTGCCCCGCTGGATCAAGTCCTTAAGCGCGAATTTCCAGCCGCTAGCTGGAGTGACGTGCGCAAGCTCATCCAAACTGGAAAGGTTTCGGTGAATGGCAGCGTCGTGCGCGACAATCGCGCCCTTGTCGATGTTCGCGGCGAGGTGGAGCTCAACATGACCCGCCCGCGGGCGACGTCGACGAGCGACACCCGTATCTTGTACGTCGACCCGCACGTCGTGGTCGTAAACAAGCCTGCGGGAATTGCATCCGTCGACCACGAAGCGGAGCCGACGAGCCTGCAATCGGAAGTTCGCAAGGCGCTCGAGGTGCAGGAGCGCCGCAAGGTGCCACCCTTGAAGGTCGTGCATCGCCTGGACAAGGTGACATCGGGGGTAATGCTGTTTGCTCGAACCCACGCGGCACAACTCGATCTCAAACAGCAGTTTCGTGCCCATACGACGGGCCGCGTGTACGTGGCGGTGGCTCATGGTCAGGTCCATGGTGCAACGCTCAGCTTCCGGCTCGTTCGGGATCGTGGGGATGGTTACCGCGGCACTACCCGCGATCCGAATCAGGGCACCACCAGTGTTACCCACGTGCGCCCTCTCGAGCACTTCGCGCGCTGCACGTTGCTCGAGTGCAAGCTGGAAACCGGCCGTACGCACCAGATCCGCATTCACCTAGCGGAGATCGGTCATCCTCTGGTCGGCGAGACGCTGTACATCCGTGACTATTCGGGACCGCTCATCGAGAGTTCCCGCACGCTCCTGCACGCTCAGCAACTGAGCTTTTCTCACCCGGTGTTCCGGCAAAGTCGTCAGTTCCATGTTCCCCTACCGGCTGATTTCGAATCGGTAGTGAACCGGGAGCGAGCCCGGGTTTGAGCGGCCTGCTCAGCGCTGGTTAGAAGCAAAACGCTCATCGAGTTTGGTGAGCTGGCTTTCGAAGCCTTGCTTCTGCATGCCCGACATCTCTTCGGTGTGTAGCGGGTCTAAGGTCACCACCATGTGGACGCGGTCACCTCGCAGCGAGAAGTCGACAGCGATCTGGATTTCGTATGCGGCCACTTGTGGAAGGAAGTCGATGACGTTGGTGACGACTAGTCGCTCGTGCGGCCGGAACTCCGTAAAGCGGGCAATCGTCGGATGAGAAGGAGGGCGGCCCATGCGCTTCATTGCCGCGACCATTTCGGACGTGTCGGCGATCATATCGTAACGCAGGACGCCGCCCACCTGAGCCTTCAACTCGTTTACCTCGACCCTGAATCCTACCGGGCCCCACCAAGATTCGAAGCCTTCTTTGGTCGTCCAGAGCTCCCAAACCTCTTCGAGGCTCGCGGGGTAACTTCGCTCAATCACCACCTTCGCTTTTGGCGCTGTATTGCTCATCTCTTGCCCTTTCCTTCTTTGGCCCGACCTGGCGAGCGTCTGTGTTCAAGTGCAGCCCCGAAACGATCGAGACGTGCTTCCCAGAGCCTTCGGTACGGAGCGAGCCAACCCTCGAGCTCTTGAAATGGCTCGGACCGAAGGGCGTAGTACCGTCGCTGCCCTTCCGGGCGCACCGACACGAAGCCATGCTCGTGAAGAATGCGCAGATGGCGTGACACCCCCGACTGATGGATCCCCGCCTTCGTCACGACGTCCGAAACTTGCTGCTCGCCGGCAAGCAGGGTCTCGACGATGCGACGCCGCGTGGGATCGGCAAGAGCCCCAAACACATCAACATGCATACGTGTGTATATGCACTATTGTGCATATTTAGTCAATACCGATATTGTACCTGTTCGGCCCCCGCCGCACCGTAGCGGGCTCAGGGCGTCTCACTCCAGACAGATGCTGGCCGTGAAGCGGCCGTTGACGGTGTTTTGCGCGTCATATTCGATGAAGGCGCTGCCCGTGATCTGCGACTCGGTGACGGCATCCACCATGATGACGCCCTGGGTGGCGACGAGGTTCGAGTCGGCCGCATCATTGAGCACGAAGGTGGCGGTCAAGGTGAGCCCGAGCCGGTGCTCACCCAGCTCTTTCGGCACATTCAATATGATATTGGGTAGCGTCGCATCCACGAACCCCGAACACGGTTCCGCGATTGCCTCACCGTAGACGTCTACCCAGAACTCATCGCCGTCGGAGAAGAACGCGTCAGTCGCCGCGGTCACCAGTGACCATGGTTGTCCACCAACGGTACCTGCCAGAGGCGTGGCCGCGAACGGCACATCCACGTGGCCATCGTTGTCGGAGCTACCAACGTCGCTACAACCAAAAATGAGCACGACAAAGGCTGCGGGCTTGATGCGAATGTTCATAGAAGCCCATCGTTTCACGCAAGCTCCGTTCACGTCTAGGGGCAAAGCTGCAAACATTGCGCTAATCCAGTGCGACCATGTGGGCCATTCTCGCATTCCGTGTTCCGTGCGAACACCGTCAGCGCGGCTGCTGTGCAGGGCGT
>CAZNZA010000289.1:0-3766 GCA_964577325.1 uncultured Polyangiaceae bacterium
CGATCGAACGACCATGGAGCCGTACTACGTGTCGCCGGAGGTGGCTGCGAAGGTGGAAAACACGTTGCAGGCCATGACCCCAACCCAAAAAACGACCCAGATGATCGGCGTCGACGGCTCGGCGAAAAATTATCGCGACATCGAGCGCAGTCCCGACGTTGAGGTGTCGGGTATCGGCGTAATCCGGGGCTACCGCTATCGCGATGCGGGGCGCGGCGTGAATCTGGATGCGGGGCAGGACAACCGCAACAGCGAGGGCGAAGCGAATAAGAACTACGCGACCGTGTTTCCCACCGCCTCACTGCGTGCGGCATCTTGGGACTTGGCGCTCGAACGGCGTATTGGCGCGGCTATCGGCGATGAAACGGCAGCATCGCGTAACAACATGCTGCTCGCTCCCTGCATGAACATCATCCGGCACCCCTACTGGGGTCGTACCCAAGAGGTCTACGGTGAGGACATGTATCTCATTGGCCGCATGTCAACGGCCTTTACGGTGGGCACCCAGGAGTACGTGGTGGCCTGCGCCAAGCACTGGGCCGCGAACAATATTGAGGACAAGCGTGCCCTGCAAGACGCGGTCATGAGCGAGCAGACGTTGCGAGAGGTGTACGGACGCCACTTCGAGATGGTGGTTCAAGACGGCGGCGTTGGCTGCATCATGTCTTCGTACAACATGGTCAATGGCGTGAAGGCGAGCCAGAGCCAACACCTGGTCCGAAATCTCTTGAAGGCACCGGTGGAGCAAGGTGGTTTCGGCTTTCAGGGCTTGGTGATCACGGACTGGTGGGCGATGCCGGGTGGTCAGAACGTCCCGGATGCGCCGACGGCTCAAGCCGTGACCAACGAAGCCGTCCTTGCGGGAACGGACATTGAAGTTCCCTGGACGCTCAACTACTCCGAGGCCACCCTGATCAATGCCGACCAACAGCTAGTGCACGACGCGGCGAAGCGGGTGCTCACGCAAAAGTATCGCTTTAACTCGGCGTTGCACACCGACCCGTGGAGCTTGAAGGCTCCAACGTCCACGTTGGCGCCAGATGACTCGATCGCGACGAACCTCGCCCACGAGGAGCTGGCAGAAGAGGCCGTGATCAAGTCCGCCGTGCTGGTGGCTAACGGAGTGGCCGGGGAACCGGTGCTCCCGTTGTCGGCTGAAGTCAAAAACATTGCAGTGGTGGGTATTGAGCAGGTGTTTAGCCAAGTCAGCTCGTCCGTGCCCAAGAGCTGCGGCGACATGAAGGACGTTGGTCAAGGCGTAATCCTGGACGACCCCCGCAGCTGCAGCTTCAACTTTGCTACCGATCCAAACCTTGGCGATCGCGGCTCGAGCCGCGTGAATGGCGACCCGGCCCGCACCATCGGCCCCTTCAAAGGCATCCAACAAGTGGCAGGCGAGGGGCGAACGGTCACGAGCGGCAACACGGCGGCAGCCGCCGCAGACGCGGAGGTAGTCGTGGTCGTCGTGGGTTACACCGCCGGTGACGAAGGCGAAGAGTATTACATTGCCGCTGGCGGAGACCGCAACACGCTGAACTTGCCGCCTGGGCACAACGAGCTGGTGCAGAGCGTGCTCGACCTGGACAAGCCGACTGTAATCATCATCGAGTCGGGATCCATCGTGAACCTGCCCTGGCTGAACCACGCCAACAAGAAACAAGCTACTTTCTGGGCCAGTTACCCCGGAGTCCGCGGTGGCACTGCATTTGGCAAACTGATCTTCGGAACCGACGGTGCCAATTTCGCCGGTAAGATGCCCATGGCGTGGCCCGCGGAAGAAGAGCTCCCGGTTTTCAAGGAGAGCGACACGGTAACGAACATGGGTTACTTCTTCGGCTACCGCGAATACGACCGCCGCAAGCACATCGAGAACAAAGACGTCAACCTGCTCTTCCCCTTCGGCCATGGCTTGAGTTACTCGACCTTCGAGTACAGCGATCTGACGATCCCGTGCCAGGAAGCGGTCAGCAAGGAGGCGATCTTCAATGTAGGAGTGAAGATCAAGAACACGTCAGCGGTGGCTGGGGACGAGGTAGCGATGCTGTTCGTGAAGCCGCCGCCCAAGCCCGCCGGGATAACCGGTGAACGTCCATGGAAAGAGCTCAAGGGCTTTGCCCGCGTAACTGTACCAGCGATGGGCGAGGTGGACGCGCAGATCCCCTTGCGAATTCAGGACCTGCGCCGCTGGGAAGGCGGTACAGATGGCAAGTGGGTCATCGATAGTGGTGAGTACACGTTAATGGTCGGCAAGAACGCCGAGGATGCCGAGACTTCCGGTCTCACCGCTACTGTGATGGTCAACGGGGACTGACCCGCGTTAGGCAGCCACCACACGACCGTTACTTAAGAAAATAAGAATAAAGCAGCATGATATCTCGAAAATTTGGTTTCGGGCCGAGCGTAGCTCTGTCTTCAGCTTTGGTTAGCTTAATTGCTAGTGGCGCAGCACTGGCTCAGGACGGGGCACCTTCACCCGACGATGCTCCTGCCGTCGCCGCACCGGACGAAGCGGGCGACCCTCTCGCTGGTGGTGCCGGTGAGGAGCCTGCCAGGGGTGAAGCGGCGGAAGAAGCGACCGCGGAAGCGCCTGCGGCCGACGCGGATGCAGAAGCTGCAGTGGGTGCGGAAGCTGCAGTGGGTGCGGAAGCTGCAGCGGAGTCGGAGTCGGAGGCGGAGGCTGCTCTGACGCCCGATGGTCCCACGGCAGAGTTGGGCGTCCGTGAGACATCGCCCACGGATCCGCAGACCGCGTCCGGCATGAGTCCCGAGCGCGAAGCGGTCGTGTCTATGCTTGGCATCGAGCAGCTGGCGGGCGCGGCTTACCCGGAGCCCTACACTCGCGGTCTCAAGCACGGCTCGCTTTGGCTTACCTTCCACGGGCATCAGTGGCCTTACATGCCTCTGATCGGAGATGAACCGGGCATTCGCATTGGATTGTCGGGTTACATTTGGAACGACCTCAGCAACACCGCGGTCACAATGGACGAGGCAACAGGGCTGAGAGACCAGAACCGTTGGGTGACCCAGACGCGCGGCATCCTGCGCGTAACGCCCACGTACAACGCCGGAGACGACTGGTTCGTTCAGGGCAACGCTGAGTTCGTGGTCCAGGGTGAAATGCGTCCGGATCCCGCCATTGGCGCCACGGTCACGACCGATGACGTCTGGGTACGCGCTGGCAAGTGGGGTCTGTTCGATGTGACCGTGGGACGCTATCAGGCTTGGGAGATTGCCAACCACTACGGCATGGCTCTCGACTGGGCCACCCTCGAGCGTCAGGGCGCTTTCAGTACCGCCGGCGTTCTACCGCGGCCGGCGGACGGCTATGGCCTCACCTACGCTTGGGACCGACAGAATTTCTTGCTCGGTACGTACGCCCTGCACGTTTACCCGACGAAGTACCTACGCGCCGAAATCTTAGGGCATATTGGCGCCGGCACCAGTGCCGCGCAAAACCCCAACCAGATGGACATTCGCCCCTCCGCGATATTTGACATCGGTTGGTTGAAGGTAAAGGCCGGTTGGGAATACCTCTCGGGAACCCCGCAACTGGAAGGAAACGAATCGAGTGATACGAGGAACGGTTACGGGTTTGCTGCCCAAGCCGTTCTCGCTCCCTACGTGGAATTCGGTGGCAGCTTCGCTCGTGGCTTCCAGGACATCATTGACTCTGAGGGTCTCGTTGACCTTGCCGGTAGCAACACGGCGCAAACCTTTGGTGGCTTCCTGAACGCTAGCCCTGGCCATGAGCCCCTCCTATTCGGCT
>CAZNZA010000290.1:0-3761 GCA_964577325.1 uncultured Polyangiaceae bacterium
CACGACGATTTCACACATAACTCAATAAGTTGCCCTCGGTGGGCTCAGAACTTAGCTGTCGCAGCACTAGGTTCCTCACGGGGAAGCTTCAGGCTAAGAAGGGTCCGTGCACGCCTCCGGGAACTCTGCCACCAAGTGCCCCCCGCGGCAGCGGCACCGTTTCCCATTCCTCTGGTGGTGGATAGGACTTTGGAGCTTGAACAGCACCACCAGCGAAGCGCTGGCACAAGCATCCTCAGGGTCTCGAGTTGCCTTTACGAATGTTTTGTCGGTCGTATACAACGGCGACAATCGTAATTCCCGCACGGGCGACGTGAGTCGCGAGCTGGATGATGAATGGGGCATGGTTTACAACCGCCTCAATGCCCATGCCACGAGTGGGAACTGGCGGTTTTCCACGCGCGTGGACGGAGCTTGGTTCTACACGTCTCGGAGCCCGACCGAAGTGGCTCTTTCAATGTTGCCCCGAGACGCGTCGAGGGATGGCTATACATTTACGCAACGAGACTTGGACTTGTTCGTCAACAAATTCTACGAGACAGGGAGTGAGCGCAATACGCGCTTTACCAACTGGGTCTACCCATCGAAGTACGCCCTCGAATACGTCACTCCGGACTTCGACGTGGCCGCGGGCGACTTTTACGCCCAGTTCGGGCGCGGCCTGGTGCTCAGCGTACGCAAGCAAGACGAACTGTCCAGTGACAACACCATCCGAGGCCTGCGCCTCGGGCTTCAGTCGAAGCTGGCACAGTGGCGCGTGAAGTTTACGGGCGTTGCTGGGGCATTGAACCCGCTGCGCCTGGATGCCAGTAGCGGCCGCTATCTCGCTGTGGACACGGCACACCTCTCGTCCCTCCAGCGCGTTACGCAAGCAGGCATGCCGCGCATGGTGGCGAACGATTTCGTGGCCAATCCGCGACCAACGTATCTGCCCGACTCGGTATGGGGCACGGAGCTCGAACTGCGTAGCCCGATCGGCAAGCTGAGCGTGCAGGGTGTGCGCTTCAGTCGCGACTGCCTCGAGCAACAGGACGGGTGCGACACGTTGGGCGGTGATCTCGTGCGCGCCGCGCCACACATCACGCAAGGAGGTATAGCTGCAGAAGTACCGAGTCTGTGGCAGCATGCCGCCTTCTACGTCGAGTATGCGTACCAGCACCTCTCACCGACGCAGGGGCACGACGCTCACCAAGGCCACGCTCTGTACATGAGCCTCGATGTTTCTACCGGGTCTTTCACCGGCGCGTTGGAGGCCAAGCACGTTCGCGGATATCAAACCGTGCGGGCGAACATCGACACCGGACGCGCTCCCGAATTCAACTCGGTCGTGTACAACGTCGTGCCCACGACGGAACCAATTTGGAACGACACTCAATTCGAAAACTTCTCCACCTGCGTGAGCGGCGGGCGAGCGCGGGCCGACGTTGATACGGGCAGGAACGTCGGCGTATTTGGGTGGCTCGCGTATTATCAAAGCTATGGCGAGCTCGGCCCGGCCGAGTGTGACCCGCGTCGCGAGAACCGGACCGAAACTTGGGACGTGGCGCAAGGGATAGAAGCAGGTTTCGACGGAGGCAAGTCCAACGCCAGTCTCATGTTAGGGAGCCGCTTCGACGACGCCAGCACACCGCTAACGACGCCAAGCGGCGATGCGGCGACCGCTTTTTACCGCGAGCTGTACTTGCGGTACGACGTGGTGCAGTGGATCGGAGGTGGTAACTCGATCCAACTCCAGGGCTGGCACCGACGTAGGCGTCAAAGCCTAGGCGGTCCGGAACTTCCCTGGCTGCAAGGCGTAACCACGACCGCCCTACAGTGGGGAAGCGCTTGGAATTTCGCCATCGGCATCGAGTACGATCAGAATCCAGCCTTCCCAGCCTCGTATTTCAACGGCCAGCTGCGCTACACGTTTCCTTCTTCCGACAACGTGAGCTTATTCGTGGGACAGCAGCAGGGAGGCCTACGCTGCGTGTCCGGAGTGTGCCGGGTTTTTCCTCCGTTCGAAGGGGCTCGCTTAGAAGCAACGATGCGCTTCTGATGCAAAGACAACTCGGGCCATCCCGCCTAGCGTCTGGCAATGCCCAAGTGCAGATGATCATGGTGCTCGGCATTGTGATCAGGAGTGATCAACTCGCGGAACAAGTTCAGTTGATGCAGCCGGCAATACACGTGATTGAGAAACGGCTGAAGGGAGTCACACACCGGACCGCCACCACCGCGATAGTCCCGGCGCACGTCATACCAGACGTCCCCTACCCGCACGGCGTGCACGTCAATGGCAAGGCCTGAGGCGTGTAAACTCAAACGTCCGCTGCTGGTCGTGCGGTACACGTAGGCGCCCGAATGGCGAATGGCGTTGACCCCCACCATTGCAAGGGAACGCCCCGCCCAGTCGAGGGCCAACATCAAACGGCAATCGCCGACGAGCGTGGTGCGCCCGGCACTGAGATACGTGATGCCCGCGATCGGACCAGACACTTCCACCGGCGTTGCTACGCCGGTGAGGCGATCCAGTGGTCGGTGCAGGATACCCATGCGGCTCAACCAGTCCATGCAAGCGCGACCGGTAGGCAGCCCGTCAGCCGTGGCGGTGGGATGCCACGGTCGAGGGATGCGCCCTTGGTGCGGGACGTCGGAACCCGAGCCGACGCCCATACCGCTGCCGGCGGAACTCCCGCACGCCGTCACCCAGAGCAGTCCCGCGACCGCACACCACCGTTGCCAGGGACGCATCCTCGAAAGGGTGCCAGAAGCGTCCTCCGTTCCCAAATTTCCTGCCTTTGTCCACCTGCCAGCGTCGGCTCAAGGGCAACCCTCATGCGCCGTTCACGGATGCATGCGACCGGAGTCGCCCCCTTCCGTGCCCCAGCCGAGCGCCTCAACCGGCAGCAGCGAGTGCCGCGCCATTGACCTCGCCGTGCCCACGAGCCACCAACCAGCTCCCCAAGCCGATGCGGTATGGTCGCCTTCTCCCGGCAGACGACTCAGAATGGGTCGCTTGCTGCGCACCGCGCTGCGGTCCTTGGCGGTCCTGGCTTTGGCGAGCCTCACCCTTCACGCCTGGAGTGAGCGCCGAGCCGCCGAGCGCCTGGCCGAGCGCGTGGCGTTGGGGTGTTTCGATGTCGCCGACTGCCGCGCCCTATTGCTAGCCGCCCAGGCGCGCCACATCGCCTGCCTGGCGTCCTGTGGTTCCGAAGTCGAGCAGGTGCGCCAGGCTCGTGAACAATTTCGTGCCGTCCTCGAACGAGCGGCTGCAGTCGAACAAGCCGCGCGTGACGTCGCCTTTCAGAAAGCGCAGCGTGCAGAGCAAGAGCGAGTAGAGGCTTTGGCGACGCAAGCCCGCCACGCAGCCGCGCAAGCCGCTGAACGAGAACATCGCCAAGCTATCGAGCGTGCCGCAGCAGAAACGCAACGCCTACAGGCGCAGCACCAGCTGGAGCGGCAACAGAGCATTTCCTACCTTCAACAGCTCAGCCCCGAGCAACGTGAGCAGCGCCTATCAAACTGCCGCGAGCGGGGGCTAAACTGCACGAACCTGGTCGCGTTGCTGCTGCAGGCCGCAGCGACTCCTGCCGAGCGACTTGCCTTGCTCGCGGCCAACGAAGCAGCGGTGACACTGAGCCAGCCCGTGCCGCCGCGTGCGCCGACGCTTTCGGCCAAAGTGGCGCACGAACTGTGACGTCGCGCTCGCGCGCCCCGGCACGGCCTGAGCATTGGTCTCATCTCGAACTGGTGAGGGCGCCCGCCGATCTCGGCCGCTG
>CAZNZA010000291.1:0-1463 GCA_964577325.1 uncultured Polyangiaceae bacterium
AAGCAGCGTCTGAAGCGTGTACGTCGCTCGCAGTTTTGGCCCGTGTCCCACCGCCCATTCTCCGGGCAGTTGACGTCGCTTTACGTGGCTGGCGCTCGACGCTTGCCAGCCCTGCACGTTATACGTAGGGTACAGCGTGGGGCGTGCAAACGGGAGCGCGCCCGCGGCTGAAGGGACTTTTGACCATGCCTGATCCTCAGTGGTGTGAAAACGGAGCCGAAGAGTTCGACGACGGCATTCAACTCTTGATGACACGCGGCAATCACCTGCAGGTGTTGGTGAGCTTCGAACATGACGCGAACGACACCCGCCCCTGGTCGATGTCCGTCTATGATGAGGGATCTGGCGAATGTATCCCACTTAACGACGGGGTGCCTGAGTGCTCGGTCGACAACGGCGACACCCTCAACGCGTGTTACCCGCCCCGGGCTCACGATGCGCGCGTTCAGCTCTCACGGCCCGACGGGGTGCGCGTGGACATTCCGTTGACCCTCGAAGAAGAGGAGTCAGCCATGTGTCTCATCGGCTCGGCTGCCCCCATTACCAAAGCGCCGGCAAGCGAGCCCAATCCCACGACTGAGCGCGCGCCGGACGAAACATTGATAGTTGTCGAGGCTGCGCCGCACATCGTAGAGCGAGACGGCCGCTTCTTCGAAACCACCGGCGAAAACCTCGAGAAGTTCCTGATCAAAGAGCGCACGAACATCCCCGGTGCGCTGCAAGACCTGAAGACGCTAGCGGAGCGGGTGCGTGAGTTTGGCGCAGACAGGTTCTACGTAAAGACCGGATATCCCAAGTCTCATCCCCAAGGTCGCGCATACTTGGTTTTCAAAGGCAAACCCATGCGCGGCGGGATCATCGGCCGCCGCGATCTCATCAAAAGTTTCGGCAAGTACACGTTTACCAATCCCACCATCGCGCAGCTGGGGTTTGGTCCGAAGAACGCGCTCAAAGCGGGCGCCAAGGCAACGGTGATCTCGTTCGTATTCGTCGCCGGTATCGACGTTTACCAGGAGTTGCTGGAAGACGAGGTCAGCCTAGCGCGCCTGGGCATAACGTTAACCTCGGATGTTGTAAAACTGGCCGTGTCGATGCTGGCTGGTGTTGTCGTGATGGCCGCTGCTACGGCCACATCAGCTGCCTTGCCAGTGGTATTAGTTGCTGGCGGAACGTTGCTTGTGTGCTTGTACGTTGGGAAGACGCTAGACGAATTCGATGAATCGTGGGGTGTAACCGAGTGGCTGCGCAAGCGGGCCGTGGAGCTCGAGAAGCAAGTAGTGGAATCAGTCCGCGCCCCTTGGCAAAGCTTTCTGTGGCAGATGGATTGGTGCGTGCGTCACCCCTATCGTTGCTTCGGCGGCTATTGACATGACCGGCAGCGACATCTTTAACTTGGTGATTGCGCTCCTCGGTTTGGGGGTTAGCGGGGGCTTTTGGTGGGCATGGTTGCGGGCAGTAAGGAA
>CAZNZA010000291.1:1563-3739 GCA_964577325.1 uncultured Polyangiaceae bacterium
TTGGTCGCAACGTCTGCGTCACCACCATACTGGTGTTTGCTTGCGCGTGCGCCTCAAAAAGACCGACGTTTGGCCATCGACAAGGAACCAATGCCGACGCAGGTCCCTCTGCATCTGAAGCGAGCAGCGAGGGGGAGCAACCAGCGCCGACTACGACAGTGGCCGATTCAGCGCCGTCCAGCTTAACGTCCTCGGATGCGGCCTCATCCGACTTAAGGTCGGAAGAGCCGACCGGCACCGCGACGCCGAACGACGATTCCGATAGCGACTCGAGCGAAGATTCGGAGGAACTGGCAGAGTCACTGGACGGCGGTCGCGAATCTGAGTGTGGCGACAGCGAACTAGATGGCGCCGAGCAATGCGACGACGGCAACGTCGAAGACGATGATGGCTGTAGTGCGCAGTGTGTCGCGGAAGAGGGTTACCTTTGCGATGACAGCGATTGTGAACCGGACTGTGGCGACGGTAAGTTGGTGGGCGAACAGGCTGGAGCCGACGGCTGCGACGACGGCAACACCGACGACGACGATGGGTGTAGCGCGACGTGTCAAGTCGAGCTTGGTTGGGCGTGTGAGGGTGAGCCCTCCGATTGTCAGAAAACGTGTGGCGACGGTATCGCGCAGGAAGGGGAGAGCTGCGACGAGGGGCCGAACAATGCCGATGGGATGGGGTGCAACGCGAATTGTGTGGTGTCTGGCAGCGTTGTCGGCACGTATCACCGAGATGGGATGGAGTTCTGCAGATTGGGTGCGACAACATCGGGCATCGAGTTTCGGGCCAACGGGAATGCGCTCATCGCCGTCAACGGCTTCTGTCCGGAGGACTCCCTGCTCTTGGGGGAATTCGATGCCTCAGTCACGCTCGTGCGTGACTATGCAACCGACCTCCTGCTCCCTGAGCCGGGCCTGGAAGATTCAGCGCTAGTGGGGGAGGACTGGCTCTTAGCGACCCAAGGGTGCACGTACCGCATCACGCCAGAAGGGCAACTCACGGATGTGTGCGAGCCCGACCGCATTACTGGCGACTTGGTGCTCGAGGCGTTCGACGCCCAGCGCTACCTGGCCGCCAACGACGCCGAACTGGCCATGTTCGGGCCGGGAAGCCCCGCACCCGGCGATACCCCGCTATGGGTGGTGTCGGCACCGACGACGCCCGCCGGCTCGTACTCCTTTGCCGACGCCACTATCGGCCACCAGAATTCGATCGTTCGCGTGGGGAGCTTTCGTCCCGAGGGTGAAGATGGGTCGCGGGCCATCATCCAAAGATACTCATCAGCGGGCAATCTCGCGAGCACCCGGACCAATACTTCCATTCAAAGATACGGATCCGTCCATACCTCGCCCGATGGTGGTTATCTGGTCAGCTCATCATTTGGGGGAGAGTCACAGATCACAAAACTCGACGGCAACATGGACGTTGCCTGGTCGCACGTGATCGACACGTCTTCATCGCCCTTCGTGGTTTACGGGGTCGACTCGCGTAGCCGTGTGGTGCTCGGCTACAACGCGTCCGACGGTAGCGGTTGGACGCTCGAGAAGCTGACCTCTGATGGTCAACTCGTCATGTGGTCAAGCAAGGGCCTGCTGCGTAACGGAATTCGAATGAAGATCGCCCCAGACGATTCGATATGGGTGACCGACGTTTACTTCGACATTACCACCCAGCTCGACATCATACGCGTTGCCCCGTAAGGAAGTCCGCGCTGGTACCGCGCCCCTACTACCTGCTCAGGGCGTCACGATGACATTGGCGATCGGCAAGTCGACGCGTCCTTGCCCCCCTCCGACTTCGACCACGATCTTCGCCTCGAGCAGATTCCCCATCGGCAGCCCCAAGTTTTCCCAGGCCTCGAAATGTTCGGTCAAGGAGATCTGACCGCAGTTTCGCGCGGTGGTCCGGACGCTGTAGTACTGATCCCACCTGGTCTCACCCGAGCATCTCGTTCCGCCCGTTCCTTCGGTCGGGCGTTTGTAGACGAGGTATGAGCCGCCATCGATGTTCACTCCTCTTTCAACTCCTTGATCTCCGAAACTCGAGTCAAGGTCGTTAAACCCGACCGGCATGTTGTTGAACGAGTCTTCAACGACGTACCATTCGACACACGGATCGGTCGACCACCCATACATGCCGACATACGAGTAACCTCCGGCCGTGCCGCTCTTGTGGGCGACGAACT
>CAZNZA010000292.1:0-3728 GCA_964577325.1 uncultured Polyangiaceae bacterium
GTGGCTGACGTGACCACAGCGAACGACTTATGCAGCTGGTCGCTCGAATTGGTCAGTCAATGACATAGAACGCAAGGCTCTAGTTGCCGCTCACCTATCGCGCACGCTCGCGCGTCCAGTACGACGCTGCCATGAAGACAAGGAGGCCAACAAACGGTTGCGACGCCGGAACGGCTCACCAGTGACGACTGAAAACTTACGCTCTAAATTTGGCGTGCCAACTTCCGCCGCAGGGTGTGAGTTTGAGAACACACTCGCAAGGTTGCTTGCTCGCGCGCTCTACGCAGGAGCTTCTACGCTACAACTACGACCGAGTCATTCAGGCGCAACCGCATCCTTAAACCTCATGACCCCGCCCACCATCCTCTACGTTGCCTGGCAAGCCACGTCGCGCCGCATTCTGTCGGTGGGACGTTTGCTGCGCACAGCAGACGGCTACGAATTCGCCTATATCTTGCGGTCAGGGCGGCTCAAGCGCTTCGCTTTCTGCCGCTCGTGACGTTCCCGGCTTGGACGAAGTGTAGCGCTGCGCGGACTTGCCGCCGCTGTTCAGCAATCGCGTCATGAGTCCCTCAATTGCGAACCCCGTTTGTCCCACCCGAATCTTCACGGTCAGTCGGCTTCCATCGTCCATAGAGGGTCGACGGGATCGCGAAACTCGCCGTAGGCGCCGAGATGAATGGGCATGTGCTCGAGACACCCTGCAGGGGCGGCGACGCAGACGTCCCAGCCCGTTTGCTCGGGAGCACCATATTCGAAGATGGCGGATTCTTGGTCGGAGGCACACGAACACCACCAAGGTTCATCTAACGCAGCTTGTCGACAGTACACGAGAAGGCGGCCATTGGAGATGATTGGGCGCCCATCGGCAGTGGCGGGCTGGCGCAGTCCAGGTCCGCCCAGCAAGAACCCTCCGCTGTGTTCTGGGAGGTGTGCACGCACGTGGGGTGGTCCGTTGCCTGAACGTCAACATCCTTGCCGCAGTTCAAGCTGGTGGTTTCACAACTTATCTGGTCGGTCTCCACGTCGAAGGAAAACGTCGAGTCGAGCCCTGAACAATAACACCTCGATGTCGTCGCTTCCGAAGGAGCGCAGTAGGCTCCCCTCGGCTCCACGTCGACAATAGTAACCTCCTGGATAGCAGCCACGGGCGTGATGCATCTCTCTGTCCGCTCACAGCTATCGAGAGTCGAAGTCTCGGTTTCTACGACGCAACTTTCAGGCTCATCGAGCGCAGTCGCCTCCGCTCCGAGACAGAACGCGGACAAGCCTGCGCAGGAGTCAGCGGCAGAATCCGCAACCACGTCATATCTGCTATGCTTGTCCCGATGCGAGCACAAGACGCTACTCCTCGAGCAGTCACTTCGGCCGCAAGAGACTACGTCCCCAGACCACGATGTGCGTTCCACGGGTTCGCGGCGAACGTTGCAGCGATGAAAGCTCCGCTCCAAAAATCACCATCTTGCTCTCTTTGGTGAACAAACGGTTCACTCAACTCCGCAGCTTCAACGCGTCGTAACACCCACGCAGGAACCGCCCGTGACTCAAAATCGTTCGCGGTTCGAACTGAGTGAATGTTAGCGACCCTCCGTGGCACTGTCCGGCGGCGGGGGGGTGAGGCGCGACACGCCGCTCCCACGCAACCTCGGACAGGAGCAAACGAATGAAGCATATAGTACAATCGAGTTCATGCGTGTTGTTAGCGATCTTTGCCACCAATTGCGGCTCACCGGAGGGCACCACGTTGGAGGGTGCCGCGGTTGAGCTTGCTACCCTGGACTCACGCTTACAAGCTGAAGATTCAGTTCTAAATTTCGACGCGCCGGAAAGCTGGAGCGCCACGAACGTCACCATTCAATCCAGCACCAAACGCACCGAAGGTTTGGCATCGCTTTCGGTCACCACTTCCGGCTATGCCACGGTGGAATCGACATTGGTAAACGACATCGATGATGTAACATCAACGGTGACGATCGACTTTCAGTCTCCAAACCCCATCCCGTGGGGCCAAGTGCAGCTGTTCGTTGGCATCCCCTCGCTCAATCTCACCGATGAGTGGATGGGGCACGTGTCCGTCGGAGGCTTGGCCGCGGGGAAATGGCATGAGCTTGCCTTCTCACTGCCGGGATACGTCCAAACGGCGCTCAGTGCAGCGAACGGCGGTGTTCGGTTCAAGGTTGGGCTGAACCTGCCGGCTGGCTCCTACTTGCTCGATAACGGCTACTTTCTAGGACAGGACTGCGGCCAAGACAGCTCCTATCGCATAAACCTGGTCGACCCGTCAGGCGTCGCACCGGGCGTGCTCGAGCGGGTTGAATGCGCCTTCTACACTGTTTACCCGCAACTTGCAGAGCGATTCAATCCCCTGGCCCAGCAGGTCGTAGACCTGGTGTTCATCGAGCCGTCACCCTATCCTGCATACGTCTCCGGCGGCAAGATCTACATTAAAAACTCAGCCCTCGTGGATGACCCACAAGGGACGGACATCATCGTGCACGAAGCCGTGCACATCATTCAGACGGGCTATTCTGGCAACGTCCCTAGCTGGATCATCGAAGGCACGGCGGACTTCGTGCGGGACGAATATGGGCTGCGCAACGAGGGTGCAGGCTGGGCGCTCCCCACGGGCTACTCTGAGGGACAACACTACTTGAACAAGTATGGCGAAGCGGCGGCGTTCTTCCAATGGATCGACGCCAACTATCGCCAAGACCAAACGCCAGTAGTCGACGAACTCGACGACGTGCTTCGCGCCGGGAGCTATTCGGATGACCAGACGTGGCAAGCAATGACGGGCTTAACCCTTGCCGAGTTGTGGGCCGGCTACAGCGGCCGGCAACCGCCACCGCCCGCCACCCAGGGTGTGGAGGTCTGTCAGGACCACTACTTCGGCGGGAGTTGTGTGCTTCTCGACCGAGGTGAATACCCCCTCAACGACCTGTTGTGGCGGGCTATTGCCAACGATTCGATAAGCTCCGTGAGAGTGCCAGCCGGTTACACGCTTCGCGCCTTCACTGATGATTGGTTCGGCGGGGTCGAGGTCGTCTATACAACGGACCAGGTGTACGTGGGCGACGCGCTCAACGATGAATTTTCGTCCCTCATCGTGGAGTGACCAGCCCCTCCACCCTGAGCTCTACAGGTCCACCTTCTCGCTCGAGATTGCTGATCTCACGCTCGACGTTCAAGGGGATGAAGACGCGGTCTTCATCCTCCAGCTGGCATACACGCCACCATCGCGATCCATTCGACCGGCTGCTCGTCGCTGTCGCCCACGGTGCGGGGCTGACGTTGGTTACCGCCGACAACGGCATTGCGCGCTACGACATCGCCCAAGTGAACGCGTGCCGTTTGGTTCGATCGGAGTTGCGGACGAAACTGCAGCAGCCGGTCGCGTTTCGGACACCTGTTCGAAAAAGGTGGAATGTCCGCTGTCGTGAAGGTTTTCTATGTGGACGGGTGCACCGTACCGGGGCGTGCCTCCATCTAGTCCGACCACGTGCTGGCCCGTGTGCCCGAGAAGATCACTCAAGCAAACGCGGAGGTGAGGATAGAAGATATCTCGTGCGCGTGGCTCACGGGCGTCGGCTTGTCGCTCATGTAGTATTCCACCAGGCCGGGTACGCGGCGTAGTCGCGGAGTCTTCACCTGGTCCTCACGCGTAACAGAGTTACGGCTGCACCGCCGGTGATAGGTGCGGGCGTGCTCCGCAAGCTGGGGGCGATGGT
>CAZNZA010000293.1:0-3703 GCA_964577325.1 uncultured Polyangiaceae bacterium
GCCCCACGGCTGTGACAGCCTACGCCCGTGAATGAGTGTTCACCATGTACTGTATAGGGTCACCGCGTCTTCTTACGTAAGGGGTTGTGTGCGCGAAGGTAAGCCGGGTGCGATGGCGACGAGCGTGTCAACGGTGAGACAAGTGGCAATGTCGCCGCGGCGCGGGGCTGGCGGCGGGCGCAGGCCCGAGGCGCTTCGAGGTGACCGGGAACGGCATGCGGCGGTGCGCTTCGCATCCCAGGCAGGTCCGCCAGCGCTCTCTGCGCTCAGGAACGAGTCAAACTTGACATCCATGTCAAGTTGTTCATATTAGCAAAAGCCCTAATGCTCACTGGAACGTCAGAAACCCGCGCTGCGCGCGGTCGAGATATGGCCATGTTGCCTGACTTCGACCCCGACGGATGCCTTCCGACCGGTGACTATGAGCTGACGCTGGCCGAGCTACGCACGTCGATCCTCGTACGGGGTCCTGAAAAGGGCTACCTGAACTGGGATAGCGGCTGGCGTAGCAGGCTCGTGAACAACGTCGAAGTACTGAGTCAGCAGCTCTGGCAGGTCGGGGTCACGGAGATTTTCGTTGATGGCTCCTTCGTCGAGGGAGACCGGCGATGATCCGCAACGAAAGCGAGTATCAGGAGGCGGCGCGGCGGCTTCAAGAAGAACGCGCTCGCTTGAACGACCACAAAGCACGTTTGCGAGGCATGGGCCTCGGTCCAAGGGAAGTGAAGCGTGCCATGGATCCCCTGCGTTCATTCCACGACCAGCTCAGTGAAGAGGTTGAAAGTTACGAGCGGCTCAAGCGCGGCGACATCGCGGAGCTGATGAACTTGCACGGTCTGGGATATGCGCTCGTCGCCTTGCGCATCGCACGGGGCCTCACCCAACGCGAGCTCGCTTCACGACTCGGCGTGCACGAATCGCAGGTATCCCGTGACGAGCGCAACGAGTACCACAACATGACCGTGGACCGCGCAAGCCGGATCCTCGATGCACTTGGTGTGCGCATGCGGAGTTTGTTCGAGCAACCGCTCGTCTCACCAACTCCGGCGTCTTCGCCGAAAGCTCGGGCTCACCGGCAACACACCGGCCCATAGTGCGAGTCGACGTCTTCGACGATGTCGTAGCCCCGCTCCGTGGGGGTCGCCGCGCGAAACGAAGCGAAGAGCTCCGGCAAGCCGTCAGCATTGACGTCGGCAACCATGTACGGGGAAAACGCCGGTTTGGGATGCCCAACGGCTTCGTCACTCACTTCGCCGCGAGCCTGCAGTCGCTGCCCAGACAGCTCATAAAGCGCCCATAGATTAACATAGTCCCCCTCACAACGATTCCCCTGCTGGTCGCTCACCAGCACGAAGCTCCGTTGAACACCACGAAAGACCGACACGCGAGCGGGAGGGAAGTCCAGTGCGTCCCAATGCCCCCGCTCGACACGCCCTTCGCCAACCAGTGCTTGAAGGCGCGCATAGGTCGGTGACGAGCGATAGCGCGACAGAGCAAGGTGCTTCAAAGCCGGCGTCGGCGTGTCCGAATCCCACGTCGATATTCTCTGCCCCAGTGGCACGGCCACCGAGGCCACACACGGCGCGTCGATTTCCGCGACCAGCGTGTGGTCGAAACTGCCGTCGATGTCGGTTTCTCTCACCAGTACTCCGAAGCCCAAGAACTTGCCGTCGCAGGACGTTCCGTCAGCGGTCACCATTTGCACACCGCGAGTGACCCATTGAAGCGGCTTCGCCACCGCTGACGGATTGACGGCAGAGAAAGCGTGCGCCGCCTCCAGCTTGCCCCCCTTCACCGCGTCTAGCGCGCTCTGCAGCGTGGGATCGTGCTGCAATACCGCAAAGCTTCGCCCAACGTGCTGCAACACCAAAGCGAAGTCGATGCCCGGTCGCGCGGCGTTCGAAGCAGCGGATGCTTCCTGCCATTCGCAGCCGCTGACGATCTTCAATTCTTCACCGCGCCGCGCCAGTACCAACGCGTGCTCCGGCAGCTCGACCAATACGTTGATCGACGTGACGCTGGTGTTGATGGGGCTCGTCTTCAGAGAACCCGGGATCCACCTGCCGTCGACCACCGGTGTCGGAGGTGACTCACTCACGCCGCTGGCGCACAGCTCGGTGTCGTACAGGGCGGTGTACGCTTCGGCGTCCCCGAGCTGTCTCGCATCGAACCAGCGTTTCATGAACGCTTTCGCCTCGCGCTCCAACTCGTGCGCGGCGTAAGTGCGTTCCGCCTCGAGCTCCGCCTGACCCGTAACTTGCGGGAGCAACTCAGGCTGCGCTGGGTGACAGGGCCGCATGGAGCGATCGCCAGCTTCGACGCAGTACAGGGCAACGGCCGCTTTCGAAGGAGCAAACTGCACGGTTTGCTCGACACTGAATCGACCTCGGGAGGATAAACGCGCCCCCAGTTCGAACAAGCCTGCTTGCGTTACGCCCCAGCCCAGCTCGCCTTCATCATCCCGGCGCAGATGCCATCCGGAACGCTCGTCGTAGTCGAAGCGATCGCCATAGGTCGCTCCGATCGACAGGACACGCACGCGCTCTGCCGTGGTCAGGAGCAACAGCTCACCCGGACGTTCACAGTCCGATCGCTTCGGCTCGCACACTGCCATGCGCGGCGCCCAAATCACTTCCTGCAGGACTTCCTCCGAAGGCTCGAAGGCAGCCGCCCAGTCCACGTGAACCGGCTTGCGTTCACCCGCGTCCGCGAGCTGGGTCGAAACGATACGAAAGCCGCCAGGTCCCTCGTGCCAGCGTTTGACGGTCATCGTCACCTGCGCCAGCTCGTCGATGTCGTTGGCTGGATTGCGGTCGACTTCTTGTGAGAGGTAGCGCACGTGGCGTCCAAAGTACAACCGCACCATCTGCGCGTTCTGCCCCTTCCCGTCCCCGCCGGCGACGCCTTGCCAGTCGAGCAACTGCGGGTTGAAGAACGCCACCGAAGCGGCGTGCCGCGGCGCGGTAACCAGCAACGTTCGCTCCCGCTCCAACTCCTTCCACGTTCTTCGTTGCGGCCCATCCGGGGTGAGACGGATCTCGACGAAGTGATCCGTGTCGTAGAAGGCACGGTGCGTCGCAAGGCTACCGTCGACGAACGTCGCTCGATAGCGCTCCAGCCACATCAAGACGTCATTCGCGAGCTTCACGGCGGTCGCTTGCGACTCGCTGAGCACTCGCGGTGCCGCCTGTGGCGTCTCCACCTCGGGGCGGATTGCCGTTTCCTCTTGAGCGGTTGAACTAGGGCTGCTGGACGCAGCCGGCGGCGTCACATCCGAGCGATCCTTACGGCAACTGCCGAGCAGAAGCACCACGAGCAGCATTACCCCCATGGCCGCTACCCGCTCCATGGCCGCTGCACGCCCTCGTTGCCTTGAGGAACACGTTGACTTGATTGGACTGCACACTCGCTGTTTCCTGTTTTTCGGGCCATGATTATACTGCACGCCGCCCATTAACGACAGTGGCGCGAGTTCAGCAATGACATACTTTCGATTTGGCGTGCCGGGACAATGCGTTGCTCTGCTTCGCCGGTGACGACCTTCGAGCCGCAGTTCTCGCTTGTTTCCAGAGATTACCGCAAACGGGGGAACACGTAGGACAATCTGCCCACCCTGAAGCAGCAACACGAGAGCCCCGGTGAAAAGCACCTACACCGTCCGCCCAGCGGTGGGAGGGAGACGTTTCTCGGCGTGGATGCGCTG
>CAZNZA010000294.1:0-3678 GCA_964577325.1 uncultured Polyangiaceae bacterium
CCTAAGCTTGGTACGCGCCTGCAGCTTGGCGCGGATCTGCGTCAGGTACCGAACCTCGCTCTCGCTGCGTTCTTCCAGTGCCACTACGAGCGCATAATCCTCTTCGGTCTCAACCAGGTGCTTGCCCCACTCGTTCACGGTGTGGGTCACCACGACGAACAGGCGCGTTCGACTGTCGTTAGCCTTCAGCAGTTTGACCGGGTAACGTGCAGCCTGCCCGGAACCCCTGCTGCGCTGGTTCGTACCGGGGTCGCCGCCCTGGCGTAGCTCCTTGATCTCGCTTTCGCGCTCATCTTTCGTTGTATGCTGGTAGATGCGGCTCACCTCATCGAGACTTGCCGCTTTCACCAGACGAAACTGCATTCTCGACGCTCGGTACTCGATCCGAGTCGTTCTCGTCGGGGGCATGTGAGACAGCCCAATCTTGATCCATCGTTCATGTCTTCCAGGCCGCAGGAAGTCCTCCGGCAGTGGCAGCTCGTAGAAGTGATGGGCATCCGCAGCGATCGCCGCCTCCGCGATGAGGGACACGCGGTGCTCCACGGAGTAGAGGGTCTCGTCTAGCTGAGCTCGTCCGTAGCCGAGCAGCTGACGCGGCGCGGGGAAGCGCTCGTCGTCCAGCTTTGGGCAGGTGGCATGAGCCAGCAGGAGCGCCCGCAGTAGATTGGGCGACGCATCCGGGTATTCCTTCAGAAGCCGTGCAGCGACGTAGGCGACCTTGGGTGCTGCGTAACTGGTGCCGCTGTCCTCGGTGAGTAGCGAACCGCGCAGGGCAAAGTCGTTTGCGAGGATCGGCTCACCGAGCAGGCGAGCGGTGCGCGGTTCGCGCGCATCCCGGGCGTCGATGGCGAAGTTGCCTCCGTAGTCCACGAGGTCGGGTTTGATGCAACCGTTGGCACCTGGGCCGGCGCGGGTGAACGGCGAGGGTTCGTCTTTACGCGCCACGGGTTGAAACGCCGGGTCGTCCTCGAAGCGCTGCGCTTGGTGAGACATTTCGAATCTCGCCAAGCTGCCAACCGTCAAAACGTTGAGCGCCGGTCCGGGCTCGATCACCCGACACCCCTCCCGCTCGCAGAGGTACGACGGATACTCGGACCGCCAACGCGGCATCGGTTCATCGAAGGGCGACCATCCCGTGTAGTTGCCGGCGCTCACGATGAACAGGACCGGCAAGCGTCGAGCTAGCTCGTCCAGCACAACGGACAGTCCACGGACGTGTCCGCCCCCGTACGGCTTGTTCTCGTCACCGATGGACACGTTGACGATCTTGCAGCCGTACTCCTCAACGAGGTATTCAACTGCCTCTTTGACCTGATTCTCGATCAGCTTTTCGCAGTAGGTGTTGTCGTCGTCCAGCACCCGGGCGGACGCTATCCAGTGGGAAGCTGCCCACTCAGTTCTCGACGCCCCGTCGTGCAAGTCGCCGTACAATGCGAGGCCGGACACCGCCGTTCCGTGCCCTGTCGCATCTTCGGGCCCTTTTTCGGGGATGAAGCTCTGAGCGTCGGCAACCGCATCCGCCAGCAGGGGATGGTTCGATGTGATCCCGCTGTCGATCACGCCGACGACGGGAGCACCCTTTGGAGGAGCGCCGCCCGTCGTCAGTCCACCGACTCCGAGTGTCAGTTCCGAGCGCTCCAGCCGAAACTGGGGCGGCAAGTCCACGAGGCGAACGTCTCGGTGGTCAAGCAGCCTGTCGACGGAAGCTGCCGGGCACCGGAGTCGAAACAGAATCAGCCCCGGTTGGCTCAGGCGGTCGAGCACCTGGATGCTGGCCCCGTCAGCCCACTTGCGGAAACTGTCGATGATTTCGCTTTGCGGCACTGGCCAGAGCTCGACGTCCAGCACGCATTCTTGTCCGTCGGGTAAACCGCGGTGCTTCAGGGCGGGGCCTGTGCGGTCATCGCGGGTGAGCGAGTCGACCCTGTCGATGGCGAATAGCACTTCCTGCCGACTGGGGCGCTGCCCTTGACGCAACAACGATAGCCGACGGCTGAACTCCTTCGCGCCCTCTTCGCTGGCGAACAAGACCAGAACCTTCTTGCTCTCCTGGCTGACGACCTCGAGTCCGGGAATCGCCTCCAGCTGCTGAGGTTGCAGGTTCTCGACCTCTAGCGATAGGAGCAAGCGGGGGTCGAAGCCAGGCTCGGAAGGTTGCTTCTCTCTGACCGCTTCGTCGAGCTGCTCCTGCAGCACTTCCGCGTGTCGAGCGGGGTTCTCGATCACTCGCGGCCGCAATCCGTTCACTCGGCGGCGTCGAGGGTTGGCGGGTGCTTCCCGCGTGAATCTCAGATGTTGGTGGCCCCCCACTCGTTCCCCCCCAACAAGTTCGTTAGTCTTCCTGCCGCCTTCGGTCAACCTCGCGTTCGAGGGCGCGCGTCACGAGGTCCTTACTGAGGAACTCGCGCCCTTTGAGGATCATGTCTTTGATGGCGCGGACGAGCACTCGCTCGATGTCCGAATGACTCATCCCAGTGAAGCGATTAACGAACTGCGTGTCGGAAAGCGGCAGATCGGAGCGGATGGCGCGCGTCTTGATCGTGAGCAGACGCCGCACTTGCTCGAGGTTGGGCTTGTCGAAGCACACGACTTCGTCGAACCGACGCCAGAGCGCCTTGTCCAACAACCGCTCGTGGTTCGTTGCCGCGAGCAGAATGCTCGTGCCCCTATAGGCGTCGAGCATTTGTAGAAAAGCGTTGACCACCCGCTTGAGCTCACCGTGGTCGCTGTCGTCCCCCCGCTCCTTGCCGACGGAATCGAATTCGTCGAACAGCAGCACGATGCGTTCCTGCTCCACGAAATCGAACACCCGGCGCAGGTTGCTGGCGCTCTCCCCCAGATAGGAAGACATCACCGCATCCAGCCGCACGACGCCAAGTTCCACACCGAGTTCGTTGGCGAGCGCCTCGGCGGCGGACGTCTTGCCACAGCCAGGCGGGCCATAGAGCAACAGCTTCGAGCTAGGCCGCAAACCATAGCTGCGGATCAGATCGCGTCGATTCTGCTCCAGGATCACTTGTTCGAGGGCGGAGACTGATTGATCCGATAGAACAAGATCGGCCAGATCGAGCTTTGGGGCGTGGATCTCGATCAGTGCCAGACCGCGCTCGTCCTTCGGAACGTCCGGGCGACGCTGCAGCGCGCGTGGACGATCGCTTTGTTCACCGAACAGGATGCGCTCCAGGTCATTGGCGAGCAGGTGATGCTTTTTGGCGCGCTCCTGCTGGATCAGCTCCTGGGCGATCTCACCGAACTCGTCGCTTTTCGTGCGCGCGCCCGCGCGAATGAGCTTCCTCAGCAATCGGCCTTCAGCCATGACGCCATCATGCTCAATCCGCCGCGCAGGAGCAAGCGATCGTGCGCAGCGGTCAACCAATGACCGACCATAGCCGCATTTAGCAGCGCATCACTCGTCGAATTTTCCGCTGTCCACCCCGGGCCCTTCACCTCGCGGTGCCTGACGCCGACGTCCTGCGGAGGATGTTTGTCAGGCGTTGACCGAATGCGTGGCAAAAGAAGCGGTGTTCGGAACGGGCACCTCAACGGCGACAATTGTCCGACCTCAATCTTGCCAGAACGCGCTCTTGGTTCCGTAACCCGTGACGACGAGTTCATCGCGGGCTCGGGTGGCGGCGACGAAGAGGAGGCGCTTCTCGGTGTCGTAGTGGTTGGTCTTGT
>CAZNZA010000295.1:0-3677 GCA_964577325.1 uncultured Polyangiaceae bacterium
AGACCTGGATGCGATCATCGACACGAGCCTCGAAGCTAACAGCCGGCTCGGGTTCTTTGCCGCGCTCTATCGCGAAGTGACGGTGGCCGTGAAGCATGGCATCGAGCAAGGGCGGTTTCAGGATGGCGCGCGTATGCAGCGGCTGGACGTCGCCTTCGCGCAGCGCTACCTCGACGCCTACGCCGCGTTTCGGCGCGGTGCTCGGCCTACCCAATCATGGGCGGTCGCTTTCGAAAGCGACGCGCGCCCGACACCCATCATCCTTCAACATCTGTTGCTTGGGATCAACGCCCACATCAATTTGGATCTGGGGATCGCGGCGGCGGAGGTGGCATCGGGTCACGAGCTTGGCGGGCTTTTGCATGACTTCAATGAGATTAACACTGTCCTCGCGGAGCTCACCGCCGGGGTGATGAAGAAGCTCGACGAGCTTTCGCCATGGATCGGGTCGCTCAATCGCTGGTTCGGGGAGGCGGACGACATGCTCGTCAGTTTCAGCCTAGGCACGGCTCGAGAAGGGGCCTGGCGGTTTGCAGAAAGTCTCGTCTCGGCAGACTCGAGCCATTGGCCCGCTTTGATCGAGCAACGGGACACGGAGATTGCAGCGCTGGCCAGCGACATCGCTGCACCCGGGTTTCCGCTCCGCTTACTGGTCTGGGTCGTTCGTGCCGCAGAAGCCAAGGACCCGCGGCGCATCATCAAAGCCTTGTGCGACCGTTCACGGCAGGCCCGCACCCAGGCGGAAGCCGACCACATCGATTTGCAGGTTGCGTCGGATCGACCGGCGGCTCAAGCCGCCGCCAAAGATTGACGACGGTCGCCTTCGATGGTCATAGCCACGCGTGTCATCCGCCCCCAAGTCGAGGCTCGGCAGTCGAGCCTCGGCAAGTCGGGCTGGCCTCGGAGCGGTACCCCGCGAACAGGGAACCCCCCGCGGGTCGAAGGATACTCTCGGCAAAGGCAATGAGTGGCTGCGGATCGGAGTGTTGGAAGACCGCGTCGAATGCTTCGTTGAAGGAATCAGCTACCCCCGCGTCGAACGCTCTCAGCGTTCGCGGTAGGTGTTTGCCTGAGGCGGACCACTGCGCGTTCGACGTCAAGATGAACTCGCCGAGGAGGCTGTACAGCTTACTTGCAATCGCGACCAGCTCCGCTCGAGGACGATGGTCCCTCAGATCATCCAGGAGATCCGTAATGAAGTACCGAGCATCGTCTTTGCGCTCGACGGTGAGAGGGTAGGGGTGAGCTAGAACCACTTGCGCCCACGCCTGAACTCGAACAGCCGTGGGTGCGTGTGCTGGAATAACGATGGCCTGCGCCAGCATCGTGGCCAGAGACGGACGATGAGCCTTGCAATCATCGACGACGAAGTACTCTAGCGTTTCCAGGTCGTGTACGAAAAGTTCTACTGGCCAATCATCGACGACGAGTGATTCCCGGTACGCTTGCTCGACGTGCTCCAAAAGAACCACAATGTCCAAATCCGAGTGAGCCGTGCCGTTACCCCGAACTACAGAACCGGAACAAAAGAGGGCGAGCGCGTTGGGAAATCGTTCACGCCACAACTTGGTGGTTGTTCGCTGGGGGCTGGGCCTGCCTTGCATGCGCCGAGGCTGACTCGGAAGAGAGCCGAAATCAAGGCGGTCACTCACAAGGAGGCAGCGGCGGTGGGCCCATGAATGATCTCGGGTGCGCTTACTTTCCCGGCGATTGAACGTTGCCGGACCAGCGCAGCGACGGTAGGTTCGATGCGATGGCTGGCGCGGACGACGACCTCTGGAGAGCGTTGCTCGAGCAGTCGGACGTGCTGATGTATGCGTTCGACTTCGAACCCTTGGCCACGCCTACGGTTCCGGCGCACGTCTGTGTTCTCGGGGCTCAGGTCCACGTGTGCGCCCAAGACGCGACCGGGGGCGTGTACCTCGACTGCTTTCCGACCTCGGAAACGCCACGGGCGCGCGAGTCGGAGCGTGTGCAGACCGATGTCGGATCTGAGGACCCTATGGCAGTCCGGGGCGAACGATATATCCTTCATGTGGATGCGCGTGGTTACGCCCACGGATTGGCGGACAGTCTGCTCGGAGCCGTGGCGTTGGTCGTGGAGTTGCCGTACTGGCGGGAGATCCTGACCGTGACGCAAGGCGGGGAGCTTTCCGCCATGCGTGCGGTGGCGCTGCGCCTCGAGAGGGAAGTGTTCGACGACATCCCGACGCTGGGGGAAGCTCGGGAGTACTTGCGTCGCGAGTTGCGGCTCCCACCCATGATTGATCCGATCGCCCAGCTGCACCGGTTGGCAGCCTATATGCCGCCCGAGGTGACGCCTATTGGTGCCGACGGTACGTTGCTCTTCCCCCAATGGCGTACGTCGACGTTCCGTAGCGCGGTGTGAGACAAGGTACACCAACGCCCGCTCAAGCCGGCGAAGTATCCCGGTCAGCCAACTGCGGGCAGCAGTCGCCTGTTGCTTCAGGCCGCATGAATGTGATAACGGTTGACCCACCATGACCGCACGCGACTGGGATAGACACTACGCTGAGGGAGAGGTGCCTTGGGACACCGGTGAACCGGACCCCCACCTCGTCGACCTGGTCGAACAGGGCGTGATTGCAAAAGGGCGCACCCTGGAAGTGGGCTGCGGAACGGGCACTAACGCCATCTGGCTTTCGTCGAGGGGGTTCGAGGTTTACGGTGTGGACCTTGCACCACGAGCGATCGAAGCGGCGCAGGCCAAGGCTCGCGCCGAGGGATCCAGTGCGCAGTTTTCGGTGCTGGACTTCCTGCACGATGAGCTTTCTTTGGGCTCGTTCGACTTCGTCTTCGATCGCGGAGTGTTGCACGTGTTTGACGACGCCGCCGACCGAGAACGTTTCGCCTCACGGGTTGCAAGCGTGCTGGGGCCGAGAGGGCAGTGGCTGTGCCTAGCGGGTAGCACGGAGGGACCGCCTCGAGATCATGGACCACCGCGTCGCTCCGCTCGCGAGTTGTTAACAGCCGTCGAACCCGTGCTCGAGCTGGCGCAGCTGCGGTCCAGCACCTTCGACGCCGAGCTGCCGTCGCGTGCTATGGCTTGGGTGATGCTTGCGCGGCGACGCGAGGTGCCCGCCCAGCCGTCGACGGTTGCTCCGGGCATGTGATGGGCGGTTGAGTCACCGCGCCTCTGGCCACTCGTGTCATCCAGGGCCTGCGTCTCAACACCCTGCCTTTCGACGAACTTCTCGTGCCTCACTGGCGGGCAGTGGTGCTGAGCCTCGCCTTGGCCCGCGAATTGTGCATTCGGCCATGGCTGCTTCCGCGGCAGTTGGGGTTGCTCGTCGCTCGAATATTCCAGTATATCCGACTTCTCGTCCCCGCTGGTGTCGCGCATTGGTGTGCCCTCGGTGCACCGGCTACTTCGCGGTGGACCACACGTAGCGTGCGCCTCCGCGTTTGCCGCGAACCACCCTGGCCTACGACGGGCCGCCTGGCTATTCTGGAAGCATGTATCGTCTTCTTGCTCGCCCGGCCACGTTGACTGTGTGGGGTCCGTTGTTGTGTTTATCTTTCGCATGCTCTTCGGAAGAGGGGGGGACCGGACCCGGCGGAGCGACCTCCGCAACGAGCACAAACGGTGCAGACTCCAGTTTGGTCACTCCCAACGGCACTGCTGGACCTACGTCTACGATGAACGGCACCGCAAC
>CAZNZA010000296.1:0-3648 GCA_964577325.1 uncultured Polyangiaceae bacterium
TGGATACGGCGACTGAGAAGGCGCAGGGGGATACTGCGGCGGCGGTGGAGTCATCTGGACGGGTGGCGGCTCCGATACGGGCTGCTGCGGCGGCGCCTGTGGCGGTGGTGAGGCCGCTGGCGTTGAGGGGCGGACGTTCGGGGTTGGGCTTTCCGCTGAAGCGGTAGCCGGGTCAACGTCTTGGGCGTACGACCATTGAAGCCCGGTGGTCGCCAACACCACCGTCAAAGAAGTCACGAGAGGGACACGCATGATAAGCTGCTCTTTCCTGAGGAGTGGTTGGTGAAGCTCTATCGGTCGCCAGACGGGGGGGCTTGCTGCTCCACGATATTCAGCGGCAGGCAATCCACTTGCGCATCATTGACCAGAACTCGCAGGCACGCGGTTCCAACTCGGGCACCAGCGATCACCACTTGCGACGTGTTACCTAGCTGGAAAACGCCTGCTACCGCGCGGTTGGCTGATTCGAAGCGTAGCTCATCGTTGGATGTGTACTGTTGGTCACTGCCGCTGATAGGCTTTACTTTGAACTTCGCCGCTATACCGACGGGTATGGTCAGCCCGTCAGCGCTGAGTTCGATGGCTAGGGGCGGCCACGACTGTTGTTCGACCTCCAGCTCCCCGAACTCGGCGGACGTGCAACCTGAAACTGAGGCGGACAGGGCTACACCAAGCCCCAAGCCTGCGGCGCGGCGGAGACAATGACTGACGAGTAGCTTCTTCACGGTTGGCCTCCTGCGTCGGAGCTCGTGGCTGCATCTGAGGCATCTCCCCCGTCTCCGCCGTCGTTCGCGCCCGTACTCGCATCGACGTCAATCTCCGTCTCACCGGCTTCCGGAGAAACGGCAGTCGCTGCGTCACCACTAGTGGTTGCTGCGTCCCTCGTTGCAGAGCCACCGTCCGACGGCCCTTGCGGACCTGGGGTCTGCGCGTCGAGTTCCGGGCCTAGCCCACCTTCGATGGGGGTTTCGGCGCCTTCGTGCACGACCACGTCCAGCGTGAGAGAAAGCTCGTCGCCGAGCGATACCTTGACACGAGCCTCGCCGGGCGCTTGGGCGTCGATGGTCACGCTCGTTCCCGTTCGTTCGATCAGAATCGCGGCCTCATTGTCCGTCGCCCAACGGTAGGTCAAGGAACCTGCCGGGGTATCCCCTTCATCGTCAAACGGCACGACCGTAAGCGAAGTCTTCTGACCGCGACTCAGTGCGAGGCGGTCGACTGCATCGCCAAAGGTGTTCTGCACCTCTAGCGAAGCGACCTCTACCCCCAGCAAGTGAACGAAATCGTGGACCTGTTGGTCTTGAAGCGCCAAGAAGGCAGCCAATCCGGCCCGCGAGAAAATAAATTCACCCCGCGCCGGCGCGACCATGTGCGGCGAAGCGACTTCAACCAGCAGAAAAGACCCGCGCGATGTAGAGGCTTTGAGGTCGAATCGTGCACCGACTGCAATTTTTTCGGGAAAAGCCCTCACCTCATCCCGACAATGGGGATCGTCGACCGTCGCACATTCATACACGAACCGATCGGACCCAATTTCCCCGGGCAGTCCGCTCTGCTCCTCATCCCCTATGCCACAGGCGATCAGGGCGGGGAACAAGCCGAAGGTTAACCAGCTCTTCTTGAGAGCGGCCGTGGACGCGGCCCTGCGCGCGCAGAGCAAGTGCGAAATGAAAGCCATAGTCTCCTTGACGCCGCTCCGATGACGACGCTCCAGCACCCGTCCCTCGTGCAAGACTGAAGCCAATGTAAGAAAGCGTTCAATTTGTCGGTCAATGCCCCGCCTTTGACGTGCGTGCCCTGGCATCGCTGTCGCGGTGGTGTTGTCAATTACCAACTGCAGACCAGCTCTCCAGCACGTAGCCAACCCGAGGCGACGACAGTTTCGACTCACCGTTACAAGCTGCTGAAGAAGTCGTGCATCGCCTGGGACGCGAAGCACGGGATCCCGTGCCCTGTGGTGCCATAGGACTGGTCGTCGTGGGAGCACCACACCGTCGGCTGCGAGCACCCATCATAGATGACGCAATTGGGATTCACCTGGGCACCACCACTGCTGCTGGTGCAGCCGTCGGCTCCTGCGTACGGTTGAGTGGTGTCGCTGCACATGTTGGCGTTGCGGAAACCTTGTACGACGGTAGACGCGTTGTTGTCCGAGCGCTCCGTGTCTGCCGGGTTCTCCATGTAGAGCACCGGCATCGGTGTGCTGTGGTTGACCACGGGGGACGCAGCCACTGGAGCCATACCCCGGAAGTTCAAGTACGCGGCGTCCGCGGCGTGGCCGGCCTCGAGCACCGCGACCGCAAAGTACGCCCCAGAGCTGTGACCGGTCGCGAACATCCGATCCATGTCCACGCAGTGATTGTTCGTCAGTTCATCATAGAGCCGCTTCACGCGAGCGATGTCCGTGTTGTAATTCCAACAGCCCCCCGCATCGGAAGAGATCGGGATCGCCACCACGTACTCGGATTGAAACGGTGTGTTGCGCGTAGCGTCGGTGTACTCCGTACGAGTGGCGTCCCCTCGATTTCCCATTCCGCAGCCGTGGAAACCCCATAGCACCGGCAAAGGTGTATTGCCGTCATAGGACTCGGGGAACAATAACCAAGATTCACCTGCAACGTAGACTTTGCCGTCGGTGGGCCGGGCCGACTTGCCGCAACCTGGACTCGGATTCGGTCCATCGGGTTCATCCGACGTGGTTTCGTCGGGCGGCGTGTCATCGGTCGATGTCGTGTCGTCGGTAAGCGTCGTCTCGTCGTTCGAGGTCGGGTCGAACGTGGCTCCCGCATCCTCGTCACCCGTTTCGCCGCTACCCTCCCCGCCTCCGGAACCCGTCGTACTCGTGTCGTCGACCGGGTTCGTGGATGTGCCGCCTGAAGACGTGGGTTCCGTAGTGTTCCCCGTCGGGCTCGACGTCGACGGCTCCGGATTGATTGACGTTCCTCCGGTCGTAGGTTCGCTCGCCGCGGGACCGGGACTGACGTTACCGCCAACCGTGGGTTGAGGGGAGATCGTGCCGGCCATCGGTCCATTGCTCGACGCCGCGCCGTCACTCGAACCCGTATTGCTAGCCGGCGCGACCGGCAGCGTCGGATCGCGCGGCTCGGCGGATTCAGGCGCGCATGCGAGGGGCACTGCGAGCACTGAAATGAGTAACGGCAGGCGTCTTCCGTAGGGGTGATTCACTCCGTCTATATACAAACTCCAGCTGCTCGACGCTACGCGCGTGGTGGTAATTCAGAGCACGAATTCCGCCCCAAGTGTGTCGTTTGAGGACGACATCCGCAGCCGGAAGCTGAGCGGTCACGGACGTCTGGAATGCGCGCCGCTTCATAATCACCGTGATCGGTATCCGCTTTGGGCGGCATTCACCAATGATGGGCCTTTGGAGCAACCTTGGGCCTCACATGAGTCATCCGATGCCACGATCTACCAAGAACCTCCGCACAATCCTGCCCGCGTCGTTACTGCTGCTGTTGGCGGCTTCCACCGGGCACGCCGCGTCTTATAGCGGCCCACTCAATAAGGGCGAATGGGCCACCGACGTACCGAGCTACATAGACATGTTCATCGCGGTCCCGGATACCATGCCGGAGAAGCCGCCCATTCTTGTAAACATCCACTCCTGCGGCAACACTGCAGGCGGGC
>CAZNZA010000297.1:0-3570 GCA_964577325.1 uncultured Polyangiaceae bacterium
CTCACGGTCGTCACGACGGCGCAGGTGAGCAGAATGGGATGCCCCAGCAGCGTCACGGGATGAGCTCGATCGTATACGTGACGGAGTAACTACCGGTCGAGCTTTTGAGCTCGTGTTTCCCCTCACCAAATTTTGGTGAAAGCGTTGCGGGGTAGTGCTCCTGAGTGAAACCTGCGTCGTCGCCGTCGCTGACGTCTTCTGCACCGGTCCGCACCATGAGCTCCTGACCCGAGGGCACGGTCACGTCGATGCTCTTCGACATGGTGATACGGTCGCCGCTGGCGACCTCAGCCTGATCGAGCAATCGAATGGTGTTGGTTTGGACCTGTGCCAACACCGTCCACGTCCCACCGCCAAAGAGCTCCTCGTCGTCGATGACCTCAATCAGATTGAAGGTCACGCGTACCTTGGCGGCTGGGAGCGCCCGATAGCGAAAGAGGACGAATCCCGTTTCGATCAAGTTGTCTTTGAAGGTCGCTGGCGCAATGTGCGGCACCACCTGACGATCGACCGCCATGGTCGTCGAGTTGGAGCCGTCCGTAAAACACGCCAAGGGACAACCGATGTCGAACAGCTTTTCGCGAAGCTCGTCCAGTCCACCAGGCATTCCGTGGGGTTTGGCGAGCAGCAGGAGTAGTCTTTCGGCGGGCACAGCTGCGACCGCGCAAAACCCAGTTCCTTGCAGCGCCTCCGCGTGAATCGAAGCGTAGGTGTTGTTGTTGCGTTGGAGGCAGTCTCGCCACTCGTCGTCGTTCGCCGGTGGCGTGAGCTTAAAGGAGTCGGACATGTAGCGATTCCCCGCACCGAAGCGCAGCGGGGTACCCGTTACCGGGTTGGGCAGGAGGATTGGCCCCAGGCCGCCCATGCCCTCGTGCAAGCTCCGTGGCGGGTTGGATGGCCCCCCTGCAAGATATTGTGGCGGTCCCGCATCATCCCGACCGAAGTAGAAAAAGTCGGCCCCCGACGCAGCGTCGGGCAGCACCAGCGCACCACCCTGGATGACCTCGCCTTGGCTATGGACGGAGCCAGGGGGCACGACACCAGTGAATGCCCGAGCGTACAACGCTGAGCCGGTGAAGTAGTTGCCATTGATGACCACTTTGGCGTTTCCAGGCAACCGCGCGATCGTCTGTGAAAAGGTGATCGCTGAAGTGCGACGCACGACGTCGATACGGAAGACGTTGCTGTCGGCGACGGCGTAGTGATAGGGGCCATCGACGAACAGGCCAAAGCCATCCGTCAAGCGCCCAGCGAGACCGGAGAACGCAGCCTGCGTGATCGCTTGAGCTTGAAACGCAGCCATCGGGAGTCATTCCTCCTGCGCGGGGGTCAGTAACGGAAGGCCTGCTCTTCCCGCTTCAAACGTCGCTAGGTCCG
Organism: uncultured Polyangiaceae bacterium; assembly: GCA_964577325.1. Taxonomy (GTDB): domain Bacteria; phylum Myxococcota_A; class Polyangia; order Polyangiales; family Polyangiaceae; genus SZUA-265. Next base: position 1,378 of record CAZNZA010000297.1, read on the forward strand.
CGTCGCTTTCCAGCATGCCTTCGAGGCTGTCGAGAAGTCTGAACTTCTGGCACAAGGCCTGGGTCAGAAGTTCCTCACGCAATGCATCGGCATCGGCCTTGGAGTTGCCATTCGCTCGCGAGCTCACGGCCGCCACGTTCGCTAGTGTCCGCGCGTTGTGGAGTTGCGCTTTCAGGGAGTCGAGCCTGGTTTCCAACGTGTCGGCGACGCCCACCGTCAGCTTGAAGACCTGGCCATCCTTGGTTCGTACCACTCCCTGCATGGCGGCGTCAGGCTTCTCGATGGTTCGGAAGAACAGCTGCCCTTCGAACTGGAAGAAGTCTTGCCCCTCTTGCAGCGGTTGTTCGTTCAACTCGAAAGTTTCAACGACGAGCCCTGGCCGAGGGAGGCGGCAGCTGAGCGCCAGATTGTGCTGCCTTGCATCGACCATCGGGGTTCCTAGACACATCGCCGGCTTGACCACCAAGCGCATGTCCGGCAGAGCCCAGTCCAGCGTGTCATTGACTTCTGGAGCACCCTCCACCTCGCCGGCGACACGCAGTTCGACTGAGACTTCCGCGTACCGAAATCGCGCATCGGGGTCATCCGGTAGCGGTAGCAGGACCTCGAAGTCCAAGTCGAACTGCGGAGAAAACCGAAGCGGGATGACCCGAACCGTTTGCAAGCCCTCCGCAGTGTTGGGCAGGAACTCCGTCGCGAAGAATAAGACGCCATCTGAGCCGCGGGCGATCTCGCCCTTCACGGTCCCGAGAGCGATTCGTTCTTCTGCCGTGGGTTCCCGAGCCCGATCCATCACCCGGGCGGAGAAAGCGAGTTCTGCCGTTTGTCGCGCCTCCGTTACGCTGGAGCCCTCCGCGCCCCCAGCAACCAAGTCCACCCGGCCGCAGGGTGGCTGCCCCTCCGCCAACTGGCGCGTCAACAGAACTCTCACGCTCGATTCAGCCATCGGTCCGCGGGCACATCCCTCTGCGCTCCGCTACCATACTTCCCCAGCAACTCCCAGCTCTTCCCATCTCGCGCTCCCTGCCGTGGTGAAACCACACGCCAGTCAGTGCAGCGTAGAAGATAGTGCGTTGCTCTAGGAGCGGCAGAGGCTAGGCTGTAGCCAATCGCGGCACCGAAACGAAGGGTGAAGATGAGTGGTCCTGACTTGAATGAAGGAGGCGGTGCGAGTGGGAGTGGTCCGGCTTGGCTCCCTGCCAATGGTTTGGGTCAGACCTACATCCTGGAACCGCCAGAGGCGCGCTTGCTTCGGGAGGAAGCTCTCCAGTGTCTCCGAGCACCGATGTTGTGGGTCGACGCCGCCGCACGCATCCGCCAAGGAGTGGAGCATACGAACGCCGCCACGGTGTTTCGTCACGAACTTGATGAGTTGGTCGCAGGGCGCCCGTACCCCATCGCGGGCCCGCCACGCGCCGCCATCACTCCGCGCGCGGAGCGCGTGGCGCGCGCATTGGAGTTCGACTTCTTGTGGGATCCGGACGCTTCGTCCCTTGATCTGCTTGGGGGGTTAGATGCTGACCAGCTCGCTCGCACCTCCCGGTTGCCGACCGACCCCGTGGAACGAGCACTGACCTACCGCGGGTTGGGGACGGGCTCCTTTCGAATCACTTGGAAGGACGCTGACTTTCCGGGTGGACCACCGGGCGACAATGAGTGGGCGGCAAGCCTGATGTCGACCGATTTGAAGGTCTTGCGGCCGGAGCGGCGCGTCAATTCCACTGCAGACGCGCTGTGCACCCGAGCACGCTATCCCAGCATCGCCCGGGACATCGAAGACAATTGCCGCCTCATTCCTGAGGCGAATCGACCGTCGCCGAGCCTGACCCCGAGGCCGAGCTCGACGCACCCATCTGGTTTCCTCATCGATAACGGGAGTGCGAGGGCGTTTCTGCTCGAGAATGCTTTGCAGGCCTTCAACGTGACGGCGGCAGCGGCGTTGCGGGAATACAACGTTTCACTCATCGTTGGCTCGGGCTATCGCACCTCGGACGTCGCAAAGCGGAACGCGGAGGCCTCGGGCAACTCAAGGGCCGTAGCATCCTTCTCTGCGCACATGCTGGGGTTGGCGTTCGATCTCCACCTGACCTACTCCGATCTCGAGGGTACAAAGCGACGCTTCGCGGAAACGACGACCCGACCCTTTACGAACGTGGTCAACATGCGAACGAGCCCTGCCCACAAGTTTCTCTT
>CAZNZA010000298.1:0-3565 GCA_964577325.1 uncultured Polyangiaceae bacterium
AAGCGTTGGTTGGACTACACGAGGGACATGAAGATCAGAGCTGCAGCTCATGCGAGTGGGCTCACTATCAAAGCGGTACGGCACTACGAGGCCGTTGGTCTGTTGCAGAACGTGTCACGGTCAGGTGCCTATCGAGATTTCTCGGATCGCGACGTGGAGATTCTACGGCTTGCTGCTCATTGTCGTGGATTGGGCTTCAGCGTCGCCGAGACGAAGGATGTTCTCGCTTTGGTCACGGCGTCGAAGCCCGACTGTCCGCCCCCGGATCAGATGAACGCGATCGTCGAGAGTAGGCTGCGGACGGTTCATGGCGAGATCCGTGAGCTCGAGCGAAAGGCGAGAGAGCTCGAGAAGGTCAGAACGTACGTACAAAAGCGGTTGGCCGGCGCTTGACCCTCCCCCTACAGGAGACTTCATCCTTTTCGGCATGGACCACATCAGCATCCCCGTTACCGATATCGCTCGTACGAAAGCCTTTTACGAGGCGATCCTGATACCTCTTGGATGGGCATGCGCGGGTTGGCGCGCCGACGTTTACGTTGGCTTCAAGAAGAGAGGTTCGCCGGCACTCTACTTTGGCGCTGCCGATCGGACTGCCCGAGTTCACCTTGCATTCAAGACTGACAGCGAGGAGAAGGTCAAAGCGTTCCATCGCGCTGCACTTGATGCTGGTGGAGCTGACAATGGCAAGCCTGGGCCCCGTCCTGGTTCTGGAGCTTCCTACTACGCTGCCTTCGCCTTGGATCCCGATGGACACAACGTCGAAGCTGTCGTTGGTGGTGTCGGGTAAACTGAAGAGCCGATCGACGGGCCGTCTAGCTCCGCGTCGGATCTGACCAGGGCTTGGGCCGCCCTGCGGGCTGCAGTTGCCCTGCTGACGCCACGATAAATTTGCGCTATTAGCTGGGTGCACCCTTGCTTGAAGGGGAACCGTCCTATGGCAGAACGCAAGAAGGCAAAGCTGATGCCCCCGCGGAAGATGAAGGCGTACGCCTCCTTCGCGGAGTGGAAGCGTGACCAATCAGCGAGGAATCAGAAGCTCATCACCGCGCTTTCGAAGGTCGTGAAGGAGACTGCCCCCGACTTCACCCCGACCGTGAAGTGGGGCCAAGGCTGCTGGACCCTCGACGGCACCCCAAAGGTCTACATCCACGCCGAACCCGACCATGTCCAGTTCGGGTTCTACGCCGGTGCGAAGCTGGAGGATCCCGAACGCTTGCTGGTCGGGACAGGGAAGCACGTCCGGCACGTGAAGGTGTTCACAATCAACGACTTTCCCCGGGCAGCTCTCGTCTCACTCCTCGAGCAGGTGCTCTAACCCCGCCGCACTCTCTCGGGCAACTCTGTTGACGAGGCAAGGGGGAGCAAATCCAGCGCCCGTCTCGGCTGGAGACGTCAATCGCGGCAACGCGCGCTCGTTCTCCAGTTGCATGTTGCTCATGCGTGCGGTAGATACTGAACCGTATGGTTCAGTATGCGAGTCGGCGCCTGGATGCCTCGTTCGCTGCGCTTTCGGACGCGACCCGACGCGGCGTTTTGGAGCAGCTGGGGCGTTCAGATGCCTCGATCACGGAGCTCGCCGAGAAGTTTCACATGACCCTGACGGGCATGAAGAAGCACGTCGGGGTTTTGGAGCAGGCAGGGCTCGTCACCACCGAAAAGGTCGGTCGCGTGCGTACGTGCAAGTTGGGGCCGCTGCGCCTGGAAGACGAGACGGCTTGGCTCGAGCGCTATCGTCAACTGTGGGACGCACGCTTCGACGCATTGGAAGAGATTGTCGAACAACTGAAACGCAAGGAGAAGGTGCATGGACGAAGGAAGAGAGAGTGAATCCAACTCAGCGAAGAACCGCACGACGGTGAAACAGACGTCCGAGCGTGAGATAGTCGTCACGCGCGTGTTCAACGCTCCGGCACGCCTCGTGTTCGAGGCGTGGACCACGCCCGAGCTGTTCAAGCGGTGGTGGTTACCCAAGTCGATGGGCATGTCGTTGCTTTCCTGCGAGATGGACGTGCGTACCGGGGGGAAGTACATCCTCGTGTTCGGCCCCGCCTCAACGCCCACGGAGTTCCACGGCAGGTACATCGAAGTCATCCCTCACGCGCGCCTCGTCTGGACCAATGACGAAACGGACAACGGTGCCGTCACCACGGTGACGTTTGAGGAAAAAGACGGCAAGACGCTGCTGGTCCTGCACGAGCTCTATCCCTCGAAGGAAGCCTTCGAGGCCGAGCATGGCATGGAGGATGTGATGGGTGAGACTTTCGAGCAGCTGGACGAGCTTCTGGTCACTTTTCGCGCGAGCGCGTGAGCTCGGGTGGAGGTTCGGGTCGCTCCACGGAGGTAGCCGTCGTACCAACCGAAGCGGCAATGATGGCGCCGATGGCAAGCCACTGCATCAAGGTCAATCTTTCGTCGAGCAGCGCCATTCCCGACATCGCGGCAAACGCCGGCTGCAAGCTTGTAAGGGTCCCGAACGTCTTCGTCGGTAGCCGCCTCAGGGCAACCATTTCCAGCGTGTAAGGGAAAGCCGTTGACAATACTGCCACCGCGGCGGCGAGCGGTAGCACGTCTGCAGTAAACAGGGCCATGCCGGCTTGGGCTATGCCAAATGGCAAAACGACGCCGGCACCCACAACCATCGCGGCGGCGGTGGCCTGCACGCCGTGCTCGGCCCCCGCACTCTTGCCGTAAAGAATGTACAGCGCCCAGGACGCACCTGCGCCCAGGGCATAGCTCACGCCCAGCAGGTCGACTCCGGAGGCCGCTTGACCTAGAGCTTGACCTAGAGGCAGCAGCATCAAGAGCCCTCCTAACGCAAGGGCTATCCAAAGGAAGTCCATGGCGCGCCGCGAGGAAATCACGGCGACGGCGAGGGGACCAGTGACTTCGAGAGCGACGGCGATACCGAGCGGGATACGCTGAATTGCCGCGTAGAAGAGGCTGTTCATGCCTCCTAACGCCAAGCCGTAGATAGTTAACGAGCGCCAGTTCGCGCTCGTCAAGCGTATGCGCCATGGGCGAAGAATGCCAACGAGCAGAGCCGCTGCGATCAGGAGCCGGAGAGCGGCGGCGCCGGTCGAGCCGACCAGAGGAAAGAGTTGCTTGGCAAGGGCCGAGCCGACCTGGATCGACGCCATCGCCACGATGACGAGCGCGGCCGGCAACAATGGACTGGAACCGCAGCAACGGCTTCGGTGACTGAAGATAGGCGCCATGTGAGCAGGCGTCCGCGGACGGGATGGTCCCGGATGCCGAGCCTATGCATTAATGCGCCGGCAGCTTGCTGTAAAAGGCGCAGGCCCTCGCCGCTCTCTTCATCGCCGTCCCCTCACGCTCGCCATGGGCGATTTCGGCGCGTCCCCAGGCGTTCGTCGAGCGCTTCAGATAATCTTTGCCCTCGTCAGTCAGGCGCCAGTGCTCGAGATCGTCGGTGGTGGCAGAGCCGGACGCGACGTGCTGGTCGAGTCCCAAAAGCCAGAGCGCCCAACCCACGCCGGTTGCGCCCGTGCACGCGGAGCAGCACATTCCTCGCACGACCGTCTCGCCTCGATACGCCCGTTCG
>CAZNZA010000299.1:0-3556 GCA_964577325.1 uncultured Polyangiaceae bacterium
TGGATCGCGCCAGCCGCTCCCAGGGCCAAAAGGATTCGAGCGCTCGGGCATCGACAGGATGAAGTCATAGGAAAGTGCAGGGGAACGCAGTCACGCCTGCACGTCAATCTCCAAAACACTGTCGGACCTTCAGCCAAAAAGGATCTCACCCAGCGCTCGACCGGGCGCCGCAGGCGTGCCGTTAATGTGCGGCGCTGTCGATGCCGGCGACTTGGAGCGCAGGAGCGGTGGGCACGCGATTTGCGACCAAGTATCTCATGGGTCGAGGAGGAAGCATGGAAAAGCAGCAAAGATCAACCCGCGTCACCTGGCTTTCGTTAGCGATCGGGGCAGCATGTCTCGGCTGCGGGAGAGAGCCGCCCACGCCGGCCACTCACGGCATCACGTCCACTCCGTCCGCCCACGAAGCGGCGACAGGGGCTGGTCCTTCGCGGGCTGACGATGGGCTGTCGCCTGAGATGGTGGAGCAGAGAGACCAGCTGATCGTGACGCTACGGCGGGCTGGTATCAGCGACGAGCGGGTGCTCGATGCCATTGCTCGCGTTCCTCGCCACGAACTCGTTCCGCGCGCCCAGCGACCGTACGCCTACGAGGATCGGCCATTGCCGATCGGGCAGCAGCAGACGATAAGCCAACCCTACATCGTTGCGCTGATGACCGAACTGGCGCGCGTGGGGCCCGAGGACAGAGTACTGGAGATAGGAACGGGTTCGGGTTACCAGGCGGCGGTTCTGGCCAAGTTGGCCCAGGAAGTGTACACCATCGAGATCGTCGAGTCTCTGGCCACCGCGGCTCGACGCGATCTGGAACGCCTGGGTCTCGCCAAGAACGTCCGCTTTCGCGTCGGCGACGGATACGCGGGATGGCCCGAGGCCGCGCCCTTCGATGCCATCGTGGTGACGGCCGCGCCGCCCGAGATCCCCGAACCGCTTCAACGGCAGTTGAAAGTAGGGGGACGCCTGGTGATCCCCGTTGGCGTTCAGCGTCAGGACCTACGCGTCCTCGAGAAGACGGAAAAGGGGCTTGAAGAGAGCACGATAACGCCCGTGAGATTCGTTCCCATGACCGGCCGCGTGCAGCAACCATGAATCGCGCCGGTACCGAAATCGGTACGGTGGTGCGGGGAAACACGACGATCCCCGCTGCCAACGGCAAGTACCCTGGCTTGACCGCGCGGCGGGTGCGGCCTAACCTCGAACCGTGGTCGCTGCTCTCCATCTGACTTCGGGCGCCCTTTACGCGGGAGTGTACGAGATAGGCGAACGCTTGGGTTCTGGTGGAACAGGCACCGTGTATCGCGCTCGGCACGTGGTGCTCGAACAGGAGCGGGCGTTGAAGGTCCTGCATCCTCGGGACAGCGACGCTGGTCATCGCTTGGGTCAGCTACGGCTCGAGGCCAGCGTCTTTGGAAGACTGAAGGGCGAACCCACCTTGGTCATGCCCTACGACCTGGGTTTCGATGAGGCCACGAGCACACATTTCATCGCCATGGAGCTTCTAGAGGGGTGCGACTTGGCCAGCTGGGTGTACGCGCGAGGGCCGCTGGACGTCGAGACGACGTTGAGGGTAATGCGTCAAGTAGCTCGCGGCTTGGACGCGGCGCATCGCTACGTCAACGCGCAAGGGCGGCGCACACCGATTGTGCATCGCGATCTGTCGCCCTCGAACATTTTCCTCCAGCATGCGGGAGCCGCGGCGCCGCGAGTCAAGATCCTGGACTTCGGCTTGGCCGACATGGTGGACGAGGCCCGGCCCACGCAGGGAAGCGCATGTGGAACACCGCTGTACCGTGCCTACGAACAGGCGACGGGCGCAGAAGTCACGCCTCAGACCGACGTCTGGGCCTTTGCCTTGGTGACCTACTTTGCGCTTACCGGGCAGCCCTACTGGACGTCGGGGAGCGCGGTCGAACTGCACGAAGAGATCACGTCGCGGCCATTCGAGGCTCCGAGTGAACGTCTGCGTCGCCAGTTCGTCGAGGTGCGGCTTCCCGCCGCCTTTGACGAATGGTTGTTGCGCTGCTTGAACCGTCTACCACGCCGCCGCTTCACGACCGTTGGGGAGGCGATCGACGAACTTCAATGGTGCTTCGAAGGTTCACAGGGGGACACGGTCGGGGTGGTGGTGTCCGGCCCTTTCACGCCGTCGCCGTGGCTCGAGCCGTCGGTGCGTCACGTCGGCCGCTCTCGAACTTTGGCGCGCGCAGCTTCCCGCACGGCTTCCCAAACTGCATCGCGCACGGCATTGCGCGACGAACCTCACCGCGAGCTCGAGCATCCAGATGCTGTGGCGTGGTCGTACGTAGTCGATGTTCATTCCGCTTTGAAGGAAGTCGTGCGTTTGGGCGACGACTTGATGACGGCGACTGGACACTACCTTGCCTTCGCGCCCGAGTCGGTACCCGCGCTGCGTCTTCAACTGCAGGGCGTCGCTCAAGCCGTGGCGCTGTACAATGCGGCATCCGAGCGCATGCGGGGCTCCCTCGGCGACGGGGCATTTCGTGAAGGCATCGAGCGAGCGCGGCTGCATCATTCACATGTCGCCATTACCTCGGCCATTCATGCCGCCTTCTCCCTGCCCGAACGGTTGCTGGCCCCGCGGGACGCGCACGAGCCAGGGGATACGGCTGACGCGGCGGACGTGCTTGCCGCATATTGTGCACACTCCACGCATTGGCAGATGGAGCGCGTGCGTTTGCAGGCGCGCATAGAAGTGGCGAAGCGCACGTTGCTCGAGACGGAGCGTTCGCTCGAGACGTTTGCTTTCGCTTCCCACGACACGTTATCCCATTGGACCCAGCGTGCCGAAGCTGCCGTGTCTGCAGCCGAGCTGATTTCGCGTTACGAGCAGCGGATGAGCGAGTTCAGCGCGGCGACGAGCGAATGGGTGCAGTTGCTCGAGCGACTGGGGAATGACTATCGCTTCCAACCCCCGGGTGAGCTTGCCAACGCTGAGGAGCTCAGCCGTGGTGCTTGGCGCTTGGCGGAGCCGATAGAGGCCATGAACACCGCTTACGTTGCGCTGGAGGCGCGGGCCCTCGAGTTGAAGGTGTTGCTGCGGAGCCAGGCCGATAGCGGACCCGCCGCAGCGACGGCTTCGACCCTGGCGCAACAGCTGACGGACATCATTGCCTTTCAGTGGTACGAGGTACGGCCGCAATTGAACGGGCTTCTGGTCAACATCATCCGCTTGTTGTGTACGAACGACGCCCAGCGCGTGCAAGGCTTGCTGGCCGACGATCGCAGCGGATGGGTACGACTCCAAGCATTGGCGACGCGCACCGTGTTCGGAGCGCGCGCGTCGGCGCGAGCTGCGCTCGACTGAGCTGCCCCCGTCGCGCTTACGGGATATCGGGCAAGCACGTGCGAACGAGACCCGGCTCTTCTACATCGTTGAGGCGCCGCGTCATGATGAGCTGACGTCCGGTGAGCTCAGAAGTCAGTACCAGCACGGCCGTCTCGGCATCGAGCGGCAGCGGCTGGGCACGTTCCTCCGGTGGCGGGAGCTCTGGGTTGAACGGATCGCTGTTGCCGTCGTAACTTGCCCAGCCCCCGAA
>CAZNZA010000300.1:0-3529 GCA_964577325.1 uncultured Polyangiaceae bacterium
ATGATGCCACCCCTAGCGACGATACGTCGGGAACTGATACCGATGACGGCACGTCGGGAACGGAAGACACGTCTGGAACGGAACAAGAAGGAGATACGGGCACAGACACAACGGATGAGACCACCTCCACGGGAGGACCATCCATCGGTGGTGATTGCACCCCTAATCCGAGCGGGGACTTCGTTGCGGAGGGAGAGGCCGTGTTGGACCAAAAGACGTGTCTTACTTGGATGAAGACCGACGTAACCGGTCACCCCTACACAGAGGCGGATGCCTATTGCGCAAACCTTACCTTAGGTGGACATGACGACTGGCGTCTTCCCACCGCGGGAGAGGCCACTACAATCTTCCATTGTCAGGGCACCTATCCGCCAGTGTACGACGTCTTCACGGCCATGTACGATGGCATCTGGACGACGACCGAAACCGGTACCATCGCCGGCGACGAACCCAAAGTTTGCGGGGCTGGCCAGGCCAGCGGCCAATTCTATGACTTTGGAAAAGTAGGGGCGCAAAACACACGCTGCGTGCGCGGTCCGGTGTCCGTGGCGGATCGGGCTGACTGCAAGACCAACAATCAGGTCTGCCAGTAACTCGCAGCGGGTATCGTTCGGGCTTCGCCCTACACTCCACAGGCTCGCTAGCGGGCGTGCGCCCGCTTACGCTCGCCTCACGGTCTAGGGGCTTTCGTTCGCACCTTGCCACACCGTCGCGCTCCGGTCAGTCTTGCCCGATGCCTTGGCGAACGACGGTGTGCGCACTCTTCTTGACGCTCGGCTCGGCGCTTGGTTGCTCCCGACCGACCGAGTCCCCGCGCATAACAAAACCGACGAGCCCGCCGGATCCCGTTAACGCGACCGGCACACCGCCTCTCCACAACTCCGTTCCGACACGCAAGCTGTCGACTGTTGCGACGCTGCGTGGGATCGTCGTAGACGGCACAGGAATGGACGGAAATCCCGTTCGGGAGATATGTCCCGGTCGCCGCGTTGCAGCTTGTCCAGGGGTCGAAGTACGCGGCGAGGTTCCACCGCCGTTCATTTCTACGCCGAAACGTGTCGTGCCCGTCATCGTACACGGCGAGTACGACGGTGCGACATTGCGAGTGCAGAAGGTCGAGGCCGACTCCCCGCTGTCGGACGAGCCGAGCGAGCGCTATCGCAATCCGTGCCCCGAGTACCAAGCCCTGCTTACCGGTCCTGTAAACGGTCCCGAGACGCTACGGCTCGCGCTGGAGCGTTTGCAGCAAGCGTACGACTCACGCGTGTCCGGCATCTGGTGGGACCGACCTCGTCAGACGCTCGCCGTTCGCATGACCGGTGACGTGAGCGACGTCAAAGAATACGTGAAAAGCGAACTGAAGCTGAAGCGAGGGGAGCGTCTCTGTATCGTCGGTGGCGCAACGATTACCCGGGCCGAAGGTGCCCACAAGATCGAGCGTTTGCACCGCCTGCTCGAGCCAACAGAGGCGCTGTTCTTGTCCGGTGGATTCGACGAGGTATCGGGGCGCGCTCGTATCCAATTGGAAGCCGTAGACGCGGCGACACGAGAAATCATCGTGAAAGAGGTGGGACCCGACGTGGAGCTCGAGGCCTTCATCGAGCTCGTGGACGCGCGTCTCGAGGAAATGCCCCTTCCTCCTGCCCGCGGTGCATTCCCGTTGGTCACGAATCCAGCGCGATCGTCGAGCGCGATGATGCACGCGCTCGGACGTTTCTCTCTGCACGCGGACCGCGCCCGTAGTTGCGTTTACTTGAAGGGTGGTACTGATGAGGACACTCGCTTTCAACCGCTGCTCCCGTTCGGCTATGCGGTTCTCGATGGGCCGCTGCGGCTCGTCGACTACGACGGACGCGTGGTTGCGGTCGAGGGCGAACGCACCGATTGGGGCGGAGGCAACGTCGGCTCGCCCTCTGCAGCGAGTACCGTCCCCGATTGCGGCGCTGTATCCGCCTGGAGCGGAGCTCCGATGCGTCGAGAGCTGTGAGTAGGAGAAAATTCGATGCGTGTCTCACCCGCTGGGTGCCGCGTCTGTGCCGCGAGACGCTGGCAGTAGGTGAATGCAGTTCATGCTGCGCTCCGGCAGCGAGCGGCGACGCCTGGTGTCTCATCGCTCGGTCGGGCTTGAATCTTCCGCAAACCTTGTTCTCGCGCCCGCTCGGATGTTACCCTCGCTGGGTATCCTACTGGGCAGGACACCTAGCGGACGGCTCAACCTGAGCACGGACAACACCTTTTGACTATGCTCACTCCGCCATATGGCGTTTTCTTCATTCCACCTCCCGGTTGGGAAGACGTCACGTACTACCGCTTCCGTCAGGTCACGGAAAAGCGCGACTTCGTGATCGAAGAGCAGGAGTGGGACCAGGGTGATCCGGAAGGCTGGTTGGTGAGGGCACGCGAGCGGTTGCAGCAGCTGGGCGTGTCTCCCATCGTGAGTGCACCTCACTCCGAGTTCGTGGTGCGCGGTTTTTGCCGTTTGGGGCAAGCTACGTGCACGGAGCCCACGCTGTGGCTGCTCACGCTTTCCTATGACGGTCAATTCCGAACGTTGGCGGTATCGGGTCCCACGTCGGAAGCGGATCTCGCGACTTTGCTCGCGTCTTTGAGTCGACCCAAGAGTGACGGCAGTAGTTCCGGTTGGCTCGCGCGCGGCATCTGTGTCGCGCTTTCCGCTGCGCAGGAGCCACCTCAACGCTTCGCCTACCAGTCGTCGGCGGCACGGCTCTCCATAACTTGGGAAGAAACGTTGGAGTTTGCGCCGATTGACTTGAGCTTTCTGCCGGTCGAAAGTGACGTCATACGCGATGCGCCACCAACGGCGTATGACGTCGCGAAGCACGACTTAACCCCAGAGTTCGGTTCAGGTGAGCCGAACTCTGGCAATGAAACAGTCCCACCGGCTATGGTTGGGCCTACAAGTAGCGGTGCGAACGCCCTCACTGGCTTAGGGTGGCACGCACCGCGGTATGGTCAACACAGCCGAACAGTGGGTATCGTGACTGTTCGGCACTTGGTTGCCAAGCGCCTGGGTCTTGGTGAACACTGCTTCGTCGCCCAGGCGATATTTGTACCGTCATCGATGCAAGCGTCGAGCCGGCCATTACGAGTCCTGCACGTCAGCTGCTCAGGGGATTGCCGGCAAGAGCCGTCAATGCCCACAGTCTGGCGGGACATCTTGACGTTAACTCGGCCACGTACCGAATAGTACAGAATCGGGAGCTGCTATGGGAAGTGTTCAGGAACACGCGACCGACAGTCAGACCTTCGATACCATCAACAGCAAGGTAGTTCCGATCGTGTTTGTACCGGGCGTGATGGGTACGCGTTTACATATCGACGACGGGCCGGACTGGGATCCCGAAGCTGCCAGCTTCCCGCTCTGGGTCGTTGCAAGTCGCAGGTCAATCGTGGCGCGTTTGAGCTCTGACTTCACCGCCTTCCCACTCCGTGACCTGAGTGATGAGGCGTATGCTCAGATCTCGGGCAGTCCTGAACTAGCGTTTCAAGCGGCGCGCTCTACTCCGCC
>CAZNZA010000301.1:0-3457 GCA_964577325.1 uncultured Polyangiaceae bacterium
GGCACCCGGGAATGCGGGCTTCAGGACTTCGAGGGCGCGGTTGTGTCGGCTCGGCCTCTCGACCCCTTCCTCGAGCAGGCGCATCGCTTCCGCTACGGCCTCTGCTTTGGCCGTGCAAAGGTGTTGTGTGTTGCAACGCAGCTCGGGCGTCAGCTCTATCCTTGCGCCCACAACCGAAGGATAGACCTCAGCAATGTAGGCGGATCCGGTGAACGTTGCTCTGGGGAAGGCGCTGCCCAGTGCCGACAGCACGAATGTTTGCAGCTCGACTGCGGTTTTCGGTTTGGTCATGGTTGCCTTAGAACGGTATCGAGTCGTCGTCATCGTCGAACTCCTCCGACTTGCTAGAGGCTCGCGGTTCATCCCCCGACCGCTCCTGTCGCTGCCCCCGCCCACCGCAGAGGATGACATTCGAGACGGCCACCTCCGTCTTGTATCGCTTGTTCCCGTCGCGATCGTCGTAGCTGGTCGTGCGTAGGGAGCCTTCGACGTAGACCTGTGAGCCTTTTGCTAGGAGGCGGGAGAGTGATTCGGCGCGTTTACCGAAAAGGACCGCTGAGTGATACTCGACGCGCTCCTTTCGCTCCTGGTTGCGGTCCAGGTACGATTCGTTAGTTGCAATCCTGAGCTTCAGAATCGCCTGACCGCCGGCTGTCATGCGCATCTCTGGTTCGGCGCACAGGTTGCCGAGCAGCATCACCCTGTTGAGCCCGCTCATGCTGCCCCCGTGAGTTCGTCGCCGTCGTCTCCGGGCTCGCGCATTGGCTCGTCTTCAAACTCAGCGTCTTGCGCCGGCTGGATTCGTTCGAGAGCCAGGTCAGACGCTTGCTTTGCGACCTGCTTCTGGTTGCGGTCCAGTTTTGACCAAAGCTTCTTTCGTTCCGTCTCCAGCTTGTCGACGTCGGCAATCGTCTTCGCTTGCGTGTAGTCGTACAGCAGGGTTTCCAGGCGCTTCTCTGTGTCGGCGTCCCGGTCCTTGTAGTTGCCTCGCTGAGTCGGCTGTGTCTCTTCGCGCGCGGCGCGTGTCTCAACGGGTAGGTCATCCGTCGACAGGTCCTCTTCGTCTTGGGTGAATATCTCACTGGCACAAGTCACGAACAGAATCGCGGCCACGTGTGCGCGCTTGATCGCCATTTTGAGCACGGTGTTGTGCTGGTCGTACACGTCGGGGTTCTCAATGCGCCCGACTTGCTGACCCGTAATCTTTGGATCGTTGTCGCCGAACTTGGCATTGCACCCACCCTTTTTGGTGAAGCACACCCAGCCCCCGCCAAACTCGGTTTTGCCCTTGATGATCGTTTCCTTGCCGCACTTCGGGCAAGCTCGCTCGCCTTTCCGGTAGGCGTATCGACTCTCTTTGGTCGAGCATGAACCCATACCGCTGCCCAGTCTCGCTCCCGTTGGCACGTGGAAGAGAGTGCACCGGACTACTAACGTCAAGTGGTTCCCTTCGCGTATCTGCTCGGTGATTTCAAACTGTGGGTCTAGACGAAACGTCATGCCCAGTACTTCGGCCCCGGGCTTGAGCAGGGTCGGCTTGTCGACACCCGGTACCTTGCCGTAGTGAATGCCGTCCTTCATCACCTCACGTTGCACGTGGTGCACTTTGCGCACGCGCTCTACGAGTTGTTCCACGCTCATTTCGTCGCCCGCTTGGGCCAGCTGTGTCGTGCGCTGCTCGGTTTTCGCTAGCGCTTGTTCTGTCTGCGTCATGCCGCCGCCTCCTGTTCGCCTTCTTCGGCGTCCTCTTCTTCGATGATTGCTTGATATGGTCTCGGGCAGGCGATGTGCACGTGCCCAGGTCGTACGTATGCGGGCCACTCGCCCCGGTGAATGCCACGGCCCCAGGCTTCGACAGCTCGGAGCCACAAGGCTTCCCCGATGCTAAGATAGTCCTCGTTCAGCTCCGTCGGGGTGTAGCCGTAGACGGGCGCACCTTCGACGAAGTGGAGCAGGAACCGGGGGCTCAGTCCCGGCATATGATAGTCCAACGCCCGCAAGTAGGCTGCCCCCTGGATGTGATATCCCCAGGCAGCAATCTTCTTGTCGACGTTGCTTGGAGCCGCGCTATCCACCCGTTTGAGGTCGTGAATGATGCCCCGCTCAACGTCCAGGCGATCGAGTCGAGCTCGACACGTCACCGGGCCGTAGAAGCTCTCTTCGATCCAGATGATCGAGACCTCGGCTTGCCCGTCGTAAATGGCTCCAGCGGTGGCCATGCTCGAGCAAACGAGCTCAGTGTCACGGTCCTGTTGCTCCTTGAGCTCGCGAGCTTGATGCTTTAGCCGATCGAATTCGGTTCGACTAATCGGGGTCTTTCCATCTTCCTTCAGTGCGTCCCGCTCCTCTTGCGCGGCTTTCGTTTTGAAATCCTTGCAATCGACGACGACAACCCCATTGGGCAACGGCTGCCCCAGCGCAATCGCGTGTAGCAGCTGCCCTTCAAGCGCTGCTTTGCCCGCTTTGCGCCGTTTGCCACCTAGTCGAGGGTGCAAGTGCCATGCGTGCTGCGCGCTCTCATTGAGAATAACCCGCGCGAGACTGCTGCTCAGCGACGGCGCTTCGCATGGGTCGGCGTGGTAGACATCTTCAGGGATGTCTTCGTAGATTCCGGGTCCCAGGTTGCCCACGCTACTCTCCCGCGAGCGCTTCATACCCGCTCTCACGCTGTTGCTTTTCCTCACCCCGCGGATTCGTCCCGACCACGGGAACCGGAATCTCGGACTCCCGAAATTGCGACGCCACGTCAGCCGCGAGCCTGCCCATGCAGTGTCGTGCCATCTCCCGTTGCGCCCGCTCGAGATCGAACGGATTTCCGTCGTCGAAAAAGACGAACCGGACGTCAGTCGGGCCGAGTCTGACCTTGATGTAGTTGGTTACCGTCAGGTTCCCAGACATATCAGCACCCCCCAAGTCATGGTCGCGAGCGTCGCGCCGATCCAAAAAGCCTCTCTAGCCTGTGTACACATCTTCCGTTCTCCTTCTGACAATCTCTTCGATTACTGCTGCTAGTTCATCCATGGCGATGACACGCTGTTCGACGTCGCCGTGTGCGTAGTGTTCGACCGCTCGGAATACGGCCTCCGGTTCGTCGGGGAGCGGCACCCATGCGGGCATTCGCTCGGTATCGGGGGGCGGCTCGGTTGGGGTGTTCATGCTTCACTCCCCGGATCGCTTCGTCGGTCCCATTCATCCGAGGCCGGCGGCGGAAGCGTCGTGCGCTCTTCGCGGGACCGGAGACCAATGAGCTCGTCGCGCATTTCGAGCATGCGGTTGATCGTTGTGCGCTCCGCGTCGCTGAGGCGGCACTCTTTGCCAGGGTACGCGTCGGCGAAGGCCAGCAGGTCGCTCACGAATGACGTGAAGTCGGGGCTCACGTATTCGAGGTCGGAGCTTAGGCTTAGGTGGTAGTGGCTGGGGGTCACAGTCCGGCCTCCCGCAGGTCGGTGACCAGCTT
>CAZNZA010000302.1:0-3433 GCA_964577325.1 uncultured Polyangiaceae bacterium
TCTGGTAGTACTCCGGGTCGGCGTGGTGGCACCAGATCACCGGGTACCCTTCATCACAGCCTTGATACTCTATGCAATTGGAGAGGTTGTCGGTAAAGCCGTCGACGGGTGTCGACATGGCCGTGCAGCCGTTGATCTGACTATAGAAGTCTCGCATCTGCATGCCGGTTTCGTCCGCGTCGTTGAGTACTTTGTCGTCGACGCCGTGAATGATGACTGCGCTGACCTGGCCAGTGCAGTTGCGTGAGTTGGCGTTGAGCTCGTAGCCATTGACTCGTTTCGTTGCACACGGCCCGATCGCGCGAATCTTGTCGGCGTGTTCACAACCCAAGATGCCGGCGAAGTCGCCGCCGGAGCTCTCTCCCGCGGCAAACACCCGCGCTTTGTCGACGCAGTAGTCTTGCGTGACCTTGTCGTAAAGCGGCTGGAAGAAGGGCACGTCACTCCCATTCCAACCATTGCCGGAGTTGGCAGGATGGGGATAAACCCGGATCAGATCGTTGGCGGCGATAGCTTCGAAGCCCGCGTTCTGTTCAGCCCAATTGATCGGATTGCCCGTCGGGTTGAACATGAACAGCAGCCGATACGGGGTGTTGGCGTCGTAGTTGTTCGGCAACTTGACGTAGTATTGGTGGTTCGAAACGTTCAGCGGCGACCCCGAACTCCCCGTCTGTGACCCCTGCTTGCCACAACCTTCACTCGGTTCGGCTGGAGCGGGTCCGCCCGGGTCGGGCTCCGTCATCATGTCCGACGTCGTGTCCATGCCGTCGGTGTCGTCCGAAGTGGCCATCGTGGCATCGACGGTGGTGTCGTCCGTTTGCATGCCCATGCTGTCGTCCGTCGGATCGACGTTGCTATCGTCCGCGGTGTTGGGCACGGTCGAATCGGCGGTATTCGGCATTTGAGGTGCCGCCGTGTCCATCGTGGTGTCGGACGTATCAGTGTCGTCCGTGGTCGGCAGGGTTGGCTGCGGATTACTGGGGCTGCTCGCCGGGGGTGCAGGGTTGATGGGCGATGTGTTGCTGGGCTGGGGCGTGACCGGGCTTATCCCGGGGGAAGTGTTGCCGGGCGTAGTTGAGGTCGGCGACACAGACGAGTTCCCGGGGCTGACCGTGGGGCTGAGCGAAGGACCACTCGAGGTCGGCGATACCGTAGCGCCCGTAGGGTCCATGGTGGTCGAGGGATTGCCGGTGCCATTGGGATAGGACGGGCCCGGGTCTTCGCCGCACGCGGTGAGACCAAAACTGACGAGACCAGTGCCGACTATCAGGCTACTCAAGACGGAAGAAAAACCAATCGAACGCATAGGAAGCCTGCTCTAGCACGCCGCGAACGTGTTGCGCTCATCCACGCACCTGGTAGGTAAGCGTCCTCTGGCTATGGGCGAATTCTCCACTGTGCCAGTCGTCATCCCCGCCTCAACCTCCCCTTTTGGGTCCAGTTTCTGGAGCGCCGCCCCAATCTCGGCCGACCTTCGAGTTTCGTACACGGATTCGACGTGGCAGGCGCATACGCCTCGATTGGCGCGAAAAGGGCGGACATTGCCTGTCCGTCGGTTGCTAGACAATTCAAATGTACAGTGTTAAGAACCCCCTATGATTCGCCACGAGCTCGAGCGCCAGGGCATCGCCGTCGTCGACTACGACGGCGAGACACAACTGATGCGTATCCGCTTCGCCCGCGGCTCGCTCTACGAGTACGAAGGGGTCCCCCCGGCCATCGTCACTTGGCTGATCCGCACCAAGGATCCCGCCGGATACGTCAAACGAGTCATCACCCCCCGCTTTGCGTACCGCCGGGTCGAGGAGCCGCTTTCGCCCAGGCCTTCAGCACGCCGGAACCACCCAGCGACGATCGCGACCGACGAAAACCTGGAAGCCCAGTTGCGCGCTTCGATCGACAAATTAGGCGGACATCCCGCGTCTTGACCCCAAAAATCGTCACTCCAGCAGCACGTTGATTCGAATCAGAGCGTTGTCGCTGGCGTGGCCTTGAAGTACGGCTTGGTGCCCATGCGGTCGCTGCTCGCCAGTTTCGGTCTGTTGCTTTTGATGCCCTCCTGCTTTGGAGGCCCGAGTTCATGGGACGATGAGAGCGGAAACGAGGGCGACGACTCGAGCTCCCCCTTCGAGGGCTCCTCTGATCCAGACGGTTCCAAATCACCCGGAGGCAATTCGCCACCGCCTGCCGCGCCGGCACGAGAAGGGGGTGAAGTGCCCGAGATAAAGTATGGATCGGGCACCAACGTCGCTGAGATCGAAGATCGCGGCGCCGCATGTCCGCTGCCCGCGTTACATGCTTTCCAGGATCTGGAGGAACAGGCACTCTTGCCGGATCCGTTTCTCTCCTTAGGCGGAGACAGAATAGACACAAAGGCTGCTTGGACCTGCCGCCGGGCGGAGATCCTGGCTCAAGTGCAAGCCTACGAATTCGGCCCCAAGCCCCCCAAACCGGAGCGTGTCACGGGGAGCCTTCAAGGGGACACGCTTCGAGTGACCGTCGAGCACGGTGAGAAGAAAATCGAGTTCGAGGCAACACTGCGTCATCCAGACACGGGAGACGCCCCTCACCCAGCCATGATTGTGCTTGGAGGCACGACGGCCCTCGATGCCGAAGGAACCATCTCCGGCCAGGGTGTGGCGATGATTGAATTCCCTCACGAGGCTATCGCGGCTCAGCAAAGCCACAGCTCGTATGGCGATGGGCTTTTCTACGAGCTCTACGGGGCGGATTATCAGACGGGAGCGCTGTCGGCGTGGGCCTGGGGCGTGAGTCGCTTGATCGATGCCCTCGAAGAAACACCAGACGCCAACATCGATACCTCGCGTCTCGGAGTGACCGGCTGCTCGCGCAATGGCAAAGGAGCCCTCGCCGTGGGGGCGATGGACGAACGCATCGCCTTGACGCTGCCTCAGGAGTCAGGCGCTGGAGGTTCGGCGCTGTGGCGTTTGGCGCAAGCCCATCACGAAGAGTGGGTGGCGGACGGCATGATGCCCGACTACGCCGCCGTGCAAACCTTGTCGCACGCAGCGACCGAAAACGCATGGTTTCGCAAGTCGTTCAGCCAGTTCGGCAACGCCGTGGATCGTTTGCCGTTCGACCACCACATGGTGATGGGCTTGGTCGCGCCGCGGGCATTGCTGGTCGTGAACAACACCGAACAGTACTGGCTCGACCGCAAAGGTTCCCACTTCGGCGCCGTCTTCGCGCACTCGATTTGGCAAGCGATGGGCGTTGCCGACAACATGGGTGGCTCACAAGTAGGCAGCAGTCGTCATTGTTTCGACGTGCCTGCCCTGCAACTCGAACATGTGGCAGCCTATGTCGCGAAGTTTCTGGTTGGGGACGACGACGCCGACACCGCCATCATGTACACGGACGGACGTTTCGCGGACGTGAGCAACGACTGGGTGGACTGGGACGTACCCAGCCT
>CAZNZA010000303.1:0-3401 GCA_964577325.1 uncultured Polyangiaceae bacterium
ATGTTCTGAGCCCGCCGCCTCATGGACCAGTCCGACTTCCTGAAGCCCCATTTGAAGGGCGAACGTTATGAGGGGGCCGCTATCCCTCTCGAAATGTTGCGTGACTTGGCGCTGCTGGAGGAGATGGTTACTGAAGTTGCCAAGTGGGTGTACCTACAGCAGCACCCCGGCCGCACCAGGTCGCCAAGGGGCTTCACCGGCGGCGTCGAGTTCCGACTGACCCGAGTCGAGGACGGCAGCGCCATCCCCGTCATCTCGCTTGATTTCGCCGAAGTCTCCCTGCCCGCGCTACTTCACACCATCGAGCAGTGCTACGTCGACGCGCGCGACGCCATCATCGGCGTGATGGCCGAAGCGCAAGATCAGGTGGCGCCAAGCAAACTGCCGCCAAAGTACCTAGCGTACTTTGACCGATTCGGCCGCAGCCTGCAGGAGGACGAAGCCATCGAGTTCACGACTGAGGACAGAGCGACCCCCGTGCGCTTCACTCGCGCGACGAGGAAGCGGCTGGTGCACGCCTCGAAACTCCAATCCACAACTGAGGATGTCACCTTGCGAGGTGGCATTCACGAAGCCAATCAAGAAACCATGAGCTTCGAGCTCCGTCTAGTCGATGGACGGAAGGCCAGCGGTCCCATTCCTGAAGAGTATCGGGACACCATCATGGACGCATTCAACGGCTACCGTGATGGCGCTAGGATAGCGATCGGGGCATCGCACGATTCTCCAGAGCCGGCCGCCTGGAGAACATCGTTGACGTCGAGAGTGTGAACCTGTTGGACCCGCTAGACGTTGCGGCGCGAGTTGACGAACTGCGGTCCCTGACGGATGGTTGGCTGGAGGGGCATGGCCGAGCGCCAAGCGGCGCTCCTCTCAACTGGTTTACCGCCACCTTCGATGCTCAGTTCGACGACGAGCTGCCGTTACCCTACGTATTTCCCTCTGAGGCAGGCGGCCTACGTCTTGAATGGGAGCTTGGAGACGCTGACATCAGCGTCGACATTGACTTGCAGACACGGCGAGGCGAGTACCACAGTCTTGCGCTTGATGGCTCAACGGAGACGTCCGACACGCTGGACCTCAGCGATGCAGCCGGCTGGGCCAAACTCCGTAGCTTGCTACTCACGGAGCAGGGGGAAGAATGAACGACGACAGTCTCCTTCATCGCCAAGTCCATCCAAGTTGGGTGCAGGGCGACAGAGTAACATCGCAGACGTTCAAGCCGACCCCCAAGGACAAGCAGAAGCTCTCGATGTACAACGGGCAGATGATTGAGGCCCCAGCCGCTTGGAGGCACTTCACCTCGGAAGGCCACGCTTCGGCGGGAGTGCTCTCTGTGACGCACGGCGAGTGCCGTGGTCATGCTCTGAAGGTCGACGTGGACGGCACCCCTTTTCCCGAGCATGTGTCTGTTGACTTTGGGGGCTTCAGTGGCAATCAGACCGAGAAGGTAGCCAAGAAGCTGCGAACGCAGGCGCTAGCGCGAGGGTGGTCGTTTCGCGCTCAGCCTGCATAGCGAGGAGCAGGGGCCAGGTGTTGCAGATGGCCACGGGGAGGTTTTTTGGGTCTGCTCCCGTTCATGAACCCGGGGCGGGAATTCTCTATTCCGACTTTTCCTGGCACGAGGGGTCGATGCTGGAGAAGGGATGTGCGCCGCCGAGCGATGCTGCTTGAAGAAGAGGCTCAGGTAGAGGAGCGGTCTGGTAAGCAGTTTCCAGTGTAACGGTGCGATGCTTGCGTACCTTTGGCACTCCTTGCTTGTCATGTGCGCCTTGCATGGAAGTGGTAACGGGCTGTAAAGCTCACCATGCAGCATGGGACAGATCATCGCGACCCTCAGTGAGATGCACTCGGGCCAGGTCAAGGTGCCGCTGGATACGCTCACGACGATCATCGTGGTGCCGGACGCGGTGCAGTGCGAGATTGTCGGCAAGCTGTTCGACCCGGGCAAGACGTTCCTGTGGCTCGACCGCGCCGTAGAAGGGCTGCGCTATGTGCATCGACTCGCGGCACGTCTCGCGTCGGGCAAGGACGTACTCATCGTGGTGCACACCGACCCTCTGCGCGACGCGGGCAAGAGCGAGCAGCTCTCTCGGGACCGCGCCGCGATGGTCTCAGCGTGGTTCGAAGGAGACGTGCAGACCTGGCTCGACAGCTATGCGGATTCCGTTCCCAAGCAGGAGCGTTGGGGCGCGCGGGAAGATCACGGGATGCTCGCCGCGCTGGGGGACTTTGGCGCGGTGAGCGAGGACGAACGCCCCAAGAACGCCGATCCGCGCTACGACGCGCTGATCCGCGGATTTCAACGCAGTCGCGGGCTCACGGATGACGGCATCGCCGGGCCGGTGACGCGCAAGCAGCTCGTACAAGAGTACTTTGCCCTGGCGCAGGTCACCGACGAGTTCGTGCCTGTGCCACCCCGTGGCGAGGCAGTCAAAGCGAACGTGAACCTCGCGCAGCACGGCGCGGGGCCGCACTTTTCTATCGCGGACGCGGAAAGCAAGCGTCAAGCCGCGCGCTCCGCAGCCAAAAGCGAAAGCGCAGAGTCGTCGAAGAACGCGTCGTCCTCGGACGGCGCCTCGAATGGTGCCCCTCCGAATAACGCGGACGCTGACACCTCGAGCCCGCCGCAGCCCGCGGAGCACGCCCGGCTCGACTTCTTCTTTTTCTTCAACCAAGACGGCATGGATCCCGCCCCGGGCAACGCGGACGGTGAGGAGTTTCTGGAATGGGTGGCGCTTGCCGCCGGTGAACACAGGCGCTTCAGAATCACAGCACTGGATACGGAAGGGAAAGGCTACCTTCAGTTGTTGGACAAGGCGGAGCGCGCGGTGCACGCCGAGTGCCCGTACAGGCTCAGCGGGCCGGAGGTGTTGGAGGGGCTGACGGATTCGCGCGGCATCGTTTCCGTCGCGGGCCTCTTGGTGGGCGACTACATTCTGGAGCTCGAGCGCACCTTTTTCGCAGGCACGGACGATGAGCTCACGGATCGTTTCCAGACGTCCCTCGTGGTGTTGCCCACGGAGAGGACCGTGCCCCAGGTGCGCCTGCTGGGCGCGGTGCCGCGCGTCGAGCTCGCGAGGCTGCGTGGTCTCTTGTTCGACACGAACAAGGCCTTCCTTTTGCCGTCGGCGCTGGAGGACTTGAAGACGATTCGGATGTTGTATGAACAACATAGTCCTGGGAAGTTGCTCGTTGTGGGACACACCGACACGACCGGCGACGCCTCGATCAATGATCCGCTCAGCCTCGAGCGTGCCGAAGCGATGCTCGCCTACTTGCGAGACGACGTTGCCGGATGGGAAAAGTTCTACGGAAGCTCGATCCCCGAAAGTCGCCGTTGGGGTGCAACGGAGGACCAACACTTGCTCGGCGCGGTCTTGGCGAAGGAAGAACAGGCC
>CAZNZA010000304.1:0-3313 GCA_964577325.1 uncultured Polyangiaceae bacterium
GAACCCGAGCCGGCTGTTAGCTTCGAGGCTCGTGTCGATGATCGCATCCAGGTCTATGATCACGTCGTCAATGCTACGCATGTTTCCGTCTTGGCTGCCCTTCAGTCACGTTGGTGGAACGGACGTTATCCTAACCCCGGCTCTATTTACAACCCTTCAGCTTCGGCGAGCTATTCCGGGTCCGAGTCCGTGGGAGTCGCTAATGATAGCAGACACAGGAAGTTCAGGTCGTGGTCTTTGGCCTGACGTGCCGTCGTAGCCGGCGCTTGCGTTGAGACGCTCGGCGCGCTCGGTCCTCGACTCCCCGTCACATCAATCGTGCACAATCGTACAATCCACCAAGCAGTTGCTCGTGGGACACCATCTCGATGAAAACGGCACTCTTCGGGTTCGAGGCAATGTAGTATGCATCCGCTACTACTAGTGAATCCGGTCATGAGATGGACGCATGGCAAGCCCCGCCAAGTCCGCGCCCTGGAACCAAAGCAGCACACCAAGAGCAAGGGGACAGTGTCGCGCGCCGGGAGCTCGAACGCTTGTTGCAGGGAAGCCTGCCTCCAAACCAGACGCGCCAAGTCCGTGCGCTCTTGAGGGACGACCTCTTCCGTCGCAGGGAGGGCCTGACCGATACCCAGGCCGGCGAGTTGGGCTACGAGCGTGCGGCATTCGTCGCGCGAGCTCTCCGATTGACTGCTCACGAAGTCCATCGTGATCCGCGACGCCTCTACGCTGTTCACGAGTGGGTGGCGCTGGTAGACGGAGTGGCTTCCACCATATTGTCCATTCACTACTGTCTCGCGCTCGGGTCACTCGCTGCACACGGCGAAGGTCGCCCAGAGTTGGACGGATTCGTGAGCGAGCTCGAGGAAATGCGCTCAGTCGGCGTGTTTCTAGCGACCGAGCTCGGATACGGTAACAACGTCGGCTCTCTCGAGACGACAGCCCTGTACGACCCCGAGCGGCGCGAGTTTTCGTTATCCTCTCCCACTCCCAATTCCTGGAAGTTCATGCCCAATACCGGACACTCGCTTCCCAAGCTCGCAGTGGTCATGGCACGCTTGATTTCGTTGGGACGAAACTGTGGCGTTTTCCCCTTCGTCGTTCGCATTCGCGACGCCAACGGTCGGTGCTGCGAGGAGATCCAGATTACCCCATTGACTGAGAAACCCGGATACGCGCTGGACAACGCCATCACACGCTTCAACGGCGTGCGCATTCCGAAGGCGCATCTACTCGCGGGAGCCGACAGCGTGCTGTATGACGACGGTCGCTTCAAAAGCAGGATCCGCGGTGGACACAAGCGCTTTCTCGCGGCGATGGACCGCGTTCAAACCGGGCGTGTTTGCTTCACCAGCGCGACCGTGGCTGTCATGCGGGCGAGCGCCTGGATCGCCGTCCGCTATACGCGGCAACGTCTCACGTTCGCTCCGGGCAAGCGAGGGGTGCCGCTGCTCCACTACCGAAACGTTCAGCGTGACGTGTTCGGTGGCCTCGCCTCCGCTTACGCGCTCACCTTCGCCGTTCGCGACGTACAGGAGGAGTTCCCTTTGCGTACACCAGCGACGGAAGAGAAGTGCTTTCGCCGCGTAGCGAGTTTGAAGGCTTTTGCGACCTACGAGACTGCTGCGTCCCTGTCCCAGCTGCGCGAGCGGTGCGGCGCAGCGGGCATGCTGTCGGCCAATCGCATCATCGAGTACTGCAATCAGGTGCAAGGCGTGATCACCGCCGAGGGAGACAATCAACTCATGCTGCTAAAAGTCGGGCGGCAGCTTGGCGCTCTGAATGACGTGACTCCCGATAAACCGCGAGTAGCCAACGCCCGATCCATGATAGAGCCCAGTCTGGCATTGGAGTGGTTTCGCTACCGGGAGGGACGACTGCGCGAGCAGCTTAAAATCAACATAGAAGCATCCTTGCAGCGCACGCGACAACCGTTCCTGGTGTGGAACGAGAACGTCAACGGGACAATCGAGCTGGCAACCGCCCACGCGGTGGTCATGGTAGCCGAGTGCTTCTGCGCCGCACTGGCGCGAGCGCAAGACGCAAGCGCAGCCCACAGCCTTGCGCTGCTGTTCTCCTTGTGGAGTCTGCAGCAGATGACGCCTCACCTCGCGTGGTATGCGGCCGAAGACTGCGTAACGCAGAGCACCCTCAAGAAGTTTCCACACTTGCATGACAGGCTTTGCGCAGAGCTCGAGCCATACGCTGAAGAACTCGCAGACGCGTTCACCTTCGACAACACCGAACTTCAGGCTCCTATCGCTGAAGACGACTACGTTCAGGCATACTCGACCATGGTTGGGCGGGTTAATGAATCGGAGGGAACCAATTGTTACCAGCCCAGAGCCTCGAGCATCGTCTCCCCGTAGCGCTTACCCATGAGCACGACGGAGTCGTGATCGAAGTGGTACTGATCGAAGCGCTTGGTGCCCTCTTGAGACACCACGTAAGCCATCGGTAAAGCATCAGGCAGCTGGTGCACACGGGGGTTATGGCTGGCGCAGCAGTTGCCTGGATCGGCGGGCAGCTCACCCGCGATAAAGGGAATGTCGTAGTCGATCCCCATGGCGGCCTTCACCTCGTTATACAGCTGCACGACTCGGTCAACCCACCATTCTTCGTTGGTGTCGGTCTCTCCTTGATGGAAGATGATGCCTGCGAATCGAGCGTTCGGAGTGTTTTTGGCGAACTCAATCTTGTTCAGGATATCTTGGTGATGTGTACCACCGGAGATGAACGTGTTGATGGACTCGCCACTGACGGCGGTAGGCACTAATCCAATCGTGTGCCCTTCAGGAAGCTTCTCCAGCATGACCTTACCGAACCAATCCCCCGGCCCCACTGGGTTCATGTAGCAGTCGTGCAGCGGCGGGTCCGCCAGATTCCATTGCATGGGCGGCTTGTTGCATCCGCCCAGCACCTGGAGTCGCTCGTCGGTATTCCTGTCGGACTCTTGTAAGCCCGCTACGCCCACCATGTTCGATTGGCCCATCATCAGGAAGATGTGAAAGACGGGACCGGTGTCTCCCGTGGTATCGTCCGGCGTCATCTCGTCGACCGTGCTCTCATTCGACGTCATGCCCTGCGTGGACGTGTCGTCTAGCGTCATGTCGTCTGGCATACCGGTGCCGGCGTCGGGCATCCCGTCGTCGGGCGACGGCTCTTCGGTCGTTTCGCCGGTCATTACATCGGGCATGGTGGTGGTTTCAGACGTATCCCCCGAACTGTCGGCGCCTGTCGGGGAAACACCGGAGGCACTGTCGTCTGGACCGGCCCCGGTCGGGTCCACTGCGGGTGTGCCCGGTGAGGTGGG
>CAZNZA010000305.1:0-3285 GCA_964577325.1 uncultured Polyangiaceae bacterium
CTCGCGCTTCAAAGCGCAGGCGTTCCGTATATGCTCACTGGTTCGTTTGCCAGTGAGGACGGTGCCGATGACGCCTGGAAATGCGAGATTCCTGAAGTCCAATTCGCGCAAGCGCAAGCAATGTGAGCCGCGCCCCTGACCTCGACGATAAAACCGTACCCTTTTCGGTTCGAAAGAAGAGGCGTGACCGCTGAAACCGCCAACTTACTTGCTGAAGCTGGGTGATGAATGCATGTTATCTTCACGTGGCCCGGTTGCTTGGGTCATGCGATGGGTAAACCTACAGCAGCGCTGTTACAGATCAGGTTAACATTTTTTGAGTTGACGTTTCTTGGAACGAGGCACTTGTCGGCCCGACCGACCGGGGGACGGGCGCAGAAAGTGTCCTTCCTGGCGACGACGGGACCTTAGAGCTCCGTGAGAACTGAATTGTTGGAGAGCGCTGCGTCGCGGCAGATAGTCCCGAAGCCGACTTGGCTCCCAACCCCACAGCTCAGTGTGGAACGGAGGTATCGGAACGGAACAGTCGCGGCGTCTGCCGCATCTCCACGAGCAATCTGGAACGTAACGATTCTGGCCTCCGAGACGGCCAACCCGACGAACGAGCATGACGCCAGGTTGGGCATCACCTGGTCACAGGAAGAGGGAACGGTTAGTTTATCTTCGCTTGGGGCAGTCAAATCGAGGACCAGCACGGGCGCGGTATCTGGTCCTTCGTTTGAGACGGTCGCCGTCCAGATTCGCATGCCGGCATCGCTCGCCGAGCTGATGCTCAAACGCAGGTCGGCCGCCACCGTGAACAGCTGATTGTCTGCCTCGCATGCTACGTTCTCATCGATACACACGGTCCGCGTCTGTGTGACGCACGGGATCTGGCCCGACGGACAGGCTCCGGAAGATGTCGACGTTGAACACGACACATCGGCCGCGAGTAACACAACCACGATGACGTGATGCAAGTACCCCATGTTGCATGGGCCTAGCACGTTTCCTTTCGAAAATCCAAACCCAGACCCAACTTTGATCGGTACTACCATCCAAGCAGGGCGCGGTGCTGATGAACAACTGCGTGCACCTGTCGTTGGGATGCGGCACAGTTTGTTGGTCTAAAATTGATGTTTCGCCGCCGTCATCAGGCGGCCGTTCATAGTTGCGTTCGATCCCGCGACTCATCTCTCGCCTCCGCGCTCCGCTGGCGTCAGCGACAGCATCCATCGGACAAGTGTCAGGCCCCCTCCGTCTTCGCTCTGCTCAGCAGGTAACTTGCATCTGCCAAAGAGTACTCTAGAACCCGCCAGGCGTCATCGTCCCCATGCGCTCGCGCTCCGCCTGCTCGAACCGTCCAACCCAGTCACGCTAAATCGCGCGCACGCGCATCGTAACGAGACCACCCGGAGGGCCGCTTGAAGCAATTCGGGACCGTCAAACGTAAAGCACGTCCTCCCTTTCGGGCGTCGCGACAGGCTGCCTCTGGAGCGCCAGCGAGAACGCGAGCAGCGGCACCAAAGAGAAGGGGGCGGATAGTCGAAGCAAACCGCTCGGTCGGGTGCCACGGCGATGTCTCGCGGGCAACCCAACCGAGCAGCTTCCAGGTCATCGTGTGAGGACGATGGTTGGAGTGAGCGTCATACTCAGGTCGCCCAGCACCAGAGCGCGGGTTCACCGGCGGGGTTGGTGAAGGATTGACACCTCCGGCTCGTCCAGAAGTCAACGATGCTCTCGACCCACGCCGTTTTCTTGCGAACGTTGCTGCCGCGTCCGTCGTCACCACATGTCTGACCACCGAAGCTAGCGCTGGTGGTTGAGGAGGTGTGGACGCCTGCTTGGGCCTGCCAGTAGCGGCCCATGTTGTCCGTGTATCCCGAGTTGCGGAACGCGGGGCCACCGGAGTCACCGTCGCAGATCCACTGGGCAGGGCTAGTGAACACCCAGGAGTAGCGGTCAGGGTCCGCATCGTCCACGCGAATGCCCATTTGGTGTTGAACGCCAATCTCGGGGGCACCGTAGCCGTGGACGGTGAGACCGTTGTTGTCTTGCAGCACGTGAGTCGAAAGGGTGACGAAGTGCGAGCTAGGCAACCCCAGAGAAGCCGTTGGGGCGCCGCCGGCTGAACAAGGAGAGCCAGGGCTACAGATGGCACCCACAGCAAAGTCCCAGCGCCGGTCGATGTCTTCCGTTTCCGTTTGGTTCGGGTGAGGGTAGAAGAACATCCGGAAGCTCTTCCTGAGTTCCGGTGGACCACAATCTGGGCAAAACCCCTGGTTGGGGTCGGCAGGATACTGGTAGTAAATCTCGACGTCTTCCAGGCGGTTGCGGTTCGGCACGGGCAGGCAGTGAGCTGCCGTGAGAACGATGCCGTTATTCACGATGCTGCCCGAGCAGCTGCTGCCATTCGAAAAGATGATTTGGATGGCCCCGCGCTGACGTGAACGGCTGCCGGCAGGGTCCTGCGCCGTAAAAATCTTCAGCAGCTCCGGCGCCTGCTCGGCGGGGAGCATGGTTTGGCCATCCGGCGCTAAGTGCGTCGGCGGTATGTCGGCCTCAGAAGCGACGTCGCCATCCATGGGCGGAAGGTCCAGGATAGCCTCGTCTATCGATATCTCACCGTCGTTTTGCCGCGAACCATCTCCCGCAGCGCAGCCGTACGCCATCAGCGCGCATACGCCAACGAAGTGGGTCCCTAAGAAGCTCGAATGCGGACGTGTAGCGATCTTTGTGGTCATGTGTTCACCCTTAATCGTCATATTGTGATCCTCCGCGCAAACCGCGCGAACCGTTGCTGTTCGATGCAAAGCTACACGTGCCATCCCCAATGATCTTGCACGTTGCTGCGCGGTGAATTGGGGGCGCTGCATCGTACCGCTATGCGGGCGCAAAAATAACGGTGGCACCTTTGCGAAAGAACGTGGCTTCAGGACGGGGTCAGGTGACTGCTGACAGCGGCATGCCCGAGTCTTCCGAGCGCGCGTAATCGTTTTTCGACGCATTGTGGTTGCCGCGGCGCGGGCGTAGACTCGCCGCATGGGACTCTTGACCTTCAGTATAAACGTCACCCTGGATGGCTGCGTCGACCACCAAGAGGGAATCGCCGACGACGAGACACACGCCTTCTTCACCCGCCTCATGGACGAGGGCGGGGCGATGCTGTGGGGCCGCGTCACCTACGAGATGATGGAGAGCTGACTTAGGGCAGGCCCATCTGCGGACCGAGGCGAATTAGGACAGGTGCTGCACGTCAAGGGCAGACGTGCTCCGTCTCTGCGCGCCGCGGTCTCCGCGCGCCGT
>CAZNZA010000306.1:0-3279 GCA_964577325.1 uncultured Polyangiaceae bacterium
CGCGCAAGCTCGGGTTTCAGAGCTATGGTAGTACCGTTGCTGTGCGTCTTGCGGATCCGTTAGCCCGCACTGCAACTGGCCTCGCCCCCGCTTAGACCTTCGCCGCTGAAGGTTGATGCTTGATAGAGACGTCACCATGCCTCCTGCCACGCACAAGGCTCATCCATGGCGAGCTCCGTACCGCATTCAAACCCTGAGACTAAACCTGTGCGCGCTGGGTCCCCAGCATGTAGAGCAGGTGCATGCGGTCATTCCCCAAAACAAGGGCCACCTCGAGGCGGCTATGCCTTGGGCCCGAGATGAGCCACTCTCGCACGACGCGAGGCTCGAACTTCTCGAGGGGATGCGAGCCAACTTCGATCGTGGCGTCGACTTCGTGCTAGGTATCTTCGACCGCTCATCCAACCGCTACATTGGTGGGACTGGGCTCCACCCCCGGGTCGGTCCTCACGCTCTCGAGATTGGCTACTGGATTGTAGCGGACCTGCAGGGCGCGGGGCTGGTCACCGAGACGGTCGTGGCGCTCACCTCCGTCGCTCTGGAGACAATGGGCGCTCGACGCCTCGAGATTCGGTGTTCACCTGGAAACACGAAGAGCCGCGCCATCCCTGAACGGCTTGGCTTTCACCTCGACGGCATCCTACGGCAAGGCGGCGTTTCAGGTTCTGGGGAGCTCGAGGACAAGATGGTGTGGAGCTTGCTCGCGACCGAGTATCCGCAACACTCTCTCTTCACTGCTCCGAAACCACTGCTCTTCGACGCCCTCGAGCGTCCTATCGAATCCAGTTTTCGATAGGTCGCCTTCGGTGTTTCTTCCAAGTAAGCGCTGAAGCCGTGGGATCGCCGGAGGACGTTCGATGGGTGGGCTACCTGCAAAAGTGGTACGGTTGACAGTGCCATCGCGCCTCGTCCAGATCGTATCGGCAGTAGCTAGAGCCCTCGCAGTCGCTCGAGCTTTGGCACTCGTCGGCTGGACCGTGGCAGAAGGAGCCCTGAAGGCCAGTGATGCAGTGATGTCGCGACACGACGCAGGGGAAGTCACCACATTCCGCGTCGGTTTCGCACTCCGCCGGCAAGCATTCGTTCACTTCTTGGACAACCGACCCCTCAGGGGTAACGTCGAGCGCGCAGAAACACGCTTGCCCTGATGGGCAGTCGCTGTCAGCCGTACAGACGCCCGCGTAGCGGCAATACGAGTACGGTTTGGAGCCCAAGCATCTGGCTTCTGGAGGGCAGTCAGAATCCGTATCACATTCCGCAGAGCCTTCTGTGAACGCAAGCTCCCCCGCACCACCGCCCCGACAATTCGCTGAGAGGTCGTGCGCGATGTAGTCCCCGGCGCACTTCACGATGCCCGCGATGGCGTTGTCGGACGCGCCCAATACTTTCAGCTCCGTACAGCCCGCGTCTGTTCCGCCCTCCTCTTCGCTTGAAGGTTCCCCGGCTGGGGTCGGTGCCGAAACTGGGTCTGCGTCGCCCGCTTGAGCGCCACAACCCATAGAGCCTGCAAATGAGCTCAGAAGTATGACGCAAGCGATGGAAACCTTCGGGCTCCAAACAACTTCGGCTTTCCGCCGGAGCCCGTGACGGTCAGTTGAAGCCTGTGTAGGGCGCATCATGCACTCGTGCCATGAGTGCTAGAAATGCACAACCTCCTCGTCCATCCGTCAATCAATCGGGACGATGCGCGGCGGCGAGGGCAGCCTTCAGCGACGTGTCGCATGACCGGGGCGGGCATGAGCACCAAGTTGCTAGTGATTCACTCCACCAGATCGTAGTTCGTCGCTGCGACGTGCACTGACGGCAACACGGCACCAACTTCGGTGTAGAAGTCCGGCAGTTGTGGTTCCCGGAGGGGCTTGGTCGTCAGGCGCCGATACGTACGGACCACGCTGTAGACTTCGTTGGTTTCCGTCTCTACCACTTCGTCCGGTGAGATGCGTTGGTAGTCGAAGCGAATTGCGAACGGCTCATCGTTGTTGCTGTAACGTATCTCGCGCAGCAGCCCCTGCTCGTCGTAGGTGCGGCTTTGGGTGATGTATGTGGAGACCGACCGAAGCAGCTGACCTTCCGCTGAATATGTGAAGGTTTGGAGGGCTTCCTCGCCACGGTTGGTCAGCGTGCGCTCTGAAGCGAGTCGACCGGCGCTGTCATACGTGTAGGCGAAGTCCTGCTCCCGAAGGGTCGCAGAGGTTAACCGTCCGTCGGTCGCGGAGTACACCCCGGTTACCTCACCGTCGTAGTAGCAGGTGGTCGACAGCCATTGATGCCGCCACTCGTACGAACAACGCAGCTCGTCGTTTTCGAGAAGGCGCGTCGGGATGCCATTGGCCTGGCGCTCCACGGTCCAGGTGGTTTCGTTGCCTTCGCTCGAGCACCCGCCGATCAAGCGGCCTTGCGCGTCGTACGCAAAGTTGCGGCGCCCGGTGACTTCCCCCGCGTCACCTTCGGAGTAGGCAACCAGCCGGCCGTTGTTCACCACATACTCATACTTCACGTCGATGAGATCTGTGGGGTCGCGGTCGACGAGGCGAGTGATCAGGTTGCCTTCGTAGGTGAGGGTGACTGTGACACCGAATTGATGATCCGGGTCGGGCGCTCGACGTTGCCCGACAAGGCGAGCCCGAACCAGCCGCCCGGCGTCGTCGTATTCCCACTCTTGGGCGAACGGCTCATTCGGATCCTCCGAGCGTACGAGCACCCAGTACACGCCGTCTGGGGAAGCGTCCGACGGCGAAGCCTCATTCGGCGGCTCCGACTCCGAACCCGTTGGGGGAGAAACTCCAGGACAAGAGGACGCAGTCACGGCGGGTTCGCTCGCGCCTGTCTCGCTCGACGGTTCGTGGGTAGTCCCGGAACCCACTGGCGTCTCCGTGCCGGAGCTGCTCGGTGTCGTGACCAAGACAGAACCCGCATCGGTGAGCTTCTCCGCTCCTATCTGCGAAATGGGACTCGGACGTCCTGGCGTCTCTTGGGCGTCGGAGCAAGCCACTCCTGCGCCCAGCACCCACATACCCAAACCGACGACCGTTGAACGCAGCATATGAACCCGAAACGGTCAGTGTTCACCGAATCGGTCACGGCGTCAATCCGGCCGAGCGTGAGGCCCCGCGAGCGGCATGCGATAGGCGCTTCAGGACGTGGTGACGGCCCGGTGTGAGTGCTCCGTGCCGGTTCACCCGACCTCTGCAAGCACCGGATGCTCGTAGTTCGCCAACGGTTTCCGCGCGTTGCGCTTCCGTCAGGGCGCGACGTACGAGTAGACGCGGATCCAGTCGA
>CAZNZA010000307.1:0-3165 GCA_964577325.1 uncultured Polyangiaceae bacterium
ACGTAGCGTCGCCGTGTCTGAGGCTGTGTGAAATTGGTGGTGAATTGGATTGTGGAGGCGAGCTGTCAGAGTGTCTGCCGCGTTGCACGTTAATGCTGCGCCAGCTTCCCCAGTGCGAGGTGCCGACGAACTTCGCGCTTGAGTGTTTTGCGTCACATTCAAAGGACCATTTCGAATGTGATGCCAATACGGGGATGCCTGCCCTGCGAGCAGGACTGTGCGAAGCCGAGCAGAAAGCAGTTGCCGAGTGTGTGCAATCGCTCTGAGCAGTCACGTCATGAACGATTGCTTCATTGACGACTGGGCGCTAAGCGGGCGAAGGTAGTGACGCGGGAGCGGAACAGGGTAGGAGACAAGGACGTGGTGAATGAACCGGTTTGAATGGTATGGGGCGTGGGTCGGAGCGGTTTTTCTTGCGGGGTGTGGAGGTTCAAGGGAGAGCGTGGACCGCTCTCGCTCGGGCGATCATAGCGGCGACAACAATGGACAGAGCGCGGAAGACGCGGGCATGCGCGACGCCGGAGGCTCGGCAATTGCTGTTGAGGCGGGAGCTAACACCACTGAACCCTCGCCGCCTGAGGCGGACGCCGGGGTGGAGCCGGCTCCAACAATCGATGAGCCAGACGCGGGGGGTAGCAGCGATACCGTTGAGCCGGAGCCAGACGCGGGCGCGCCGTCAATTGACGAACCCGACGCTGCGCCATCAACGCCTGCAATAGATGCGGATGTCGAGGCCCAGCTCTGTCAGAGCTCGGTATCGGGAACAGCCCGCAGCGCTCAGAGTGCCGGCTTTGCGGGGACGGAGGAGGACTACTTTGGGCTTTACGACGCGGAGTGTACCGATGTTTCGGACTGCGCTAGCGCGTGCGAAGCGGTAGGCGGGGAAGCCGACATGTGCGGCTATTCGGAGTGTTTGGAGCAGTTCGACGAAGCGACGAGCCGTTGCTTGCCAGCGCCCGTGTGGCGCAATTTGGAGAACATTCAGTTTGAAGGCACAACCGCGTTGGACGGCGTCGAACTGACCCTCGTAAACTCGCCATACCGAGATACTTTATTCACCGACGAATTCGAGCTTGAGGTTCCCGCCGACGCGACGGTAACCGGCATTTCGGTAGAGATCCGGCGCGCCGGAAGTGAACGAGTGGCGGATCATTCCGTTAAACTGGCTCTCGACCAAGAGCTGCTCTCCTCAGAGCGGGCTCAGCCTCCGGTCTGGACTCAAGAGTTGCAGTGGGTGTCGTACGGCGGCGAGGCCGATCTCTGGGGGCAATCTTGGACGGCAGAGCAGCTCAACGCCGAAGGCTTTGGTGTTGCCATTGCGCTCCTGTACACCCAGACCGCGGGCAATACGCGCGCCTATATTGACCAAGTTCGTGTGACCGTGCACTACGACGCGCCGTGCGAGCCATAAGGGCGAGCGTCCTTGCCATTTTCGTCGTCTGGACCGTCTGCGGTCAGGCTCGGGCCGAGCTTTCGTTTGTGGTGTTGGGTCCGGAGGACCCTTCCGACGCCCTGAACGACCACACTGCCGCAACACCCGTCGCGGGCAACGACGCCAAGACGCTAGGACAGCAACGCTGGCTTGTCATTCAGCATGCGCTTTTAGTGTGGAGTCGACGGTTAGAGGGCGCCGTTCCGGTAGTGGTACAGGTGAGCATGCCGCCCCTGCCTTGCGGAAGCCTCGGTGGCGCCCAGTCCAACGGCTACGTCACGAAGGGACCGAATCTGCGTTCAGACCAGGTTTACCCGATGGCGTTGGCGGAGCAGTTGGCAGGCGTCGATCTGAACGATGGCAAGCCGGACATTTTGCTCGAGCTTAACGGCGCCTCGTGCGTGGAGCAGGGGCCCCAGTTTTATCTCGGATTGAAGGGGCCGATTCCGACCGGCCACGTGAGCTTGCTCCACAGTGTTGCTCACGAGCTCGCTCACGGCCTTGGTTTTGAGAGCCTCGTCAATCCGTTTGATGGGCGGGCATTGCGGCAACAGCCCGGGCTGGACCCTTTCAGTCGCCAGTTGATCGATACTGAATCAGGCCGCTATTGGCACGAGCTATCGGCAGCGGAACGTGCGCGGTCGGCGAAGACGCCGCGCTCGGTGGTGTGGGGTGGCGCTTACGGGCAGGCGGCCGCGCGCAACAGGCTCGAGCTCGGCAACCCTCGCGTGCAAACCGAACCTAAGCTCGGTGGATTTACAGGCAGCGTTACGGCACCGAGCTCCACCGTTAGGTTCGAACTCATCGAAGCCCCCTTGCGCTCGCTGCGGCCGAACGACGCCTGTGAGGCCTTAGCTCATGCTGACTTTGCTCATGTGCTGCTCGTGTCCGAGGGGCAGTGCTCGCCCCAAATGCTGGCTCAGATTGCGCGTGAAGCCGGCGCGCTCGCTGTTCTGGAGGTTGAGGCGGGAGAGCAGTTACCGCCACCCAGCTTCGCGGCCCGCGAGGGCGCCTTAGCTAAGCCTGCACCCGTCCCCGTACTGAGAGTTGGGAAGACAGACGGGGCGCTGTTGGAGAAGCATCTTCCGCTGGTGCGACTGAGCTGGGACACCGCAAACTTGAGTGGTGCTGACGAGCACGGACGTCCGTACCTGTACACCCCCCAGCAACCCATCCTGGGCGCGTCCCTGTCGCACTGGGATCCCTCACTGCAACCGAGCGCGCTCCTGGAGCCCGCGCCAGCGGCGGATAGTACCGCCTTAGATCTGGAGATGGAGCACGCGGTGCTGCTCGATCTGGGGTGGAGGAACGCGGGTTCAGACACCCCGCCTTATCCCGGCGCCAGCCACGGTCCCCATCTTCACCTCGACGATCGCGTAGCCAATGCTGAGCTCGATGGTGGCTTGCCGAAACGGCGAGATGCATCGACCGGTGGTGGCTGGCAGGCGCTGCGAAGCGTGACTGACGAGCAAACGAGTAAAGGGTCGGACCTGGGTGGGAACGGTGGAACGTTTGCGTGCCGTTTAGTTTCCCGTCGCGGGCAGCCGAATTCTGGCCAAGGCTGGCTTCTGCTTGCCGTCGCGATAACCGCGTACGCAACCCGACGCCGTGATTTGCCGGGACCTGAGCAAAGAGTCCTCGCTTCCCGCTATTGACTCACGCTCCCTTCGAACCCCGGAGGCGGCACGACGAGTAGGAACCCGCGTCCAATGGCGCGCACCACGATGTTTTGC
>CAZNZA010000308.1:0-3119 GCA_964577325.1 uncultured Polyangiaceae bacterium
GGCGTGAGGTAGATATCTGCCGCGGACAAGAACTCGCCTAGCTCTGGAGCTGTAACGAAGCGGTCGTGGAACACGACGTGCTTCTCGACGCCAAGTTTGAGGGCGCGGCGCTGCAAGCTGCGCCGATATGCCTCACCATGAGCCTCCTTGACGTGAGGATGTGTTGCCCCCACGATCACGTAGCTGACCATCGGGTACTGAGCTACGACCGCTGGCAGCGCGTCGATGACGTACTCCAGGCCCTTGTCAGGCGACAGCAGGCCGAAGGTGAGCAGTTGTATGGTTCCTTCGACGCCAAGTCGTCGCCGGCTCGCGTGGCGACTTGGCAACGTAGGGATGCCATGGGGGATGAGATCGATCTTCTCAGCTGGCACTGCGTGCACTTTTTGCAGCAACTCTCCGCCCCAGCGACTCATTACTACGACGCGGGTGGACAAACGCGTGATCTCGTTCATCACTCGCCGCTGCTCGGTACTCGGTTCGCTCAGGATGGTGTGCAAGGTCGTCACGACCGGCATGCGCACCTCGCCTAAGACCGACAGCACATGGCTTCCCGCCTTGCCGCCATAAATGCCATATTCGTGCTGCAGACACAGCACGTCAATGCCCGATACGTTCAAGAAATCGGTGGCCCGTCGATAGGACCCGGGCTCGCCTTCCGCGATCTCGAAGCGAACCTGAGGCCCATATGCATAGCGCTTCCCAGGATCGTTGAGCGCCACGACGCCACAGTCGAGGCTGGGGAATGTCGTCAAAAGGGCGTCGGCGAGATCAGTCGTGAACGTAGCGATGCCGCACTGCCGCGGCAGATGATTCCCCAGCAACGCTACGCGAGTGATGGCACCTTGATTGTCGTTTGATTCGTCGCGTGGATCCATGCGCATTCTTTCGAGCGCGCACTACCAGTTAATCTGTTGTCACTTCGATCGCCACGCCCGCCGATCAAGAAGGGAGGCCAAGGTTAGTGTGCAACGCTCCACTTCGCAACTCATCGCGGAAGATTTCCCAGTAGCCGCAACCACGCCACGTTCACTAGACTCAGTTACCACGTTCCGCCCCCCGTTGGTCTCGGGGGGCTACTCAGTTACGCAGGGATGTTGGTCCTAGTGCTGATTTGTCGCTCCGTATGCTCGGCGATCGCCACGTCTGCCGTCAGCAACAGCGAAGCCACTGAAGCGGCGTTTTCGAGCGCTACACGCACCACTTTGGCTGGATCGATGACGCCAGCGCGGACCAGGTCCTCGTACGTATCCGTCGCAGCGTTGTATCCGGAAGCCCCTTCTGCCTTGCTGACGCGGTCAACGACGACCGCACCATCGACACCACTGTTCTTGGCGATTTGGCGTAGCGGCTCCTGCAGAGCTCGACGCACCACGGCGACTCCGTACTGCTCATCGTCTTGCAGCTTCAAGCCGTCGAGGCAAGGCAGCGCCCTCAGTAGCGCCACGCCTCCGCCGGGCACGACCCCTTCCGCCACGGCAGCCTGAGTAGCGTGCACCGCATCTTCGACGCGGGCCTTCTTCTCCTTCATCTCGGTTTCCGTGATGCCGCCCACCTTTATCACGGCAATTCCGCCGACGAGAGTCGCGATACGGCCGCGCAGAGTCGTTCGCGCATGCTCCAGCTCTACGCCCTCCAACTCGGTTTGCAGTTGCTTGGCACGGGCTTCAATCATTGCCGCGTCCCCGGCGCCATCGATGAGCGTCGTATTGTCCTTCTCGGCAATCACTCGCCTGACATGACCCAAACCATCGAGGCCCACATTCTCGAGCTTCATGCCGAGCTGAGACGACACCACCTTGGCTCCGACCAATATGGCAATGTCTTCCATGATGAGTGCCCTAGCGTCTCCAAAAGACGGTGGTTTCACCGCACACACCTGGAGAGTACCACGCAACTTGTTGACCACGAGTCCAGTGAGCGCTTCGTCATCGACATCGGCGATCACGAGCAACGGCTTTTGTGCCTGTACTACCTTCTCCAGCAGCGGCAGAAGGCTCTTCAAGTTGGATATGCGTCCTTCGTGCACCAGGACGTAGGCGTCGTCCAACTCCACCCGCATGCGAGCCACGTCGGTGATGAAATAGGGCGATAGGTAACCGCGATCGAAGCGGACGCCGGCCGTGACGTCGAGGGTTGTCTCCATCGAGTTACCCTCCTCGAGGGTGATTACGCCGTTTCGCCCTACCTTCTCCATGGCCTCTGCAATCATAGCGCCAATGGCTCGGTCGCCGTTGGCGCTGATGTGGCCAATTTGTTCAATCTCTTCGCGTCCACGCACCGGTTGAGCCATTCCTTTGAGCTCGGCGAGAACGGCCTGCACCGCATGCTCGATGCCACGCTTGAGGGCCATGGGATCGACGCCAGCGGTGATGAGCTTGATCCCCTCGGCGTAGATCGCTTGGGCGATCACGATGGCCGTCGTGGTTCCATCTCCCGCGACGGTGGCAGTTTGTGCAGCCACCTCCTTGACCATCTGGGCACCCATGTTCGCCACACGGCTTTCGAAGCCAATGTCCTTGGCCACCGTGGCCCCGTCCTTAGTCACGACAGGCGGACCCCACGAACTGTCGAGCGCGACATTGCGCCCGCGCGGGCCAAGCGTTACCTTCACGGCATCAGCCAATGCATTGAGCCCGTTGCCCATCTGAAGTCGAGCTTGGGTGGTGTATAGAATGTCTTTGGCTGTCATGGAATTCGATCCTTGCTGGTGTACTCAGATTGCTGAGTTTCCCCCAATTGCTGACGAGCCTCTTCGCTCGCTGGGGTTCGTCGGACTCACAAGCTCAGCGCTTGCGGCCGATGTGGCTGTAGGCTTCACGCGCCTCGGCGCGCCCCCATTCAACGGCGCCGAAAGCTGCCGTGGGGACGGCGCTGTTCCCCCGAGTAGAGAAGCGACCCGCGGATAGTAGCAGGCCTAGGTCGTAGCTGAGCTTTTCTTTTGCTCGGCGCGACGAATGGCAGCGGTTTTCTCGGCTGTAACACCGAAGCGGCCGAATTTGCTTCCGTCGATGAACACCAAGGCCTCAACTTTCGCCTTTCGGAGCGCGCGTTGATGTGGAGGCACTGTAGCTCAAGGGGACTCCAGCCGCTGGTCACGGTTGAGTCATGACCCGTCT
>CAZNZA010000309.1:0-3098 GCA_964577325.1 uncultured Polyangiaceae bacterium
TTTTTAATCCATAGGTCCAGGGTTCGAATCCCTGTCGACCCACAGACGGAAAACCCTCGTAACTCGGGGGTTTTTTCGTTTCTAAGTGTTCACGTGGAAGCCGCAGTCGTCGCCAACCCTGTCACACGCTGAACTCCTGAGAGACGCCAGGTTCCGAGACACTTCCTCCCGCCATCAACGCGCGAGCAAGGTCGTCGACGCTGCGGTGGCGAGCACTGGGGTCCGGCTCCAGCGCGCGCGCGACGGCTTCGGAAACCGCTGCCGGTAAGTATGGTGTCAGGGTCGAAAGCCGGGGATAGCGACGCTGCTCCATGGCGTTGAGTGTTTCGGGAAGGTTCTGGCATTGCGCGAACGGATTGGCTCCCGACAGCACCTCGTAGAGGATGACTCCCATGGCGAACTGGTCGGTCTTTTCGGTGAGCTCTTGACGACGGATCGCCTCGGGCGCTGCATAGGCAGGGGTTCCGGCAAACTCGTGGCGTGTCGGGTCCAGCGCCGAATCCACGTCGCTGAGCAGGCAAACACCGAAATCGAGCACCTTCGGGATTGGGCGGCGCAAGTGGTCAGCCGAAACGAGAATGTTGGACGGCTTGAGATCCAAGTGCAGCACGTTTTGGCGGTGCGCATAGCCGATGGCGGACAGTAACGGTAGCATCAGACCCAACGCCGACGGCAAAGGCAAGCGCTTGCGTGTCTCGAGCAATTGACGCAAGTCGAGCCCCTCGATGTACTCGAGGACGATGTACGGCGTCTGCCCCTGCATGCTGACGTCGTAAACCGTCACCACGTTGGGATGCTGTAGGCGGGCTAACACTTCCGCTTCGCGCAAGAAGCGCAGCCCACTGTTGACATCGCTGCCGCGGTTGCGCGCGGCCTTGACGGCGACTAGGCGCGTCAGGACGGGGTCGTGGCAGAGATACACAGCACCCATGCCCCCGTGACCGAGACAGCGCTCGACGCGGAAGCGGCCGAAGTGTTGCCCTGCCCGCACCGTGGCGTCGCGCTCCTGGGAGGGCAGGGTGAGGTCCGGCAGTGTGTTGATGTGCGTGTTGGAATCGAAGGCGGATACGAGGGTAAAAGGGTCTGCCATGGCTGCACCGCGTGCGGAACGGCACACGCTCTCGAAACGATCGGTTGGCCGCCGCAAATCTTGAGGGGGTGAACCGTTGAAGCCGAATGATTCCAATGTCGGTGCGGCGGAGCGCGGCCATCGAAAACGGGCTTGGCGCACTCCGGGCATTCTGAGTCGGCCAGCCACCTTTGAGCACGGTTGCCAGAAAAGACGTGAT
This sequence comes from uncultured Polyangiaceae bacterium, assembly GCA_964577325.1. GTDB lineage: Bacteria > Myxococcota_A > Polyangia > Polyangiales > Polyangiaceae > SZUA-265. The sequence continues at coordinate 1,290 of CAZNZA010000309.1, forward strand.
AGCGTGTCCGGGTTTGGAGGCATTGTGACAGGACGACCGGCACGTTTCGTATGGTTCTCATGGCTTCTCGTGGGTGGGCTCAGCGTCGGGTGCGGGAGCGACGAAGCCATCTTCGCCCAACCCAACGAGGTGCCCGATAGTGGGGACGAGGGGCAGAACCCCAACCCCGGTCCCGTCACGCCTCAACCTACCGCCACGAGTGTCTCACCAGGTCCAACGTCCACCGCACCTACAGGACCCGCCACGTCCGCTCTGGGGGCGCCCTGTGCTAGCGATAGCCAGTGTGGCCAGGGCATGAGCTGCATCACGTCCGCCGCCGACGATTTCATCGGTGGGGGACCTGCAAACGGGTTTTGCACGGTGGATTGCACGGCGTCCGTGGACCACAGCGATTGCGAAGCCGTCCAAGCGGGGTCGGTGTGTCTGCCCACGGGGCAGCGAGCCCATTGCATGCCGAGCTGCAGCGAAGGGATTGACCCGGGCAACAAGTGCAAGGGGCGGGACGACGTGGCCTGCGACTTTTTTAGCTTTGCGTCCGATGGGATTTCGTATTGTCGGCCAGCGTGCGGCAGCGACGCCGACTGCGACGGTAGACTCTGCGACTTGGGCCTTGGCACTTGTGTCGATGAGCTTCCCGGCCAAGACCCCTTAGGGAGCGTCTGCGACCCGGATGCTGCAACCAATTCGTGCGCCTCTGGGACGTGCGCTGGGGGAGCGACGGCCTCGACGCGCGCTACGGGGTTCTGCACGGGCCTCTGTACGATAGGGGCCGTTGGTTGTGGTGAGACGGAGAGCGAACCGTCTAGCTCCGGCGCGCCGTTCTGTTTACCTTTTGGCGACTTCTCCGGCGTGGGTGACATCGGCTTGTGTATCCAGCGTTGTCAGTGTGACGATGATTGCTTGAGCCCTGACTACAAGTGCCTGCAATTGTCGGACGCCGCTGCGGCGGCGTTCGGCGTCGGAGGGATTTGCATCGAGCACGATGCCGACGTCGGAACAGACCCAGGGTTCGTCTTGGGCGTAGCGTGCCCGGCGGGCCCCGACGGCGGACCTGGAGACGCGGGTGGCGACGCGGCCACGAGCGACGGCGCCCCCCGGGATGCCGCGTCCACAGACGGCTCGACGGTGACCGAACTCGACTCGGCAACCAGTGGTCTCGACGCGGCCCAGGGTGATAGCGCCAGCATGAGCCTCAACCCAGACGCCACGCCGCTCGACGCCCAGTAGTCACTGGTCGCTGCGCGAGTCCGTTTCGAGCGATTCCCCTTCCGTGTCGATGATCTCCAGGCGCTCCGGGCGCCGTCCCCTTGGCCGCGGCGGCCTTGTCGGCTCGAAGCCCGGGTGAGGCGCCCAAGTTCCCACTGCAAGCTTATTCCACAGCCGCTCGGAAATGATGGTGCTCGCTCGGTGACGCACCGGGCGCACCAGCAGAGCCAGACCTACGGCATCGGTAAGCAAGCCGGGACTCAGCAATAGCCCGCCAGCCAACAGCATCAGGGCGGAATCCAAGGCTGCCAGTGGCAAAGGCTTGTGTACCTCCCCCCGTTGCCAGCTGTGCAAGACGCTTCGCAGCTCGCGCCTCACGAGCGCGCCACCCAGTAAGCCGCCCATCAGCGTCATAGCCAGAGTCGGCCAAAAACCGATGCTGCGACCGACGAACAGCAAGAGATAGATCTCCAAAATCGGCAGGACGACGAGGGGGATCAACAACCAGCGCACGCTGTGACTCCACGGTAGCTCATGGTAGCGTTGTAGAGCTGACTGTCCGCCACGCCAAGCATCGGCTGCGACCTGGTGAGACGTCAGCGT
>CAZNZA010000310.1:0-3079 GCA_964577325.1 uncultured Polyangiaceae bacterium
CTGCGGCCGGCAACAAGAGATGCTCCAGACGAACGGCGTTGGCTCCCGCGTCCGGTGACTCGACCACGAACAGCACCACGGCGTCGCTGCTCGTCCCAAGGAGCGTCTGCGCCGTACACGGAGCGCCCACCTCGAGCGCGGGGTCGAGCGTACTTAGCCCAGCGACGGCCAAGGTGATCTCACCGTCCGCACTCATGCCCGCACCCGCGTCGCCGTCCCCTGCTGCGTTCGCAAGTTGGCCGGCAATCAGTACCACGCGGTCAGAGAGCTCAGTCACTCGGGCATCGCGCAGGGCACTGGCGCACGTGACCGGGCTGTCCGGCGCACTGCGTATCAGGAGCGCACGTGGCGCGCGCCCGGCAGCCGAACGAAAGGTGCTGGGCACTGGCGCATGACGTAGCGGCAGCACACGCGCACGACCAGCGACGGGCAGCCGAAACCTGTCGGCAGCTAGCGGCGAACCCGGCATACGCGGGACGGGGATACACACGCCGTCGTCTTCGAGGGTGTGGCGGGGGCAGCGCGAGGCTTGCAGCGGTGACTGCTGTGCGGGGACCGCCACGTGCACGACCGCGGGCGGAGACGCACGCAGCCCCAAGGCCAACCCTCCGCCGGCCAATAGCGCGAACGACGCCCACAGCAGATGCTTCATCAGCTCGTACCTTATACCCACCGTTCGGCTGTGTTGACCATACCGCGGTGCGAGCCACCCTAAAAGCCAGTGAGGGCGTTCGCACCGCTACTTGTAGGCCCAACAATAGCCGGTGGAACTGTTTCATTGCCAGAGTTCGGCTCAACTGAACCGAAGTCTGGGGTTAGGCGCACGCGCCGCTGCTGCGCCCAGGAAAACGGACCCCCGCTCGCAATTGGCCGGGAGCCGTGATTGCGCCGTGCCGTGGGCCCTGGTAGCTGAGCGAAGGTGCATTCGGATCTGTTGACCGCGGCTGAAGTCGCCGTGCTCGAGACGTTCGTGGTGCCTCGCTACCTGTCGGCGTTCGGTGCCGTTGCCCTGGACATGATGTTGGTCGGGGACGCCGCGTCAGTGGTGCACCTGGGGTGCCGGACGGGTTACCCGGACCGTCTCTTGCTCGAGAAAAGTGCGCGGTGTCGGGTGGTGGGGGTCGACAACTCGCCGGAGGCCATCGAACTGGCGCGCAACAAGGCAGCCACCATGCCGTCGGCTGCCCTGAGTTACCTCGTGGCGGGAGGCTACCCGGTCGCGCTGCCCGGGCAGTCGTTCTCGCACGCCCTGGCCCTGCACCCCCTGGGCGGTCACCTGGAACGGGTACGACTCTTCGCCGAGATGGCGCGCCTCGTTTACACGGGAGGGCAGGTGTTGGTGTCGATGCCGTTGCGTGGCTCTTACCAAGAGCTTGGTGATCTGTTCCGGGAGTACGCGCTCAAATACGATGAAGAGGAGTTTGCCGGCGCCGTGGAGCTAGCCATGGCTTTGCCGACGGTCGAAGACTTTGCCGAGGAACTGGAGCACGCGGGGCTGCGCGACATCGACATCGAAATGGTGTCGACCGAACTCACCTTCAACGGGGGGCGCTCCTTCATCGAAGATCCCACCACTCGCTTGCTCATCATCCCGCAACTCGATGAAGCCCTCGGCGCTTTCGATCTGAGCTCCCCCCTGACCTACGTGTGCGACGCCGTGGACGCGTACTGGGCCGAGGATGACTTTCCGTTGACCGTCAAGATTGGCTGCGCGAGTGCCCGGCGGCGCTGAGGTGGGCGTCAGTAACGGCTGAGCGGACCTCAGTAGCGGTACTGCCAGACCACATCCACGCTGCCCCCCGTCGTACCAGCTTCGGTGCGCAAGGACCAGTTGTTGTTCAAGCGGTAGTCCAAGGTGCCCGACACGGCGTCGTCACTGCCTTGGGTGAAGGCGTTGTTGTCCTCGCGCTCGTAGTTCACTTCGAACCAGAGGTTGTCCCGGATTTGAACGGCAGCCGAGTAGCGCGCCAGCTCCTGCTCGTTCTCGTTGGAGCCGACGCGCAACTGCACGGCGTCGCCGAGCAGGGAAGTCAGCCCGAGCGCCTGGGCTCCGCCGCTCAAGGCGGTCGCCGTGCCGCCGCCGAGCAGCTCCTGCAGTTGCGCCAGCGGCGGACTAACGATCGGCTCTTGCAGGGTGCCGCTCAGCGATACGTACACCAGAGACCCATCCTTGGATTGGCCGCTCAAGGAGATGTCGATATCCGGATTCGAGGGCTGCTGCGGGTTTAGCCGCAAGGTGCCGTCTTCGACTTCGAACACGCGTCCGAAGATGGGGACGCGTCCCCCGCGTTCGAGGGCGATCGTTCCAGAGATTTCGGATTCGTCCGCGAGCTCGAGCTGAACGCTGCCTGACAGAGGAAGATCCAGGTCCGCCAGGGCAAACCGGACGTTGGAACCCAGCTCGAGTTGCACGCGATAAGGCAACGCGTCGCTGACGGTTGCCGCGGCCAGACCCTGAACGACCTCGATGTCTGGATTGGGACTGATGTCGATCAGACTGCGGGAAGCGGAGGAGGAAGCACGCATGCTCCAGTCATCGAGCGTCGCCGTGACGAACAAGTACGGTTTGCCGCGGTACGGTCCCGGTTTTTCCCAGGCATCTCTCCGCTCCAACTCCGCGCTGACCGCGCCCGTGGCGCGACCCAGGTTGAGTCCTTGCAAGGTAAGGGGAACTTGGCGCAGCACTGCCGTGGCTTGCCCCGACGCGAGGCGAGTTCCGCTAAACTGCAGCTGCCCCCGTCCCTCGAAGTTTACCTCTTCGCTGCGCGCTTTGGCCCGCACGCGGTCGAGCAACAGGTGGGTTTGGTCGCCGTGCGGCGAGGCCACCGCGTCCACGCTCACATCTTGCAGCTCTAAGCCGAGTCCGTCCACGTACGCTCGGGCGTTGCGCAAGTGAGCGATGCCGGATACTCGGGTGCTGAAGCTGGGATCTTCGGCGGTGAGATCTCGTTCCCACTCGAAGGCCACGTTGGTGTCCAACTCTCCGCTGAGTCGCGCTACGACCTGCGACAACAGGGGACTGAACGCCGCAGCGTTCATCTGACGCATGCGCAACAGCGCATTGATACGATGCATCTGA
>CAZNZA010000311.1:0-3037 GCA_964577325.1 uncultured Polyangiaceae bacterium
CGGACCCAGCCAAGCATTGCAGCCCCGAGTGTGACGGCCCCGAGTGTGACGGCCCACACGGCGCCCGAAGCGCGCTCCCAGCGAACATCGGCGATCGGCCGCACGTTGGTCTATCGCGGGCGGCGATACCAGGTGCCGGGATGAAGCGATGGCCGCGATTGGGGCGTCTCCGGCGAAACTCTCGAAGCGTTCACTCAAGGCGTTGTCAAGCGCTCTATCACCGCCCGCAAGCCGAGCACCACGTGAGTCATGCGCAACGTGTCTAGCGTGTCGGGAGTGTCTGAGGGTCGGTGGTAGTGGGAGCTTCTGTTTGCCTCGGCTTTTCCTGTTTTTCTTGTGCTGCGACAAGCACGACGCTTTCACACATAACTCAATAAGTTGCCCTCGGTGGGCTCAGAACTTAGTTGTCGCAGCACTAGTCGCTCTACGTCCGCGAGCAACCGTTCCTCGAGCTCGTGTTCTCCTTCGAGGGGAGGTGGCGTATCACGATAGCTTTGACCCGGCATGCGCATCGACAACACCCATACGGCCGCACCGACGGTCGTCAAGACGCTAAAGTATCCCGCCCGCGGTGCGACGACTGCCCCAGTGCCAGGAGAGCCGCGTCATGGCTTGGTTCCCGCTGCTTGGCTGGGCCAGCGACGCTGAGCAAGCTCGAGCATCTGCGGCGCCCGGCTGACGCCATTCCGCTCGAGGAGCGCTCGGTTCACCGCGACAAGCGCATGGCGTAAAGCCCCGGTCGTCATCCGCCTCATCCCGTCGGCCGCACTAATGTCACATAGCCGGGAAGCGAGGCAAGAATGTTTACCTTGGACATTTATCGAGTTGGCCCCACACTGGTGCCTACTCATCCAACGTGGAGATAAAGCAGACATGGGCGACAATTCACCGAAAGACAAAGTCAAGAAGAACAAACGTGATGCCGAAAAGACGAAGAAGGACGTCGCCGCGGCCGCGAAGGCAAAGGAAGTTGCCGCAAACTCCGGCAAGAAATGAGGAGCCGGACGAAGTGCCGCCTGTCTCGCCGGTGAGTATCGCAGGCCTGGCTCTTCGTCGGAACCAGCTACGTGGCTCGCGGGGGCGAGCCCTGTGTATGCCGTCGTGCCCAGAGCCAGTCGAGGACGGCAGGTATGGGAAGGCCCACGATGGCGAGCTGGTACATGTAGGCGTCGAAGACGATGCCGAGCGTACCGGCAATGCCAGCGTGAAGTCCGATGAGCGCCAAGGTCGCCAGCGTCCGCGTGGAGCGAAACCACAGCAGAAAGCCGAGCAGTTCCGTCCCTAGCCCTACGGTGAGAAAGCCCGTCGCGAGGCCGTGGTGCGACAAACACATCTCTTGCATGGGGCTGAGGCTGAACGTCCCGCGACTCGAGAACTGATCGATGCTTCTTTCGCCGATCCACAACCAAAGGTGCTCACCGTTGACCCAGCCCAAGCCGGTATTCGATACCTTGCACACCCCTGCAAATACATAGCCCAGTCCCATGCAAAATACCGTCGCATGCACGGCGAAGCGATGACGGCTGCTCCCCGACGGCATCGCCCAAACTGCAACGGCGAGCATCAACAAGGCGAACCCGACGTAGTGCGATCCGTGCGCAGCCTTTCCCAACGAATACCGCGCCACGTACTGCAGGTGCATGAGTATCACCAACAGGGGCAACGCCGTGCGTTCATATCTTCCGGCAAGCGAGAGCAGGGCGAGGGCGGTAATGACGCCTGCCAGCAGCAGCGCGAGACCGGGCTGGAACATGAAGGATATGTCGATGTTGCGCGCTATGCCCAAGGGTACCAGTGGACCGGGAACATTCTGAAGCTCCAGCCCCCATTGCCACGCCCAGTGAACGGTGAAGCTCAGAACGAACACCTTGAAGAGGTAGAAGCGCGCTCGTTCGCCTCGCGTTTCGGGGGTATCGAAGTCAAACATCGCCTCCGAGATGACGAGGTACCACGGACGGAGTTTTACCTTGGCCGTACTCATTGCTTCTGTAACAGCGCGTGCTTTGCTGTCGTCAGGCTGTTGCAGTCGACTACGGCCACGGGCTTTGCCACGACGCTCGTAAAGGGCCCAGCGAGCGAACCTTCCACGCTCAACAGCAGCAGGGGCTCGTGACACGGCTCCGACCGCAACGCCCGAATGACGGCGGAGCGGTCCAACGCCGTCCACTCCTGGGCGCGTTGAACCAGCTTCGAGAGGTCATTCTGAGCTTGAGGGGTCACCGTGAATGGTTCGCCGGGTAGCGTCTCGAGTGAATAAGTCGCGCTCATGCTTGGCGCTCCGGCGTCGGGCTCGATGCGCCGCACCAGGGCGCGTACCCACGGCTTGCCGGCCCGGGAGAACATACAGAAGGAGCTAAACGGCCAAAATTCACCACGATAACTCAGTACGAACACTACTTGGGTAAGCGCCGCTGCGAGGAGTAAGAGCAGCGCTCGCTGGTGAAGCGTTTGCACGGTGACTGAAGTCGAGGACACCGCCGCACCGTAGCAAGCCCCGGCGGAAACCCAAACCGGGATGTTCGAGGGCGTTGGGCGGTCGGTGGTGGGCGAGAGCCGTGCCCGGCCGGATGGGCGCTGGGCCCGACCCATCAGGAAAAGCCAAAATGGGAGAAGGTCGCGGGCAAAGCTAATGTGAGATGTGCTCAATTGAGACGTGCTAGCAATTCGTACCTTCGGTCACGCCCGCCGCCGCCGTTCATCAGACGTTTCCTGGGAGCGGCATGTCTCGTCGAACATTGGTGAGCAACGCGCGCCACTCGCCGGGTTCGCCGCATATGTCACACCATTTTACCCCTCTCCTTTCTCGCTACTCCGTTCTGTTCACGTTCTCCTACACCAAGTTCAGTCGACTCGTCATCGTCTTCGCTTTGGTGATGCTGAGCTTTGCGGATACTGCCAAGGCCCAGGGCTGCCCCTACGACTACCCCGTCGACTGCGGCTCCTACTGCTGTGAGAGTGGCGGCGTCTGCTACAACGGCGGCTGCAACGCTCCCGCCCCGTCGCCGACAGAATATTGCCCTGCAGACTACCCCGTCGA
>CAZNZA010000312.1:0-1657 GCA_964577325.1 uncultured Polyangiaceae bacterium
GATCGTCGCGTTAATGCCGAACCCACGGATGATCTGTCGCTCCTCTCCGAGTTGCACGGTGAGAACGTCGGGGTTAACCGGCGGGGTAACGCTGGCGTCTCCGCCAACCGGGTCACTACCACCTGGTCCGCCAGCATCGACGTCGCCGCCCGGGCTGCCCCCGTCGCCTCCTATGGTCCCGGTTGGATCTGTCGAGCCAGTTGCGCCGCCGCCGGTTGCGCCGGTCCCGGTTGCACCACCGGTTGCGCCGCCACCGGTTGCGCCGCTAGTGGCTGGGCCGCCACCTGTCGCCCCGGGACCTGTTGCGCCGCTAGTGGCTGGGCCGCCACCTGTCGCTCCGGGACCTGTTGCGCCGCCCCCCCCCGTCGCTCCGGGGGTGACGGGCGCAACAGCGGGCCCACCTGTCGTCGCGCTGGGGGGGCCACTCGGGGTGGGCGCTACCGTGCTGCCCGTCGGGTTCGCCGTGGCGACCGGGTCGGAAGTGGTGGAATCCTCGCCGCAAGCTGTGATGCAGAGGCCTGAAAGGAGGGTCGGGAGGAGGAGTCGAGTTCGTTTTGTCATGGGGACCGGATCCACGTAAGTGAGGGAGCCTCTGTAAGAAGAAATAGGCGGCAGCGCCCTACGGCGCCATACCACGTTATGTCTATGCCAGGGGATCGGCGTGCCGATCTCGAGAAAGGGCTGGATGTATGACCCAGTGCGTTAGCGGCGCCGCACGCGCGGCGGAGGCAAGGACGATCGAAGTGGAATAAAACGGTGTAGGGCGAGCTGGAACCTGAGCCCGGAACAGCCGTGTGGGACGTCGTGACGCGGATCTCGAGCGCCGGCGCGAGTCTTCGCTGTCCGCCGAACTCCCACGGAGGCGGAGGGGCACTCAAGAACAGTGGCCGGTTGGCAGAGGGGTATCGGTGAAGGGGTAACAGACCATCAGTTCCGTCATCCCCTGTCCCTCACGCGCCGCGAGCTGGCAGCTGCACGTCGATTTGGGGAGCCGAGACAACGGTGGATGGCTTCGAATTCAACAGATCGCTCGACTGCGAACGCTTCAACCGTTCAGGTTCGAACGTCTTGGGCGTGCGATGGCTCGCGCGAAGCGCTCAACGCGACGTTTCGTCCAGATCGCAACGGTGGCACCGTTCCGTACAGGGCTCGCCGCGAGCAAATCGAACCGTGTGAGCGTTCAGTGGGCACCATAACGTGCAGAGTCGAACGCTCGGACCGTTCGATCGCGCACAAAACGGAGGGACTACGAACGCTGTTACCGTTCGCACGTGAACCAAAGCGGGCATGACGAACGGTCAGACCGTTCACGGTGCTGCTCTTTTCGGGAAAGGATAACGGTCTAAGCGTTCGATTCTGATCGTTTTGTGCAATCGCGAACGGTGATACCGTTCGAAACTGGGCTCGGAGGGGGAGCCCTCAACGGTCGGATAGGAGCCGCCACCGATGGTCAGGGCTCGTTAACGGACTACTTCTGCCGCTCGCTCGGGCGCGTCGGCGCGTGTCGTGTGATCCAGGCCAATGCCGCTGCAGCCAGCAAGAGTGCGAAAGGCTGACTGGTACCGGTGCTGCCCAGCGCCGAGAGGCTGCAACGGACACTCTCGTTGGTGTCGCCGGCCGCTTCGCTCTCGTTGGAGTCGCCGGTCGCTTCACTCTC
>CAZNZA010000312.1:1757-2986 GCA_964577325.1 uncultured Polyangiaceae bacterium
CGGTCGCTTCACTCTCGTTGGTGTCGTCGGTCGCTTCACTCTCGTTGGTGTCTTCCTGCTCGCGTGGCGGTGGAGAAGCGTTTTGTACCAATAATCCGTCAGCCGTACACGCGATCTGGGCACTGTTAACTGTGAGGAGCGGTCCGTCGTCGCGACAAAGCTGTACGGCTGCGCTGTACGTGCGATTGGGAGCGCGCGAGCGCAAGCTGATGCATTCGTACGGTGTTCCCTGTTCCAGCCCCGACAGGTTCGTGAACGTTGGGCGTTCGTAGAGATACACGTAGCTACCGGGCACGTTGCCATCCGAGAGGTGAGTCACTTCAACCGGCAAGCTGCTTCCCAGCGCAACGCACGTGCCTGTAGGCTGCGGGTCGCAAGTAGAATACTCAACATCGGGCGAGAATTGGTAGTGCTGCAAGAACGCAGTCGGACTCGGTAACGCGCCTTCAAATGGACCGTCGCCAGTCGTGAAGCTCACCCCCTTCACGCTCTCTCCGCTCGGCAGCGATAGGTCGATCCGATATATGGTGTTCGGCTGTAGCGGCTCGACCGGCACCAACTCTACGTGACCCGCATACGACGCCTCGGCATTGACAGCAATCGCTTCCTCCTCCGACGAAACGAGCGTGAATCTGGCTTTTGCCACGTCGTGAACACGGGCGGTGTGGCTGTTGTAGAAAGGGACGACATCGGTCGGCACATCGGCTTCGCCGTCCGTGGGATAGCCGTGCAGCTCCGCCTGTGGCTGCGCAGTCGTGCAGGCTCGGGCGTCCTTTGGCGCCACCAAGCTTAGCCCCAGCGCCGCACAGGCCAGAGTGACACCAAAACAGCGATTGGCTCGATCGCCTGTCCCAGCTGGCTCACCTTGGCACAACACTCTTGTTAAATAGGGCATGTGACTCAATGATAGCAACTTACGTGCCAAGAGTGGGGTGCATCTGGAACGCGCACACCTAATGGAATGTCGGCTGCCATTATCGAATACTTGCTGGCAGCGGCGGGCGTGGAAAGCGGGCTGGCGACAGCGACGGCGCTGGGTCGCTGCTCCCCGAAGTTTAGCTCCACTGCGCGTCACCCACGCCGCTGTTGATTTATGGCCCACACCTGCTAGCTGACAGTCGCTGGCGTGGTCATTGGCTCCCCAAAAGCGACCCCTAACCAGAGCCACGCGCCCCGAGTGCTCAGAAGTCGCCCTGCCAAATGCGGAAGGTTTGCACCGGGGCCTCGGT
>CAZNZA010000313.1:0-2914 GCA_964577325.1 uncultured Polyangiaceae bacterium
GCGCCCCCTGCATCCCGGACAGACCCCCGAAGAAGCCGCTGAGCAGACCACCCAGTGGCATGTACTTCGGCCCGAATGACAGGTCACGAAAACGTGGCAGCAGTTCCAGCGCGGCGAACAGCAGAAGCAGCAGGCCCACCACGAGCTTGACCGGCGTCACCGACACCACCTGGCCAAAAGCAGGGTAGGAATACACCGGTTCCACACCGGCCAGCCAGACCAGGACCCAGGCGCCAAGGAACGACAGGGCGATGGCCGGCAACCCGAAGCGCACCACCACGCTGGCGTCGGCGTGCCGTCCGGTCAGCGCGAGCTTGAACAGCCCGTTGAGGAAGTGGACAACCGCGGTGAGCGCGACCGCCTGTTCCAGCGGAAAGAACAGCGCGAACGCCGGCAGCAGCAAGGTGCCGAGGCCAAAGCCGGAAAAGAACGTCAGGGCCGACGCCAGCAGCGCCACCGTGCAGATGATCAGGTAGCTCATGCTCGACTGCCCGCCACGTCTCCTGCGCGCTCGCGCCCGTATCGGTCTTCGTGCATCGGTGTCGCTGCGTCGCCGTCGGCGACGAGCAGCCGCTGCACCGCCGATACAATGGCGTCGGGCTGATCGAGCTGGAGGTCGTGCGAGGCACCGGGCACGTCGATCGCGACGCTGCGCGTGGACGCGGCAAGGATCCGCTCATGCGTCATCGTGCGTTGGGCCTCCATCACGGTGCGGACTTCAGCAGGCACGTCGTCCTCCCCGGTGGGCTGCGAGGACGGCGCACTGTCCGCGGTCACGCACGCAGGAAGAAACAGCATCAGCAGCGTGAGGAGGCGGGGCATCACCGGATTCCCTTCTGCAAGCGCGCGAATCCCACCGAGCGATCAGCTCAAAGCAGGAAGCGACCTGCCCTTGGCGACGGAGTATAGATCAGCGTCGTGAAGCGTCAGGGGCAGCGTGTCCATCGCCGACGTTGTCCTGAACGGATCACCCAACGCCCTTGTCGGTTCAGCCGTCAGAAGGGCTTCCTTCGATGTCTGTTAATTCCCGCTTTGCCAGAGTGAAAGCCCCAACGCACCGAAGGAGACATCGTGATGAGCACCAAACTGCTTTCCACTGTGATGGCAACTGCCCTACTCGCGGCGGGCTTTGCGGGCCTGGCCACGGCACAGGCACCGGACGCGGAAGCATTGCCCACCACCGCGCAAGGCACCGACCGCCATTTCGACGAGATGGACGCCAACAAGGACGGTCGCTTGACACTCGACGAGATCAATCCCGAACTGCGCCTTCACATGGAATTCGAACGCCATGACGCCAACAACAACGGCGTCATCACGCTGGACGAGTTCCGTGACTATGTGCGTGAGGCCAAGGACCAGCAACGCTGATCGCCGGCGCCCGCGCGCCGCGTTTGAGCCGATGGGCAGGCCGATCACGGCCTGCCCTTGGCTCTTTGCAACCGACACATGCCTCGCAGGGCCGCGACTCTCCCCGAAACCTTTCCCTTGCGGATACCCTCGCAACGTTCTCCTCACCGCGGGCGCCCGGCCGCTGCATGACAGCACTAGTCCACCGCCAACTGCCCGAGCGCCTCGCGTCGCCCATCCTCCCACTGGCGCTCCAGTCGGAACCGTCCGACTTTCACGCTGACGACGGCGTGGTCCCCGCCAGCAGCGACCAGACTGTGATCCACGGCGATGGCACCTTCCGGATCGCCGACGAGATGCACACGGACCAGGCTGCGCTCGCCATGCGGCTCCACACGGACTCGGACGAGACGCCTGTCTGAAAGCCACTCCATCCAGTCTCCGCGCCCTTTTGAATAATCGATGTGGGGGAAGAACACGGTCGCGTCATAGCCGGGATGGCGCGACAGAAATGAACCGTCCTCGCGCCGCAGAACCATTGGAGAGGTGACCGGTCCACACTGCTCCACGCCACGATAGAGTCCGGACTGGAACTTTCGCGCAGGACTCGGCGTGCCCGCGATCTGGTCGATGGTGACCGGATCGATCCCGGTGAGCGCGCGCAGGCGTGCTGCCATCATGGGACGACTCTCACCCATTGCGCTCTTGTTGTTGTGCCCGCCACCAACGTGCAGGAAGATTCGCGCTTCCGGATTTCTGCGCAGCACCTGCGCAATATTGGCCGCCTGCGCCTGTTCGCGTACAGCGCCGGCCAGTCTCGGATCAGCCATCTCCCGCTGCTGCGCCGGGCGCTGCTCGTAAGCAAACGGCGTATAGCCCAGAGAAAGCACGGTGCGCACCAGATTGCCGAAGGCGGGCTCCGCCGTATAGACCCCTGTCCGTCCCGTCGGAACACCGGCCAGAACCAGCTCGTCCATGTACTCGAAGTCGAAGGTCTCGGCGCCGAAATGCGTGAATCCCTTTGTGCGCAACGGTCCGGCCAACGCCTCGGAAAATGCCCGCTGCAATGGCGTCCTGTGACTTTCGTTGACCATGACGATGCGCGCGTCAGCCACCAACTCCGCCAGCGCCTCGACGGCGGGAAGGCGTTCGTATTCGTCACAATCAAGCATCACGGGGGGTGGCGACTCGTTGCGCGGCATGGTTGCAAACGCCAGTTCCTCGGCACCCAGCTCGTCCCCTGTCACAGCGTAGAACTGGGCCAAGGTGTTCGAATCAAGCCCGCCCATTTGTGTGAGCGCCTCGAGCTGCGCCACTGCCCGCAGCGGCTCGTCCTGGACATACAGGCCATCCCGGGCGGCCTTCCAGAGGGCCTCATGGTCTTCAGCAGCCCCGACTAAGGATGGGACGGCCAAAGCCAGCAACAGTCCGCAGTTCGCCACAGCACGATGCCCCCGACTCACCATGCGGTTCCTCCAGACGGGTGTTCACCTACGCAGACCATGCGTCGCCCCGCAATTCCGATTTCCACCACGCTGGCTCAAAGTTGCCAAGCCACAGTACG
>CAZNZA010000314.1:0-2911 GCA_964577325.1 uncultured Polyangiaceae bacterium
GCATCGAGCGTATCGCTCGAGTGACCGCAGGCGCCGGTCATGATCATCAGCACGATGGAGGTGGTCGAAGAGGGACTTAAACGTAGGGACCGACTCATGGGAACTCCTTGGGGGACGAACTCAGACAACTTGATTGGACGCGGAGCTGCACGACTACCGACAACCCGTCGTGAAACACCATGGCGCTACCCCGGCGCGAGGTTGGTGGACAGGTGCGGAAGGCATGGTGCCTGGCCGCCTAAAATTGGACACCGGGGCTATACACATATCTGGCTAGAGAGGAAGCTAAAACGACGCGCGGGTAGGGATCTGCCGCTGTCAGCGCGTGTCGAAGTCCCTCCCAACATCGGGTGCCGGTCTGCCTTGAAGGGCCGCCCCGCGTCGCGGGGGGTTGTCGGTGATGACCGGCGGAGGTGCGACGCGCGCATTCACTTTAATGCCTCCAAATACGCTACCCCGTCCCGAAAACGGAGCACGATGTCGCCATCGGTCCCCCTTTCCCGACAAAGGTGGTCCGCCGACCAAGTTTGGAACGCCGAGCGCATGGAGTCGGTGTTTTTTTCTGCTCCAAGGGGAAGTAGCGCCGTAACAACGACCGCCTACCGTCGTCGCTCGATCATCGTCTGAAGAATACAGCAGCGCGCCGCAACTCTATGCGCTGAGTAGCGGGCGTTCGGACATGCTCCCTTCAGAATGCGGCGCCGTGGTGCACGGTTCTGCAATGGACAGCGCGCCGGCGACTCAGAGCGCGTCGCCCGCTTGTTCCAAGGCGGCGTAGGCCGTCGCCAACCAATGCTGAGTGCGTCGCCGCTCCATCGGAGAGAGCGTCCACTGGCCTTCGCTCTGATGAGCTGCCGCCCAAAAACTCGAACCGAAGCCGTCGATCTTATACATGGTGCCGGCGTCCAGGGCCGGGAACTCGACGACCTTGCCACCTTTGCTTAACGCGTTCTGCAACGCCTCCGAGGCGTCGAGTTGCGTGAAGTCGCCGGAGCGTCCGAAGTTCTTCGTCACCACGATGCGCACGCTGTCGCCGAAGGTGTCGAGCAAGCGTTGCAGCTGATTCACCGAATCGAAGCCGCCGTCCGTCACATGCCAAAGCACCAGTTTTACGCCCATCTCCTGGGCGAAGCCGATGACGTCGCCGGCGTCGATCCAGCGTTTCACCGCGCGCGAACTCTGAGCAGGCAAGTCGACCAGTACGCGCCGATCGGCGCCCAGCGCCCGATCGAGGATCTCGTCGGCACTGCCGAACACCTCGAGATCCACCCCTCGCGCATACTCCGAGTAGTAACGCAAGAGCGCACCGTGAGAGGTGTCGGCATCGATGGCGGCGAACGGCCAACCGCGGTCGATGAACATCTGCGCCAGTGTCCGGGCCACGACGGACTTGCCGACCCCACCCTTTTCTCCGCCAACCATGTGTACGGTGCTCATGAGGCGCGGTGTGGACGGTTCCGTCGGGGGGGTCAAGCACAAAGCAAGACCGCCCCCACACGAAACCTTGGCGTCGCACGGCGACTATCTTCACGCTGGTGGGCGTACGGGCTGTCCGATGCGCGCCTGCCATTTCTCGAGCAGGGCTTGCTCCGCGCGCACGCGCAGTAAGCCGCCGGACTCGTCGAACTGTTCGGACACCACGCGGGCGTTGGCGCAGATTTCTGCTCTAAGCGCGGCGTGAGTGAACGGCACGAGGAGTTCGGCTTCGCTCAATTGGGCATCGAAGAAGTCGACGATGCGTTGGCGCACGTGGCTGACGTCCGCACCCGACCGGGCACTGACGAACGAGGCATCGGGCAGCGTCTGCATCAACTCCGCCCGCTGCTCGGGCGTCATGCGGTCTAGCTTGTTCACCACGTGCAGCACCCGTAGATCGCCGGCACCTACTTCTTCGAGCACTTTCGTTGTCGTCTCCAGATGCGCGTTCCACTCGGGGTCCGAGCCATCGATCACGATGGCGAGCAACTGGGCGTCCAAAGCCTCCTCTAAAGTCGAGCGGAAGGACGCGAGCAGATGATTCGGCAAGTTGCGCAGGAAGCCCACCGTGTCAGCCACCACGATGCGGGGCGTACTCGGTGGATGCAGCGCGCGCACCGTGGTGTCGAGCGTGGCGAACAGCGCGTCCTGCACGAGCACTTCACTGCCAGTGAGCGCGCGCATCCAACTCGACTTGCCCGCGTTGGTGTAACCCACCAGCGCTACCCGCCGCACCTGTTCCCGGCGCGCCCGGCGCACGCTTTGGTTCTTCTCGGCTTTCGCCAACTCTTCGCGCAAGCCTGACACACGGCGCCGCAGCTCCTGCTTGCGCAACTCCACGCTGGTGTGACCCTTGGCAGCGCGCCCGCCACCACCGGCTTGCTTGTCGCCGAGGGCCTCATCATCGCGAATGCGGGGCGCTTCGTACTGGATCTCTGCCAGTTCGATTTCCAGCTGAGCCGTGCGCGTGCGGGCGCGTTGGCTGAAGATGCGCAAAATCACTTGCGTTCGATCGAGCACCTCGACGTCGAACTCGCGCGCCAGGTTACGCTGCTGTCCTGGCGTCAGCTCGCCATCGAAAACGAGCAAGATGCGACCTTCGGTCTCTTCGTCCTCTTTGGCGCTTTCCAAGGCGCTACGCAACTCTTCGAGCTTACCTGCTCCAAGCACCAAGGCGCCGGGCGGGTCGGACCTTCGTTGCACGAAGGTTTGGTGAGGCTTGGCTCCCAATCCCTGGAGCAGGTGCGCCAACTCGAGCAAGGAAGCTTGGGTTTCGGCGTCACTTTGAGACGGGGGTTGAACGGCGATCATGACCGCGCGTGGCGCGGCTTCGTGAGTAGATTTGGTCTGGGTCATGGGTCCTTTGCCCCAGCAACGGCTGGGTGAGGGGGTAGTGCGTAAGTCTGAGATGGCGCGCGGCGGAAGAAGGACACGG
>CAZNZA010000315.1:0-2891 GCA_964577325.1 uncultured Polyangiaceae bacterium
GAGCCGCTTTGCGTCGCTCGAGGGCTGGGCCCCAACCCAAAACTTCATGAACGGGGCAGGGTACCGGAGACTTCGAGCACGCGAGCGTTGCTGCTGCTATCGCCGCCGCGCGCCGGTTCCAGGGCGCGTTCGCCCGCGAGCCACTCGTCGACCAGTGAGGACGGGCCGGTCAAGAGCTCGTGTACCGCCGCCGTCAAGTCGAGGGGGCGCATGTCGAGGTGATACAGTTGGGCGAGGCTGAGCTGTAAACCTGCGCTCAAGGCGTGGAAGGCACGGATGGGTTCCATGAACGAGGCGCCCCCCTTACCACTGGCCAGGAAAGCGCTGCGGGCTTCGGGATCACGCAGATTGCTGCGGCATTCCTCGGCGTCGAGGGCGTTCATGCCGCGGCAAGAAAGGGGGCGGACCTCGTAGATGGTGCACTGGGCGTCTTCGAGAAATGGGCACGGGTACTCTGGCGAGTAGCGCTCTGCTGCCGTCAGGTGGGCGGTGCGGCGCCGCGACTCGGCGAGGTGATGCGTCACCGCCTCGAGCTCCTGTTCGTTGTGGGTGCGTCGAAGGTGATCGACGATGACCAAGGCTTCGGCCGGTGTGGCGCCGACGGATTGGTAACAACAGTGGTCACAGCCCGCCGAGCACGCGACTCGGGCGTTACTTTGAGACAGTAGACCGTCTGCCAGCCGAGACAGCGCAGCCATGGCATTGCGAGCCACCGTCACGACCGTCTCGGCGTTGAGTTGGTTCTGAATCGTGGTGAGCGCTGTATTGGCCACGGCTGCGGTGAGCTCGTTCTGCCAGGCTTCTTGGAACAAGGGTGCGCTCAGCGCAACGACGGGATGACCGGTGTTCGGGTCCTGATGCACCTGCAGATGCACTCGACCTTGGGCGTCAGTGGTCGATAACGCGTTCGGCGTCGAACGCGACGTTGTAACGGCGACGGTTCGTCGTCGCTTCTTGCTGGTGCGTTTCCACTGTGCCACGAGAGTCTGCAGTTATGCGGCGCCTCGACGCGATTGCCAAGGACGGAGCCGTGCGTCAAGGATAGCCTTCGACCGGCGGATGACCACCGACAATCATGCCAAGCGGGAGCGTGTTGCCGGGTGCCACGAAGCGTCGTTCAACCTCGCGCAGGGCGGCGCCGCGGCGGTCGTCACACACGCTGGGCTCGACCCCACACGCTTGAGCAAACAGGGCGGCTCGTCCATCCGGACTCGGATCGAGGATCGCAAAGCGGATGAGGGTGCGAGCTTTGAAAGCGTTGTCGTCCGAAACTTGGTTGAGCCGCCGAAAGTCGTCTTGTAAGATCTGCTTGACGGTCGACGCGTCGGCAAACGCCCAAGCCACGTTCGCCACCGCGGCATGAGCTGCGCGTTCGAGCGCCGCCTTTTCCGACGCAGTGACGAGCGACTGTGCACCGAAGAACTCGCGTTGCTTGGACTGCCATTGGAGGTGCCCCGCAGCGACCGCGAGCACCAACGAGAGCAGCGGGATGAGGATCCAAGAGTGGATGTGTTTGCCTTCCACCTTCACGGTCGACTCCGGCGCTGCATCTCTTCCAGGGCGGCGCTGTCGCAGCGCGGCCACTGCAGTCGCTGGCAAGCAGCTGCTGCCTGCTCCCAGTCCGGCTGGTGCCGATTGCTCAGACCCCGCACGCCGACCACCACCTCGAGCACGCCCGCGCGCGGTCCGTCCCACTGCTGGCGAAGCTTCTCGATGTCTCGTTCGAGAAGCTCCCAGTCGTCGTGCGTTCCTGCCAAATGTTCACTTTGCAGCGCATGCCCCATGCGCGCCAGAGGTGAAAGCGGCACCTGGTCCAGGCCCAGCGTCGGCGCCACGTAACCTCCGGCGCCGAAGGCACAACCCCCGACGAGGACGAGACCGTAGAGGGTCATGCGCCCAATGTGTTTGGCTTTGGAGTGGTTCACGACGCGGTCTGGCGATGGGCAAAAAGGGAAGGCAGGGCGGCTACTCCAAAGCTCCCGCTTCGATCCAGGCGATCAGATCGGCGAGGTCTTCCTCGTGCATGCACACGGGATCGACGCAATCGGGAGGCATGATCAAGTCACATTCGCGGCGAACCACCATGACGATGGCGCTTTGGTCGGGTTCGTGGGGCACGACCAATGGTGCACCCCCGCACTCGTCGACCGTCCAATTCATCAACGTCTCGTGCAGGGTGCCGCGCGCGTCGCTCAGGATCGGATCGTAGTACGGAGGTCCGGTGTGACAGATGATGTTGGCGCACGACCGGTTGAGGATGAGGTACGCGATCTCGTCGAACGTTAGCGTAGGGGCAGGCGGCGTGACCGTTGTCGTGTCGGGCCCGGTGGTCGTGTCGGGTCCGGTGGTCGTGTCGGGCCCGGTGGTTGTATCGGGCCCGGTCGTGGTGTCGCTCGGCAGCGGCGCGGGGTCGACGATCGTCGTCGTTGTCGTGTCGGTCGTGGTGTCGAGCGTAGAGGTCGCGGTCGTGTCGGTCGTGGTGTCGACGGTGGTGTCCGTGGGCATCCCGACCGTCGCATCGACGGGGTCTGTCCCGTCGCCGGCGCAAGCAGAGAGCATGAGAAGAAGCGACGGAACGACCAGGCCACGACTAAAACGACGAATGGAGCGTAAGAAGAGGAAGCGCGTCATCGGCAGAGTCCTTTAGCAGGAACTGTGTGCCTTCCAGGGAATAACAGCTGGGAGAGAGGCGCGTTCGGGTGCGGCGTTTCCAGTTCGGGAAAGCATGGCGGGCTTGGGACGCCGCAATTGAAGACTCACCGCCAGACTGGACCTGCGAGCGCACATTTGGGGCCAATGCTCAAGTGGAAGTGGTTCGAGTAAACAGTGAAGTGCCCGGCGGGATGTCTCATACAGCTGCAACGCACTGTTTCACGGTACCGGTTGCGTCG
>CAZNZA010000316.1:0-2877 GCA_964577325.1 uncultured Polyangiaceae bacterium
GTTGCGGCGATGCTTCCAGTCGCGGCGATTCTTCCAGTCGCCCAGCTGTCCGCTGCAGTCGCTTCGGCTTCAAGGACTTGTCCTCGACCGCGCGTGTGCTGTTCAGCGGGGCAGCGCTGTCCACCTCAGCAGCGCTGTCCACCTCAGCAGCGCTGTCCACCTCAGCAGTACTGTCCAGCGCATCCACCGCCACGGTGTCGACAGTCGCCGTGTCGACAGTCGCCGTGTCGACAGTCGCCGTGGGCTGTGCCTCGGAGCAGCAGCGCCCTCGTACCGCTGCCGAATACAACGAGCAAGCACGTCGCGCGTATGAGGACGCCATGCGTGAATACCAGGACTCCAGCTGGGAGTTTGCGACGCAAAAGTTTACGGAGCTGCGTCGGAGCTATCCCAATACGCCGTGGGCGCTCAAGGCGCAAATGCGTCTGGCAGACATCCTGTTCGAGCAGGGTCGATACCCCGAAGCCGTCTCCTTGTATCAAACCTACGTCAGCGAACATCCCACGGATAGCGCCGTCGAATATGCACGCTTTCGCGTCATCGAGTCGCAGTTCGAAAGCGTGTCCAACACCATCTTCCAGCCGCCGCTGGAGGAGCGGGATTTGGCGACGATTCACGAAGCTCACACGAACATCCGCAGCTTCCGCGTAGACTACCCTCGCTATAACCGCAACGCTGACCTGCGCTACATGTTGGAGGCGGTTTCTGGGCTGCTCGTGCGCCACGAGCTGTACGTGGCGAGATTCTACTTGGCCCGCGACGAATTCGAGGCTGCGAAGAACCGCGTCCAGTACGCGCTACGCACGTACGAAGCGACTGGATTGGAAGCCGAGGCGGTGGTGTTGCTGGGGGAGGTTTACCTCAAACAGAAACAAGGCGCGAAGGCCGAGGCTCTGTTTCGCCACGTCATCGAACGCTTCCCCGACAGCCCTTTCACTGTCCCGGCTCGACGCTTCCTAGCTATCGTCGAGGCATCGCCTGCACCGGCATCGCCTGCACCGGCCAGAGCCTTGTAGGCGCCGCGGCTATCTCAGCTTTCGTCACGATGGACTCCCCCTCATCGCCGGATGCCGAACAGCTCGGCCGAGCCTCACCGGTGGTCCTGGTCGTCGATGATGAGCCCAACATCCGAAAGACCTTGGGACTGATCCTGCAGGGCGTCGGCTACCAAGTCATAACGGCTGCTACCGCGGAAGAAGCGCTGCACCTGCTGAACAATCCAGGTCAACCAGTAGACCTGGTGATCTTGGACATCAAGCTTCCCGGGTTGAGCGGTCTGGATGCGTTGAAGCAGCTTCGCGAAGAACACCGGATCAACGAGCTCCCCGTCATCGTGATCAGTGGCCATGCTACGGTCCAAGACGCGGTCAGTGCCATACGCTTGGGGGCAACGGACTTCTTCGAAAAGCCGCTCAACCGTGAGCGCGTCTTGGTCAGCGTGGAGAACTGCATACGTTCAGCCCGTCTGGGTCGCACCGTCGATCAGATGCGAGCCGAACTCGAGCGCCGCTATCAGATGACTGGGACCAGCGAGTCGATGCAGAAGCTTTACAGCGACATCGATAAGGTGGCACCGACGCGAGCGACCGTGCTGATAACCGGTCCCAGCGGCACGGGTAAGGAGCTAGTGAGCCGCGCCATCCATCGCTTGAGTCCACGCAGAGACGCGCCCTTCATCAAGGTCAATTGCGCCGCCATTCCCCGCGAACTCATCGAGAGCGAGCTCTTTGGACACGAGCGCGGGTCGTTTACCGGAGCCGCACAACGTAAACATGGTTACTTCGAGCAAGCCCATGGCGGCACCTTGTTCTTGGACGAGATCGCAGACATGGATTTGGCGGCCCAGGCAAAGGTGCTGCGTGCACTCCAAAACGGGGAGATCACCCGCGTTGGCTCAGAGCACGTCATGCAAGTCGACGTGCGAGTGCTGGCGGCGACCAACAAAGACCTAGCTCTAGAGGTCTCGTCCGGGCGCTTTCGCGACGACCTGTACTTTCGCCTCGAGGTCTTCCCCATCCGTGTTCCTTCGCTGAGCCAGCGCAGGGAAGACGTGCCGGCGCTGGCACGTTCCTTCGTCGAATCCTTCTGTCGCGAAAATGGGCTGCGCACCAAGAAAGTAGACCCGGCTGTGCTAGAGGCGTTATCGCGGCGCAGCTGGCCAGGTAACGTGCGAGAACTCAAGAACGTGGTCGAGCGAGCGGCGATCCTTTCGAGCGATGTGATCACTATCGCCGACTTGCCCGAAGATCCGCACGAAAGCCCATTCGATGAAGAACCGGAAGTGGCCAAACCCTTCGTGCCCATCGCGCCCGGACACCGTCCGACCCTGCGCGAATACAGGGAGAGCATGGAGCGGGCTTACATCGTTCAGGTTTTGGCGGAGACGGGCTGGAACATATCCAAGGCCGCCGCGGAGCTCGGAGTAGAGCGTACGAACCTGCACAAGAAGGTGCGTGCCTACGGAATAAGGCGCGGAGAAGTATGAGCTCGCAGACCTCCGCCGCCGTTGCCCGCCGCCGCGGGTGGAACCGCTACGCGGGAGGATTGCGTGGCGCGGGGGTCATCGACGCCATTGATCTTCCAGGACGCAACCCGGCACTTCTGGCTTTTCACGGGTTTGGCTGTGTGCCTGACGAGGTGCAGCTGCTCACCGCAGTGGGGGCCGAGCTCGGGTTGCACAGCCGTGCGCCGCTCCTTCCCGGCCACGGTTCATCGGTGGAGGCGTTAGCCGTAACCCGCTATGCAGACTGGTATGCGGCGGCTGAACAGCAGTTGTTCGAACTTGGCGCTGAAAGTCCCGTCATCCTGGGCGGGCAATCCATGGGTGCGGTCCTCGCTCTCGATCTTGCGGCGAGACACCCGGCAAGGTGCGCGGGC
>CAZNZA010000317.1:0-2875 GCA_964577325.1 uncultured Polyangiaceae bacterium
TGAAAGCTGGCCTTATCACCTCGTCGTAGGCAGCGGCAACCAACGTCCAGGGCTCGCTCGTGGCTAGCGGACTGTTCATACGACAGGCTTACGCAAGAGGCTGAAAAAGCGCAAGCACCGTGTATAGTTTGAGCATGCCCGAGTTTCCTGACCCTTCATCCCCTCCACCGCCACCGCTAATCTATGGAACGGCTTGGAAGAAAGAGCGCACCGCCTCCTTGGTCGAGCAAGCGCTGGTGCTGGGATTCGAGGGGATAGATACTGCGTGCCAGCCCAAGCACTACGATGAGCCAGCCGTGGGCACCGGCATGCAGGCGGCGTTTGCTCGCGGCGTGGAGCGCAGCCGCGTCTACATCCAAACCAAGTTCACCTCACTTGCAGGCCAGGATCCCAAACGCGTGCCCTATGACGCATCAGCGCCGATAGACGTACAGGTAGAGCAGTCATGTGCCGCATCTCTCCGCAATTTGCGCGTCGACCGTTTGGATTGCCTGGTGCTGCATTCACCATACAAAGCCTTCGACGACACGCTCACCGCCTGGCGCGCCATGGAACGACTGGTGCAGCGAGGTTACGTCGCCCAATTGGGACTGAGCAATTGCTACGACCAGCCGAGCTTCGAGCGCCTCTGGGCGACGGCTGCCGTTAAACCCGTCGTCCTACAGAACCGCTTCTACCGAGAGACGAGCTACGACGAGGAACTTCGCCGGTTCTGCCAGGCCCACGGCGTTCAGTACCAAAGCTTCTGGACGCTGACAGCCAACCCTCACCTGCTTTCCAGCAACGTCGTGCAAGCGATCGCTACTCGGTACGGCGTAACGAGCGCACAAGCGTTTTTCCGATGCTTGACCCAACTCCACATCACTCCCCTCACGGGTACCAGTAGCGAACGACACATGCGCGAGGACCTCGCCATTTTCTCGTTCGAACTCGATGCTGGTGAGGTCTCGAAGCTGACCGCGCTGTTGCGCCAAGGGTGATGCATCAATCCACGGGCACGAGGCGACGCAGAAGCGTCGCCATGCGTCGAACGGGTCCTGATACGGCCTGCCACAAGTACTCCCAGGGAACCAAAATCAAGAACACTGGGATCATCTGTTTGAACATGACTCCCATCAGAACGTAGATCCCAAACTGCATGGCCATCAGGGAACCACCGAAGATCAGCGTGTAGCGCCCCCCCAACAAGAGCAACGGGCAGAGCAACTCGAGCATCAACGAGACGAACGCCAACCACTGACAGGCTACTGGGTAGTTGGCGAGCCAGACTCCGATCTGGGTCGGAGGCGAGTGGGTGAAGTGATGCCGCAAAAGTAACAAGCGGAAGCTATCGCTGAACGCCCATTCCCAACCGGAATGCAACAGTTTTGAGATGCCGGCTGAGAAGTACATGCCCGCGATGATCAGCCACACGGTTCGAATCGGCCACTTGTACTCGCCGCTGGGACTGGGAATCGGGCGCTGCTTGCGCCGCCGCAACCAGGCGTCGATGGAAAGACTATCGGCGGCCCGGGCAAAGGCGAAGACGACGAGGGTGATGGCGAGCAGATTCTCACTGTGATTGACCTTGCCGAAGTTGTTACCGATCCCAATCAAGTAGGGCACGGTCAGCGCGACCCCTATCGCGGCGGGCGTGTAGAAAAGCCCGACCAAGGCGAACACCATACAGACCTTGGCCACGAGCAGCATGATCTCGATCACTTCCGCCGGAAACAGCGGGATCCATTGATACATGCCGATTGGATTATAAAGCGTTCGTCTGTACACTTCCCACGCGTAGTCCTGGGTGTGGTAACGCCAAAATAGAAAGCCAAACAGCACCAACCGGCATACGCTTAGGTCAATGGGTGAGACCTTACCAAAGAATAGCTCGAAGGCGTTCGTCATCACCCGCTGGTGCAGCGGAGCTCTCGTAGCGCGCGCGGCGCTGTCCTGAGTCGTCGAATTCATGGTTGCTTTACAGGTCCGTCGTCGAGCGGGTGTTCGCGCCACTGCTTGCTGAGGATGATTTGGTCGATGGTGACGGGTCCTTCACGAGAGCTGACCACGAGCACGTGCTTGCGGCCTCGCAGCTTGACGGCAACGGGCGGGTCCGCCGGGGATGAACTTGACCAAGCATAGGCGTTGGCGGGATATCCATCACGGAAGTTACCGGCCCCGTGCTTGAACGACGTGCTGCGCGATCCCACCTGTTTATCGATCGCCATCCACACTGAGTCGGCGCGCGTGCCCTTGGCGCTCTTGCCGCGCAACCATACCCAATACTTCCCCGGTTCCGCCTCGAAAGTGAAGTGAGCCGCATGCTCGGGAGCTGCCGGAGGCTTTTTGCCGCCGGGCCCGCGCGGAAATACCAAGGCCTCACCCTGGGCGGCATAGCGATCGCTTTTCAAGGTCACCTTGCCGGTGGGCTTTGCCTGCTGCGCGCCAAGCACGATGTCACCCTGTGAAGCCGGTCTAGGAGTCCGCGGTTCGGCTTTGCCCCGGCCTTCAGCCAGCAACGCCTGCTTGCGCTCCGGACTGAGGGTAAGCACGGAGCTGAGCAGGCGCTTACTCGGCTTGTCCATGCCCTTCAACTCCGGCTGAATGCGCCACACCAACTGGTACTGGCGAATGCCGTGCAGCTCTGGCCATGGCCGCCCCCGTGCGGCATTTCGATCATTGTAACGCTGCGCAAAGACCTCTAGGGCTTCACGGCCGCGCTTCTGCCGAAGGGCACCCACTACGTGTCGAAGCCGCGAACCCACCAAGGGCGTGGTGTGCTGACGCGTCAGCTCGAACTCGCCCTCCCGACTCACGCCAAGTACGATCTTTTTGCTTATGACCGGGCCCTGCTTCCACGAATACATCGGGTAGCTCGAAAACGGCCAATCGTCGG
>CAZNZA010000318.1:0-2833 GCA_964577325.1 uncultured Polyangiaceae bacterium
ACCCAAGGCTCGGCAGTCACTTCAGGCGGTGAATGAAGAAGCCGTCGTGGCGAGGGAGCTCTGCCCCGCAGGATTCGTCACCAAGGGCTGGGAAGTTCCCGGAGAACGACACGGACTGTCCCACCTCGTAGGTCGCCGTCTCGGTTTCGCTGAAGCTGACCTCCATGTTTCGGCTCTCGTATAGACCGACTGCTGTTTCTGGCGTCATGCCCAATTGGAAGGGTTCCGTTGAAGACCCGTTGAAGACGCCGATGCCGACCAACAACTCGGACGCGGCGAAAAGCCAATTGCACAACTCGTCTTGGGCTTTGCATGCGGGGGAGCCCACGCGCACGTGCAAGGGCGGAAACTGCCAGCTCTCGACCTGGCCGGAGCTATTTTGTCCCACGAAGAGCACGGGCTGGAGCGTACTTGCTTCACGCACCTCGAGCTCTCGACCGGAATCGATGCGGAACTCCACCTCGGTCGGCACGTAGTATTGCTCGAACCCCTCCCAAAGATAAACCACGTCGATGTACACGTCTCCTTCGCCAGCGATCAGGTGCAGTCGGGAAGCAAACGGACACTGAGCGTCATCGTTGCCTCGGATCCCCGGGCAATCCCCGGGAATGGTGGGCAGCGACAGCCAGCCGCCCCACGTTGCGGGCGTCCAGTCGTCGAAGGAAATGGGAATACCTGCGTCCGATTGGTTAATGCCGCCGTCCGCTTCCAAGCCCGTGTCGTCAGCCACTGCGCTAAAATGGTAGCGGGGGTACTCCGGTTGATATGTCGAACCCAGATCCTCGAGAGCAAAACCGATGTCCTCGCACATGGGTACGGTGCCGACGCAAGCGGCTCGCGCGTTTTCACATTGTTCAACCGTCTCGTATAGCTTATCACAGTCGCTGCCCACGCAGCCGCAACTGATGACTTGGCAGCTCGAGCCATTCCATGCCGCACCGTCGTAGCTCCAGCAGGCGTCTGCGGAGCTTAGAGCGTCCATCGCAGGACATAGCTCGTCGCCGGCGGTGCTGGTGTCCGTCGGCATTTGGGTAGTGTCCGTCGCCGTCGTCGTTTGAGTCGTCGACGCTTCGGTGCTCGTCGTCGAACTCGGCGCGGGTTCGGAGGGATCGGTGACGTTGCTGGTCGCCGATGCCTCTGGGGAGGGTTCACCTGGTCCCGCTTCGGGAAAGGACGTCTCACAGTCGCCGCCTTCGCAAGCGTCGAGGGAACAGGAGGTCCCTGGTTCGCATGCCAAACGCAGCAGACAGCTGCCGGCCGAGCAGCTCAGGGTTGCCGGGCAATCGTCATCGTCGTTGCAAGCGAGACTGCAACTGCCAGCGGTGGCTGATCCTCCACAGACGCTTTCGACGCACATCCCGTCCCTGGCATCGAGGGCACTGCACGCGATGTCAGAATCGCAAGTTTTGGTGCAACTGCCGCACACGCAGGCGAAGTCACTCCCGCAATCCCTGGCCTCGTTACACGCGCTCAGCCAATGGGTGTTACTGTCGGTGCCCTGAACGCTGCGACTGCCACAGGCCGTAGCACTGAGCGCGAAGCCAAACGCAAGGTACCCCAGTACCGGAACTAAGGCGCGTCTCGAAAGAGAGTCAATGCAAAGAAGTGGAGACACCGGCCTCGTGCGACCGGGGTGGCCGAATGTAAAGGTGTGTGTAGGTCTTGTGCTAAGGATACTCATGCTTCCCTCTGTATACGACTAGGCGACGCGTCGACCTCGGTGTCCGGACTGGGTTGGGTCAACTGTCCCAGGTAAAACGTGATGCGTAAGGAGGTTTGCGGGTCAGGCGGATGTTGCTGATTGTGAGCGGCGACTTCATCCCAAAGCGCCTGCACTCTAGTGCGCGTTTCAGCCAGCAATCCCAGCACGACCTGACCGTGCGGACTGTTCTCGTCAATGGTGAAAGTGAACGTCGAGCCGCCGGTCCGGTCGTCGAGCTTCGACGGAGTGAAGCCGCCGCGCACCTTTTGAGCGATGGCGACCGCCACCGTGCGGAAGTGATCGAGCACGGCCGTCTCCCAGCCCTGTTCGGTACCCAGCGGCACAACCACGTTGGAGGCGTGCAAGGTGCCGTGGTTTCGGCGCAAGCGGCCACTGTTGACGAGTTCTTCGATGGCGGCGTGAACGAGCTCAGCATCCATGCGCAGCGCGTCGCACACCTCTCCTTCGTGACGGGCTTCGCCGCGAAACACCATCAGCCAGATCCAGTTCTGTAGCGACTCCTGATCGTGCTCGTGTTGCACGCTGCGGCGCACCTCGCTGCTGGTAGCACCGAAGACCGTCTTGTCACCGCTGCCCGTAGAAAAGACGATGCCGCTGCGTACCAGGTCGTTGAGTACGGCAACGACTTCACGCTCTCCGTCGTAGGCGAAGCGCTCCAATATCCGCGCCCGCGTCGGACTATGCTCGGCGACGAAGTCGAAAACCGCTTCCCACAGGCTGCGTTCGCGCTGCGAGGCGCTTTCCGTAAGTCGCGCCATCTTCTTCTGGTATGAGCGCATGGCCATGCCGAACATGTCGGCGACCACTTGCTTGCGCACCCCTTGGGCTTCGATTTCGCGCGCCAAGCTAACGAACACTTCGTCGGTGACGTGAGACAGAGGAGAACGCGCTCCCGATGCCGTCGACAACTGCGCGATGAGCACCGTCGTTTGCCGCACGATGCCGTCAATCAGCAACTTGAGGTTCATAACTACGTGTAACCTAGCCGAGTGCACCGCTCACGACCAGGCGCCCAAAAGTGCGTCATGGCCCGTTCTGCACCGGGAGCTCTCTTTAATTTCACCGCGTGCACGGCCGCAGGCGGTTGCTACTCAGCGTGGAGTGGCGCGG
>CAZNZA010000319.1:0-2786 GCA_964577325.1 uncultured Polyangiaceae bacterium
TGTTAGCCCGCAGTTCCAATGAAGTGTTGGACCGGGTCAGAGCGCGAGCAGTTTGATGGGAAGGGCCTAGTGCGAAGGGGACTTCCCGGCTAGGACGGGGATTGGTCCGTTGCAGTCTGGTTGAGGTAGTGAGCACCTTCGGGAGCGAGCATCGGCGCGGAGCCGGCCACAAAATAGGTAACGAGAGGCTCTGATTTTGAGCTCACTGCCTCTCGTTGTGCTCGATCGCTATGGGTCGACAGAGCGGTGCAGGGATCGTCTATTCGACGGTCGACGTCAAGAAATGGGCGGAAGAAGTTCCCACGGTCGACGCGGTACGGCCTGGTTGCTGCAGCCAATGCGGGGCGGCAAGTCGCCCACTTGGAGCTTCCCTGGTGTTAGTGGGACATGGGGTGCGGGAGCGACAGGTCCGAGGCCCGGCAGCAGTGGGACGGACGCCGGAGCTCCGAACGCTCTGGGTTAGGCGATACCGATGCAAGCTCTGTCGCGGTGTGACCACGGTGCTGCCGCGGGGGCTGACTGCAAGACGCCATTACTCGGCATCGGCAATAGGATTGGCGCTCTTCCTGTACGGCCTGGGTGGGATGTCGCTTGGCCAGACGCGGCACCAAGTCTGCGCCTGGAAATTGAGTTTCGCGCCCGAGCGTTGGACGACGCTATCTACTTGGGTCGCGGCCATTCAGCACGGCAGGTTGTTCACTCGTGTGAGGCCCTCCCCAAGCAGCTTTACGCTGCGGGAGCGAGCGGGGCGCGCAGCGGCCACGCTCAGTGGCCTAGCGTTGGATACTGGCTCCCTTGGCGGGCGAGCGTTCGAGGGCGCTGCGCTGGCTGCGTGAAGGAGACGGCTGATGGCGTGAGCCTTCCGCCCTACCCACCGTGTTGTGTCGTTACGTTGCGGGGTGGTCAAACGGCATCACCGACCGTGCGCTGCATCACGCAGCACAATGGAGGTATTCAATGTCAGACCTGGTTCCCAAAGATCATGCCGAGGCGGTAGCGTTATTTCGCAGCGAGATCATCGGCTCACTCACGCGCCGCGAGCTTGACCGTGGCGAGTTATCTCAGGCTCTCGCCGAGCTCAGTCAACGACGGTTCCGTCCCCCACGGGCGAACGCGACCAAAGCGTATTCCGTGGCAACACTGGAGCGATGGTACTACGCCTATAAGTCAGGTGGACTCGAGGCACTGCGGCCGTCGCCGCGCTCGGATCGCGGACGGTGTCGGGAGCTAACACAGCAGCAGCGGCAGTTGCTGACCGCAATCCGAGAGGAACATCCCTCGGCGTCCGTGCCAGTGATCCTGCGGACGCTTGTCGCTGAAGGTCGACTCGCGAAGGATGCCATCTCAGCGAGCAGCGTGCGTCGCTTCTATCAGGAGCAGGGACTCGACCGAGTATCTCTACGACACGGCAATGGCTCGCGCGGAAAGGTCCGACTGCGCTGGCAGGCGGACCGCCCTGGTGCGCTTTGGCACGCTGACGTCTGCTACGGCCCAGCACTCACCATCGACGGCCAAAGCAGACCGGTGCGCATTCATGGCATTCTCGACGATGCGAGTCGCTACATTTTGGGGCTCGTCGCCCATCACACCGAGCGGGAGATCGACATGCTTGGTCTGATGGTGCAGGCGCTGCGCAAACATGGTCCACCCGACGCCCTGTATCTTGACAACGGCTCCACTTATCGCGGCCAGACACTGAGTTTGGCCTGTGCGAGGATGGGAACCGCGCTCATCCACGCCAAGCCCTATGACGCACCCGCGCGTGGTAAGATGGAGCGCTTCTGGCGCACGCTTCGGGAAGGTTGCCTCGACTTCGTCGGCTCCCTCGGCTCGCTCCACGACCTCAACGTGAGGCTGTGGGCCTTTATCGATCAGCACTACCATTGTGCCCCTCATGGCGGGTTGCTCGGCAAGTCGCCAGCCGCTGTCTACGAAACGACGCCGCGGCCCGTGGACGCTTTCGACGAAAGCATGTTGCGCAAGGCGCTCACTGTCCACGCGCGGCGGCGCGTACGCCGCGACAGTACGTTGCCAATGGATGGCACCGATTGGGAGACGGACCTGCACTTCCTTGCCGGCAAGCTTGTTAGCGTTTCGCGCTGCTTGATTGAGCCTACCGCGCCACCGTGGATTGAGCATGAGGGTCGCGTGCACACGCTGCATCCGGTCAACCCTAAAGCCAACGGACAGAAGCAGCGCTCGAAGTCGTGCCTTGATGCTGCCCACCCAGCACGCCACCCCGTTCCTTTCGATCCGCCCAAGGCGCTGCTCGACAAAGCACTAGGTAGACGGCCCACAACTGACGACGAGGTGTTTTGATGAGCGCCTATCTCGATCACTTCGGGCTCAAACGAGAGCCCTTTTCCAAAGAAATTGAAGACGCCAAGCTCTGGCTGCCCGAGAGCAAGCGCGAACTCGTCGACGACCTCGTCACCTGCGTGAGAGAGCGCAAACACGCCATTGTCACTGGCGAGCCTGGCGTGGGTAAGACCTGCGTGCTGCGCGCGTTACGCCACGCACTTGGCTCGGATCAAGCTGTCCGCCTGACTTACTGTCACAACGTTACACTCGGTCGCCGCGACTTCTACCGTCACGTCTGCCACGCCCTCAATATTCCTTACGGCGCTACAGCCGGCGACGTTTTCCATTCGGTCAGCAAACACATCGAAGAGCTCGCTCGCGAGCGCGCCTTCCCGGTACTGCTCGTCGACGAGGCTCACCTCATGCACCAAGACACCCTCGACCATCTTCATATCCTGCTCAACTACGCCTGGGACAGCAAGGCA
>CAZNZA010000320.1:0-2776 GCA_964577325.1 uncultured Polyangiaceae bacterium
TGCGCCGATAACCCGCCGACTGATCGACCACGAGCTCCGTCTCTTCCGGCTTGAGCACCCGCATCTCGCGATCGATATCGCTCAAAAAGATGGCCGACTTGTTCCGCACCAGTTCACTCAACCCCGTCACGTGCACGGCCGTGTCACCCGTCGACGTCAACTCGGCCCGACGCACCACCCACTCTTCGCCGCGGATCTCCACGCGCGCCCCGGGAGCAAAGGTTTGAGGTTCGACGTGGGCGGCTCTAGACGACGATCGCGGCATGAATCAGTTACAGACGTTTGGGCGAGCGAGGGCTCGGGGCAGCTGGAGGGTGAGTCGCCTGGCGGGTGTCATGCCGAAGTGTTCGAGCACTCCGCTCGTGACTAGCTCGTCGTCATCCAAGCCCACGACATGAAAGTCGCCTTCAGCGTTTTCCGCAATCACGAAGTGGCGAATCGCGGCCCGCGCTAGCGTGCGCTGGGGCGGCCAGTGTGTCGGCAAAAGGCTCGCGCCTGCCAACGATTCCTGTCCGCACAGTGGACAGCGTCGCGTTCGCAGCGCTCGTGTGGGTATCACCCTTACTAGACGCGCCCTTCACGGCAGGCCACCGCTAGCGGCAACACGTCCACGTTCACACAAAACATAAGGGGGTACGGAGATGGTTTGCTCGACAGCTGGGACCCACAATGTCCGGCAGCAGTGGACGCTTCAGCTATTGTGGTGTCGTCATGGTTCAGATACCCCGTACCTGGAGCTGGCGCAGGGTCGCAACGCGGTTTGGCGATGTTCGCTCACCGGCCCCGGCATGGGGGCGCGGGCCCAGTTGCAACTGAGCAATGCTCGACCGGAGCTCCGGCACTATTGTGACAGCGCAGCTTTCAGACGGCGTCGGGAAGCCCGGAGCAGCGTTTACTCATCAGCGCACACGTGCGCACACTGTTCGATGAAGCAAAAGCGAATGGGTCCAGCTGACTCGTGGCCGGGTAGTCCCTTGGGTGCACAGCAACGAGAGCCCGTGCCGCATTCCTCGTCCGCCACGCACGGTTTGGTGCAGTGCTTGACGCCGTCAACTTCGGCGCCTAGCGGGGCGAGCTCTTCGGTACAGATGAAGCCTCCAACACAACGCGGGTCGCCGTGTCCTCCCCCCGAGCCCGCAAAGCAAAACGTTCCCATGAGGTTGTTGCCGCTCGGCCACACAATGGAACCGCAGCTCCCATCTTCGTGGTCAGCCCACTCTGGCGGCAGAACGGGTGGTGGTGTCGGTGTAGTACACGGCGGAGGGGGCTCTGGTGGCGGATCGAGCGCGGGGCTTGTCAGCGATGGCGAGACTTCCGAAGGTCCGGGATTGTTCTGGACCTCACCAGATCCCGTCGTGCCCGGCTCGGTACCTGCATCCACGCTTTCGCCGCTGACGGCCCCGCTTTGCCGTCCCGAGGAGTCGGTCGCCCCCTGCGCACAGCCAATCACAAGCAGGACACAAAGACCACCGCTAGCTTTTTGCGCTGTACTCATTGAATACCTCGTTTCCGAACTCTGCGGAGGAGCCTCTGGACTAGAACGTCGCCGTTGCTGCAAACACCGTTGCATCCAGGCGTTGTTCGGCGTTCGAGCCCTCGGCTTGACATTCCGGCAGATTAGCACCGCCCAGGCGAGAGTCGATGATGCCGTACGCTGTCTGATACGAATCCAAGTCGACGGCGCGAGCGGCCGATGCGGCGCGGGCGAGGATCTGGGACAGTTCGGTTCCCGCACTTTTCGGGTTCTGGTCGATCCCAGCGATGGGTATGATGGCCCGGGAACGTTCCCTATGCGCTAGTCCGGCCCGCCCTGATTGCCTGGCCCCTCACATCCCGCGGTAGACGGATATGCAATGAAGACCTCCCGAGCGAAAACAACCCGAGCAGCCCTATTCTTAGGCCTGTTCGGATTAGGTTGTGGGCCGGACTGTGCACCGCACGGCTACGAGGCTGGTGAGCGATTTCGAATCACGGTGTTATCTTCTGATATTCCCGATAGTGCGGTGCTTCCTGAAGGCATGGAGTGCTCTCCGTTGGAGATAGGCGATAGCTTTGAGCTTTAAGCGGGACCTTGGGAAGAGTCGAATCGCGATACCTGCGACTCTCCCACTACTGTCGCAACCAAATCACCGTTTGGCGGAGAGCTGGTGCCCTACTGTTTCGGGTATGGTCCGCAGCTAGGCATGTCTTGCTGGGAGGACCAGGACAACAATACGAGCTGCGATCGCAAGATGCTTTTTGGAACTCATCCGAAGATTAAGCCCACCGATGAAATCATCGACGACGGACGACTCCGGGTGGAATGGATAAACTGCGGTCACACGTGCGTGGAGACGTTCACCATCCGGATTGAACGCCTAGGGAAGTCGCCATGAACACGTGGTGACTACCACTGAGGACTCGGGCGTCGCCCGGGGCAGACACTGCCCCAGAATCCGTCGTGCTCACGAGGTGCACGCACGACGCAGGCTTGCTGGCTGTCGAACAAGCTAGTCCGCGTGCGGGTGCGAACACGACCGAAGAGCTAGGCGAGTTAGGTTAGGGCACTTCCGGCTGTTGGTCGACCCCACTGACGGGTATGATGGCTTCCAACGTTCCTTGTCTGCCAATCCGGCACATCCTGAATGCCCGTCCCCTCGAGTCGCGCGCTAACCGAACATCCGATGAACACGGACCCGGTGACAAACTCAGCCAAAGCCACAACGACGCTAGCAGCCCTCTTGCTAGCGTCGTCCGTGGCTGGGTGCGGACCCGATTGCCCACCGCACGGCTACGA
>CAZNZA010000321.1:0-2766 GCA_964577325.1 uncultured Polyangiaceae bacterium
GCGCGGTGTCGAGGTGCGCGGCGCATCGCCGCAGCGCATTGACAAGATGACGAAGCGCTGGGTTTTGCACGGCTCGGATCGGCTATGTGGGGCCTTCGAGCACTCAAAAATTATGGTTGTGGTGTGTAGCGTGGCGCTATCTCCGGCCCGGCGCGCACGCTTTTTCATCGACGTGCGCACAAAGCTCGTGCGCCATCGACTCGAGACACTAGTGTCCGCCCACACGAGCGTCTCACTACCGATTCACGAGAACGCTTACGTCATTTTTCGGAAGAAACTCACGCAGCAAATAGTCTTAAGCGGCCGACGATGATGCCGTTTAGGTCGATACCTTTCAGCCGACGCAGCCTGCTCTTTCGACGCGAGAGCATTCCGAAAGGCGCCGTATCATCGGAAAGGCGCCGTATCAGAAGGACCATGCCAGCGGGTGTTGTCTAGCACGCTATCCCACTTGCGTGACCGTGTAGGGTACCGGTGGGCAACATGCTTCGCCGTACGTCGCTGCGCTTCTTCATGTCCCCTCATGTCTCTCCCAATCGGGGACCATGCGGTGACACGCTTTCGCTTCTCACCGTCTTCAGATTCCTCACCGCGTTTCAAGAACAGTAGATCATTGCACACCAAAGGATCTGCGAAACGTGCCCTTAAACTAACGGCTCGACGCGCGTTAGATGACTTAACCGAAGGTGCTTCGATAAGTATTTTGATTCGAGGCTTGACATCGGCAGGCGTGGCTGCAGACTGCGCCCCGCAAAACATCAGTGAGTGTTGCTTATTGGTTAACGCTCGCTAAACGTAAACGCCACTAGTGAAACCGCACAGGTTGCGCGCGTCGTAGGGTGATGAGCCCTGCCGCGATGTCTCTCTGTGTTTCTATGCTCCCAACGCCATCAGGCGTCCTGGAGGTTCGATGATTCGTGCCATTCATACTTCACGTACCGTTAAAACAACTCTAGCCCTCGCATTGCTGGCTATCCCTGGATTTGCCCAAGAAGAAGCGTGGACCAGCTGCGCTCGCGAGGGCCAAGCCTGTGAGTTCTCCGGAACCTATACCGTCCGCTACGGATCGGGCGGCAACTACGAAACCAAGACCTTCACCGATGGCGTCGTCTGCAGTGCAGCGTCCTTTGGTCGCGACCCCAACCCGCGCCGTCGTGACCGTTGCCACTACGACGCCAACAGCGGACACGCAGGGCACGACATGCCCATGCCGCCGCACGATATGGGAGACATGTCCGGCATGGGACCGTACATCGACACTTCCGCCATTCCCGCGCCCCGTCCTGGATTTTCGACGGAGCGTGTGCAGTCCACGTCGGAACTGCCTTCCCCCACCTATGACGGCACCGGGCTGTTCCGCACGGTGTGCGACTTTTCGCACATGAATTTCGATGACGCCATTGTCAAGCCGGGTGAGACGGGCACGTCTCACTTGCACACCTACTTCGGCAATACATCCAGCAACGGATTCAGCACGGCGGCATCTCTCAGGAGCTCCGGCGACTCGACTTGCCGCGGAGGAACCGTCAACCGCTCTTCATATTGGGTTCCGGCTCTAGTCGACGGTGCCGGCAAACCCATCGTTCCCGAGCAGCTGCTGATGTACTACAAGTCCGGTTACTCGATCCCCGCCGCGCAGATTCGGCCGTTTCCGGAGGGGCTGCGAGTAGTGGGCGGGGACGCCAAGTCCACGTCCGCACAGCAACACGCGTACTGGGGCTGCCACGAGAACTACATCGGACATCCCGCTACCATTCCAGATTGTGGCGTGGGCAATCACGTCGTGATGACCGTGGTTCTGCCTCAGTGTTGGGACGGAGTGAATCTCGATTCAGCAGACCACAAGTCTCACCTCGCGTACCCCCAGGGCAATAGCTGCCCCTCGTCTCACCC
Organism: uncultured Polyangiaceae bacterium; assembly: GCA_964577325.1. Taxonomy (GTDB): domain Bacteria; phylum Myxococcota_A; class Polyangia; order Polyangiales; family Polyangiaceae; genus SZUA-265. The sequence goes on from CAZNZA010000321.1 coordinate 1,894, forward strand.
GGTAGCAATCCCCGAGGTCACCCTCAACGTGCTGTACAAGCAGACGGGCAGTGTCCGCGACTGGAGACTCGTCTCGGACATGTACGACTCGTCGATGCCCGCCGGTTACTCGGCGCACGCTGACTGGTTTGCCGCCTGGGATCCGGACGTCGTGGAGTCCTTCGTCGAGCAGTGCATCAATCCCCAGGTGGATTGTCACGCGCACTTACTCGGACCCAACCGCATGATCTACTGAGCCACTGCCGGGTCACGTCGAGTCGAAAGAACCGCTGCCGAAGGGCAGCGGTTTTTTTCGTTCGTAGCCGTCCGCGTATCGATGGCTACTGGCTTTCATTTTCTTCCGGGTAGGGTGAGATAATGGTTGGGGCGAGGATCTCTTGATGTACCGAGTAGTCCCTGCGGGTGTTTCGCACGCGGAGGTAGCCTTGGACCTCATCTCGGTAGCGCTCGAGCAGCTTGCTATCCGCCAATGCCAGATCATGGCGCTCCAGGGGATCCGCTTTCACGTCGTAGATCTCGACCAGCCCAGAACGCACGTTGATGTTAATCTTATGACGCGGATACACGAGGGTTGCCAACATGCGGTCGTCACTGAGTAACTCAGCGACGACCGCACCATCGGTTTCCCGTAACATGGGTCCGACGGCTTCGCTCAGACCCATTCGCACGGCGTTCCGCATTTCCGGCGGGCCTTGCAACATCAGCCAAGGAAGCACGTACATGGTGGAGGTGGGGTGGGCTACGGGGTGGCCCTCGATGCCCGGCACGTGGATCAAGAGCGGTACCCGGGTCGACTCACTGTAGACGGTTGATTTGTGGTGCTGGCCGCCGTGCTCTTGAAACTCCTCGCCGTGGTCCGAGGTGACGACGACC
>CAZNZA010000322.1:0-2757 GCA_964577325.1 uncultured Polyangiaceae bacterium
GGTCTAGTGGTTTTCGGCGGCTATGTCATGCTCCGCGTCCACGGACCGCTGGACACGAGTACGACTCGGCCCTTGCTCCGCTCGAAACCGTGCTTTTGATAGAAAGCTTCGGCTTCAGTGCCAGGTGCCGTCATGAGATAAACCTTGCCTATCCCCTCCTGGGCGAGCTTGTCGCGCATGAATTCGAGCAGCTTGGTACCGATACCAATCCGTTGTCGTTCAGGGGTGACGCACATCTCGACCAGGTTGAAGTGGTATGCCGCAACCCAGCGTTCGACGTGACCCAGAAGCATCCCCACCGCCCCCGTGGCATCGTGGGCGATGGCCCCCCGGAAGTGGGGAACATGAACCATCGTCGACAGCCGCTCGAGAGCGGCGTCCTTGGTCCAGCCATCGTTCCACGGCGGCGCGTTGAAGGTGTCGACGAACAGGGCCGTGAGCTCGGCGAGATCGGACGCTGTCGCGGGACGGGTGGAGATCGCGGTCATCCTCTAGCCACTACACCAACAGGTTAGTCGGCGACAACGGTGAGGCTTTACACCTCAACGATCGGCTTGAACCCGCCGTAGATCATGCGCTGGCCATCGAACGGCATGTCCGCCTTCTTCATCCGCGGATCGGTCATGACCTTCTGCATTCCCGCGTCGCGCGCTTGCTTGCTCGGCCACTCCACCCACGAGAAGACGATGCTTTCGCCGTCTTCGGCGTTAACTGCGCGCTTAAAGTCCGTCATCTTGCCGTCGGGGACGTCGTCTCCCCAGCACTCGACCACGCGGGTGGCGCCAAACTCCTTGAAAATGACTGCGGCCTCTGCGGCCATTTTTCGATACTCCTCTTGCTTGCTCGCGGGGACTGGAACAACGAATCCGTCGATATAGTTCATGGCTTTGCTTCCTTTCATGCCCCTGTGAAGGGCGAACGGGAGTTGGACGGGTTCTTCAGCATAAACTCATCGGCCGCCGCCGACGTTTCGCTGTAGGTAAACCCGGTTGGGCGCCCGGTAGAAGTCCCTCGTCACCGTCGGCAGTAGCGGGGCCGTTGGCCACAGGCACCTCGTCCGAAGCCGCGGAATGGGTTGGCAGCGGCGCCACAGCGCTTTACGGTTGCCGCCATGATCAGCTTCGAATGGCTCGGCTCGCTCGCCCGCTACAACCGCTGGATGAACGACAAGCTCTACGCGGTCGCCGCGACGTTGAGCGACGACGACCGCCGACGGGATCGGGGCGCATTCTTTACATCGATTCACGGCACGCTCAACCACATTTTGCTCGCCGACCGCGTGTGGCTCGGACGCTTCAAGGGGGTGACGGTCCCGGACGGGTACATGGGTCCCGGCGGGATCCGCTCCCTCGATCAGGAGCTTTACAGAGACTTCGAAGAGCTGCGGAAGGAACGCGCCCTGACCGACCACGAGCTCTCGGCTTGGATCTCCAGCTTGACCCACGAGCGGCTCGCTGCTCCGCTCGTGTACATGCGCCGCGGTCAGCGGGTCGAGTCCCCCCTTTGGTGGGCGGTGGCTCATGTGTTCAACCACCAAACCCATCATCGCGGTCAAGTCACCACGCTACTGACGCAGCAGGGCTGCGATCCTGGGGTTACCGACTTGTTTGCCATGTTACGCGACGAACGCGGTAGCGCTCGCCGCTAGCGACGGAAACGGATACCTCATCAAACGGCGGTGCGCGAGAGGGGTTCGACTTCGGCGGCTAGCGCCGGTGGCAAGCGCGCGAGGAAGGCGGCGACGTCACTCGAGGTCATCGCCGGCAGCATCCACTGCAGCATCATGCGCTGATCGGAGGGCGCGGTGCGGGCTACCGAACGACGACCGAACTCCGAGAGCTCGTCGTTCGCGAGCGCCTCACGTATCAGCGGCTCGAGCACGCGCTCCTCCTCGTCCATATGCGCCAGATATTGAGCTGTGAAGGCGCAGGTGGCCAGGTAGAGCGCCGACATCGTGGGCTGTACGAGAAGCGCTGTCCGAGCTTGGTCGAGAACGGCGTGGGCTGCCGTCATGCGGCTGAAAGCTTCCGGCGCCCGTTCCCGCAACAGGGGTAGCAACAACTGGTCCTCGTTGTCGCCGTGGTGAGCCACGAAGTGGAGGGCTTCATCGAGTCGCGCTCGAGCGGCGTGTTCACGCTCAGGGTCGCCATCGGAGCGTCCGAGGTCGACGCAAGCGCTGAACAACGCGCGCCGGATCCCTTTGTGGACGTTGGTGAAAAGATCAGATCGATTGGGTTGGGTCATGACCGGCAATCTGCCGGCCCGGAAACGGTACGAATTGGACGATTGCGACATCTCGCGATCGGACGCTGCCTCGAGCTGGAGAGCGGACTCGCGCGGCGGCCCCTAGCCGAGTGTAGAGAAGTACCGTCGCGGCGAGGCGCCTACGAAGCGTTGAAAGTCGCGAATGAAGTGGGATTGGTCGTAGTAACCAGCCTCGAGAGCGGCTGCCGTCAAGGACGGTGCGGACTGCGCCAATGTGGTGACCCGCTCCAAGCGGCGCAGAGCGATGTAGCGTCTGGGCGTGACACCCACGCGCGCCAGGAAGCGTCGTTCGAGCTGCCGTACGCTTACCCCCAACGCGTGGGCGACGTCGGCAACGGCGGCTCTCCCCACTTCAACGTCCAGCAGTGTGAGCGCACGTCTCACCAGGGGGTCGCTTGAATAGGGACGACGAGAGAGAAACCGCTCCACGACAGCTATGCGCGCGGCCGAATCACCCGCTGCCAGCAGTTGCTCACGCACGTCGGCAATCTC
>CAZNZA010000323.1:0-2735 GCA_964577325.1 uncultured Polyangiaceae bacterium
GCGTGGGGGGAGGGAGCCGTGAAGGGCCGTGCAGTTGCTGAGGCCCTACCCACTGCTGACGTCGAGCGAACCCATGCGTTTGACGTTGGGTTAGAGCCGCTACGGTCGTTGGGTGTCACGCGGCAACGCGGGGGCCCTACGCGGGGGCGTTCGCGGGGGCGTTCGCGGGGGCGTCCGCGGGGGGCGTTGCTTGGAGAGCAATTTCGGGACTTGGAGGCGGTACGTGGGCGCGTCATACTCGGGTGCATGGCTACCAAAGCGCATGACGAGTGGAAGGTGTTGCCGCACGGTCCTTTGACGCAGTTGGCCGACAATTTGTGGTGGGTGTGGGGTTCGCTGCCGGGGATGTCGCTCAAACGGACGATGACGGTAGTGCGGTTGTCGGGGGAGCGGCTGTTGATATACAACGCGATAGCGCTCGATGAAGCGGGCATGAAGGAGCTCGACGAGTTGGGGAGTCCTGCGTTCATCGTGGTGCCTAACGGAGCGCATCGACTGGATGCGCCGGCGTTCAAACGGCGTTACCCGGAGGCCCGCATTCTGGCGCCGAAAGGGGCGCGTGAGCGGGTCGAAGAGGTGGTGCCGGTAGATCTCTTGTGTGAGGAGTTTCCTGAAGAAGGGTCTGTTCGCTTCGAGCCGCTCCAAGGCGTGGGAGACACTGAGGGGGCTATGATCGTGGAGTCTGCCGATGGCGTGACGCTGGTTCTGAACGACGCTATGGTCAACATGGACAAGAAGTCGGATTGGCTCGGGTACCTGTTCACCACGTTGCTCGGGTCTGCGCCCGGGCCGCGCGTCTCGCGTCTGGCCAAGCTGTTGTTCATCAAAGACAAGCAGGCTTTGCGGAAGGACTTCGAGCGCTTCGCGACGTTGCCGAACTTGCAGAGGTTGATCGTCGCTCACGAGAAGGTGGCGACGGGACCCGACGCAGCAGCGGCATTGCGCCAGGCCGCGACTTATCTTTGAGCGTCCGCGATTGGGAGTGAACGGGTGTGTGTGTGTCAAAGCCCAGCGGCGGCGCTCGGCGCTGGCTCCCGAAACTCGAGTTGCAACAACGGCGCGCCGGCAGATGCCGCAGACGTGGCGATGGCGACGTCCGACGCTGAGACGCGGCACGACCGCACCAGTTGGTCCGCCAAGGCCGCGGCAACGCTGGCAGCCGACGTCATGGGATCTTCCTCTTTCTTGGAAGTTTGTTCACTAGGTATGGCAAACGTGCGGAGGGTGACCACAGACAATCCTGATCGCTTGGCCTCCGAGACGCTCGAACAAGCCAAGTTCAGGCCGCTTCGGGTGAACGAACTCCGTGCTTCCGAGCCACGCTTGTCGTTCACGAGAGTTGCCTTCGTCCATTCGGCACTCAGCCCGTCCGGGAGCGGGCGCCAATCGATGCCTTTGCTCGAGGCCGCCTTGAACGCTGGGTTTTGCTCGAGCAGGACGCTGTAGCGTCGCGTGTCCGATTGAGCCTGATCTTTGAAAGCCGCTAAGGCGTCGCGCTCTGCCGTCACTTGTTTCAATGCGGTTTCCGCGCGCGACAATGAAGTCGTCAGCTGGTCGTTGCTGGTCTGGGCAGTCTCCAGGCGTGCGGTCAGCAACTGATGGCTCTGTCGCAACGGGAGATAGAAGCCGAGCCCTAGCGTGATGACCGCGATCAAAAGGATGCCCGACAGTAGACGGCCCGTTCTACGCGTGGCGCGAGATGACGGTGAAGCGGAAAAGTCCATGGAAAAGATAGCCGCGGCGCCCGCTCGGCGGGCTCGTGGAACACTCGATCAACACTTTCGCGAGCCTGAGCGGATTCCGTCCAGTCCATTCGCCGGTGTGTGCTTTTTTTGTACCTTGGGAGCCGGGGTAGGGCTCATATTGGAGGCTGCCTCGATCGACGCTAGCGGACAACGCTAGCGAGCGAGTCCTGCCGCTCTAACGGCCGAGCCACCTGTCGGAGATTTCTATGCACGCCTCATCCGCTCCCCCCCATCGCGCCGCACCAGGGGCTCCTTCTGCCAATGGGCACGCACCCATTGAGGAGCAAGCGCCGTCTGAAGGGACCGCCGAGATGTATCACGTGGTGTTCGGTCCGGACGACATCCGCGAGATGACGCTCGAGAAGCTCGATGACTGTTATCGGCTGGGATTGATCGACGAGTCGACGCGGGTTTGGACGGAAGGCATGGGCAGGTGGCAGACCCTAGCCGAAGCCGCAGGGCTGGGCTCGCCGGAATATGCGCCCAATTCCTCGGTGACGCGCAAGCGCCCCCCGCCACGCCGGCATCGAGGTGAAGGGCAGGCGGCGGATCTACATAGCGGCAGTTCAGGCAACCCTGGTCCTCAATACGACGCGTCGGCGGGTGACGCCAACGACACCTATCCGAGTGCGGTTGCTCCAGGCGTGGCACCGAATCTGCGGGGTGCACAGGGCCAAGGGATAACTCAACCTGCCGTTTACCTGCACGCGCTCGACCCGAACGATACCTACCCAAGCGCCGTCACCCCCGACCTCGCGCGTTCACAGGTGCCAGCGCCCCCTACCGAGCAGGATCGGCATACACGCGTCACCCCGTCTTGGACCGAAACGTGGGGCCAAGCACCAGAGTCTAGCCATCAGGCTAACGCATATGCCGACGTGACTGTCCCACGACAGACGCCGATGGCGGTACAACCTCAGGCGATGCCGCCGAGGCAGGCGGAGTCGCATCCCGTTCAGGCGCCCTCTTCCCCCCAAGCGCAGTATCCCC
>CAZNZA010000324.1:0-2727 GCA_964577325.1 uncultured Polyangiaceae bacterium
ACGGCGCCGACGACGACTGGGACGCCATCGATCCGAGCCAACTGACGGACGCAGAAGGCCAGCGATGGTTGGCATTCGGCAGCTTCGGCAGCGGCATCAAGTTAATTCCCTTAAACGAGCAGGGTCAACGCGAGGGCAGTGAGCTGCATAGTCTAGCGCGACGCCCGCAAGAGACTCCCGCTATCCAAGCGCCGTTCCTCCTGCATCGTGAGCCATACCACTACCTCTTCGTGTCGTTCGACGCGTGTTGCCGAGGTGTAAGCAGCACCAACAACATCCGCGTGGGCCGTTCACCGGACTTGCTCGGCCCGTATATCGATCGAGACGGCTTGCCGATGCTAGAGGGAGGCGGAACATTGCTGTTGGAAGGCAACGAACGCTGGCGCGGCGCGGGAGCCAGCACCGTGCTGACGACCCGCGGCCGCGACTACGCCGTTTACCACTCGTATGACGCCAACGCCGCGGGCCGCGCCACCTTACGTATTTCCGAGGTCGCTTGGGACGCCGAACAGTGGCCGGTGTTTGGTAGGCCGTAAATTCGCGAGCACCGCACTTCACTGAAGCACGGGCGTTTCCCAGTCGATGTAGTTACCGAGCTGGAAGTCCACGGGCTGATTGCTTTGATTCCGCAGCTTTGGCTCCATGAAGTTCGCCGGCTCCTCAGTCTTGGTGAGGAAGCCGTGAATCGCTTTTCGCGTGGTCTCCTGTTGCGATTGGTTGAAGGAGCAATGGTTGTGCGGATCTCCGTCGTTGCCACCGTGATATCCGATATGGCTCTCCACCCCGAGCGCCTTGAAAACCTCTGCGCCGGCGGCAGTAGACACGTACCCGGCGACGGGCCCCAGATGACCGATCCGATTGTTCTCTAAAGTCGTGAACCCACGTGGCGCATACATCGCCACTAAGAAGTGGGCGTCGGCGGGGATCGTGTCGACGTTGCCGGAGCAAACGCTCGATGTGAGCCAACCTTGGCCACAGGCTTCGTTCACCTGTTCCGGATCTTCGCCGGAATTGGGCCCGAGATCCTTATCGCCAACCACGCGGTAGGACCCTAACCCACCGGTCCCCGATTCCATGGGAATACCCAAAGCGATGCGCTCGTCGTAGGCAGCGACGATGAACGCGGACTTACCCGCGTACGAACAACCTGTCGTACCAAGGCCCGTGGGGTCGATGATGTCGTTACCTCCTGCGTCACGTTGATCGACCAAGACATCGATCACACGACTGACGGCCCAGGCCCATTTGATGGTGTCGGCTACGCCGCTACCGCCATAGATGGCGTTGAACGCGCCCTCTGCGGCGCTGTGGCTGTAGTTGATAGCCGCCACGCCTTCACCATGCAGGAAGTTGGTGGGGACGCCAGAACCATCAGCCTGAAACATCGCCGGCACAGGCCCGCCCCCACCGGGTAAACGCACGGATACGCTGAAGTCGGCGCTCTTGCCACCGTGCTCCACGGCCACTTCTATACTCATCGCTGACACTGAACCCGTAACTGTGTCGGGCCTACCTGGCTTCTCCCCGTGGACGAACGCCGCCATATTTTTCTTCAGCCATGCACGCTGACATGCCCACTGAGAAGCATTCGCCATGCGTGATCCATCCGGCATCAAGAACGGATCGGGCAGTGAATGGTCGGGAGACGCCAATAGCGTCGGCTCGGGTAGTTCGCAGTCTTCGCCGACGAATTCCACGAAGTCTGGGTTGTAATCCCCGTTCCCAGAGCCAGTGCCCGAGGTGTCGGTTCCTGCGTCAGTGCCGTCACCACTTGTTCCCGTACCCTCATTGGGACCGGTACCCGCTTCAGGACTGGTGCTATCCGGCTCCGGTCCGGAGCCTCCCATATCTGTAGTATCCACCGGCACGCTGGGCATTGGTCCAGTTGCTCCTGAATTTGCCGGCGCGGGAGTGGTCGGCATCGTAGCGCCCGTACCCCCGCCCGCCGTGCCTCCGGGAGCGACCGGACTCCCGCCGGGTCCGCCCGTGGTACCGGTGGTGGACGGCACCGGTGTCGTGGACGTGGGACCCGCCGGGGCCACGGTGTTGACGCCCGGGGAAGTGGATGTGCCGTTCGGATCCACACCGGACTGACCCGAGTTCTCGCTGCCGTCGGGCAGCTTAGGACGGTCCGAAGAGCACGAGATACCAGTCAGAGACAGAGCCGCTGCCAATACTGTCCAGTCCGCCACGCGAGCACGTAAGAGTTTTGCCATACGTGCAGATGCCTGCGGCGATGCATTCCGATCGTGGGGATTCACCGATGTTCCGGCATCCCTCCTCACATTCCTCGCCAATGCCTCACCTGGGCTGCTCGAATCCAAAGGCACTGCGAGTTTCGCCTGCTGCGGCCATTTCGTTCCGTAAATCCGTAACGTACACGCCGGAATTTTTGACATGAAATATGGATTCAGAACCGAGGCCTGCGTCACCAGGTGCCCGCCGCGGGTTCGCTGCCTGGCGCCCGCGCAGCCCGTGGTTCATCGGCGTTACCCCGTGACAGTGCAAGCTCTGGTCCGTCATCTCGATGCCATGCCCCTACAGTCTTGCCGGGTGATGAAGCGAGCAAGGCAGCTGCTACTCGTATACACGCGTCGCATGTCAGCCTGGGCGCCGCGGACGAACAACACCATCGCCAGTCGTACGGCCTTGGCCGGACGAGGCCGCGTCCAGGGATGCTCGGTGGCACACGCCGTGCTTGTGCTAGCACGTCATGCGGGGCTAAAA
>CAZNZA010000325.1:0-2649 GCA_964577325.1 uncultured Polyangiaceae bacterium
TGGCAGACGTTCGAAGTGCATACGCCGCTACCGCAATCACCCGCGACACCACAATCGGATCCGTCCGAACAAGGGCCACACGTGGGGCCGCCGCAATCGACGTCGGTTTCTTCGCCGTTTTGGATCGCGTCATCGCAGGTTGGAAGCGCTGTGGCACTACCCACCGCGGAGACAGAGAAGGACGCAGTTACGGGTGACAGGATCGGGAAGGTGAAAGTGTCCGAGAAGTCGCCTTCTGCGCTGGGGGCAAACTGCACCTGCACCGTGCACGATCCGCCGTTGGCCACGGTTTGACCGGAGCAGGTGTCGGAGCTGAGCGAGAAAGGCGCATCCAGAGCGTTGGGTACACCTACCGTCCCCACCGCGACGGCCGTGCCTGAGTTGTTGAACGTGAGCGACAAGGCACTGGTCGAACCGGTGGCTTGGCTACCGAACACCATAGCATCGGTGGACAGCGTATAGTTGGGTTCGAACACCGTAAGGTCCGTCGACGATGAACCGGTCGAAGTCGCCACTGGGTCGGTAGCGGTGAGGGTTACGCGGGCCACAGTATCTGCTGGCGTTCCGGCCGGAACTACCACCTGCACCTGCACAGCGGTTTCGGCTAGGCCAGCAACAGTTACCGGAGTGGTGCCGACGATCGTCGTCGTCCAACCCTGGTCCGACACGGCGGACAAGTCGAAATCGTGAGACGATGCGTCCAGGTTGTGAACACCAAACGACAGATTCACCGTGCTGTCGGCAGTCACCACCTGGGAAGACGGCGCGAGCACGCTCACATAGGTCGGATCTGTCCAGCTCTCGAAGGCTTCGATGATCCAGGTGGCGCCATTGGCCAGCGATGCACGGTTCCACTGCAGGTAGTATCCGGCGTCGACGTAGTTGGAGTTGTTTGAGTCATTGAGCTGACCGGCGTTGGCTTGGGTCCTGCCCGCACTGAAACTGCCGCTGAAGTAGTGGCTCGCGGGAGTGGCGGGCATGCCGCGGAAACCCATGGTGCCCGAGGTGAGAAAGCTCGAGTTGTTCACATAAACCATGTTCAACTCGGAGTTCCACCAGCTGCGCGCGTCGTCATCTCCTCCGAAGTAGGTATCGCCGCCGTGAATGAAGCGCAGGTCGTTCTGGGTGGCGCCGCTGGTATTGGTCAGCTCCCAGCGCATCTTGTAACCATAGGAGCCATCCGTATAAGTGATGACGCGCTTCAGTTGAGCATCGCTGCCCAGGTTCACCACCGTCGTGATGGTGGTGACGCCGCCACTCGACTCTTTGACTTGGCTGACGGCCGTAGTTGCCGTTCCCGTGAGGTAGCGGGTCGCGTAGCGTTTGGTCGTGTCCGTGCCGTTGAGCCAGATGCCCGTACCCCAGGAACCTTGACCGAAGTACTGGTATTGCAGCTCCATCGGGCTGGGCTGGCAGACGTATAGTTGAATGCCGCCGGTGGAGCCGGACACGATCATCAATGGGTCGCCCTGGATGTAATCCCAGGTTTGTGTGCCATCCAAACTCGTGCCGTAGTTGCTGCCGAAGGATGGCGTGATGCTGTTCGCCGCGCATCCAAGGGATTGGGCAAAGGCCTGCGTCGTGCCGAACAAAGTGACGATGGCGGCCATTGCCGCGATCAATTGGCGCTTGAAAAGCGCCGTGCGGCATATCGCCGATTGCATGAAGCCGCTCATCGTTTTGCTACCTCTGTAGAAGAATTGGAAGACCATGATCCGAGCACCGGGACGACGAAGCCCGCGGTCAACGCGAGGCGAAAGTCTGGAGCGCCAATGCCGCGTGAAACACCGGTGCCCGCCGCGAGACCCACGTGCGCGTGGGTGTCTGAATAGCGAGCGCCAAGCACGGCTTCGACGGGCGTGTACGCCGAAGCAAATGGGTTGACGAACGTCGTGTTGCCGCGCGCGTAGGCTACCGCCTCCAACTTCGACGCCGCATTCGTCAGCCCCGTCCACACCGGGATGCCAAAGCCCAAGGCGAAGGTGAGCTCGTCCGTCACGTCGTACGGGGTTCCCTCATAATCCTCACGAACCACGGCTCCCACATTGAGCACGATGCGTGACTCGGCGCCGGGATGAAGCTCGCCGATGAGTTTGGGACGAAAGGTCACCGATTCGTCACCCCGGTAATACTGCCGCCCCAGAGAGCCAGCGGTGGGCACCGAAAGCGCCGCTTGCACGGCGAGCGCGCCGACATCGTGTTCGCTGCCAATCGCGAGCACCCGCGCGCCGAAGTACAGATCTCCAGGCCCGTTGGAGTCGATGTTTGGCGTATCCAATTGCGACGTTTCGTGAGCCGTGGCTCCCGACATCTGCAGAACGGCAGGCATCGCGGCGAAGAAGGTCGCCCGCTCCCATACGCTGTAGTTCAGGGCGAACAACGCCGTGGTTTGGCTGTCGATGATGGGGACTTCCGTACCGTCATTCGTTTCCCAAACGAGGGGACGAGCGCCATAGTCCAACGCGACTTGCGCGCCGAGATGTTGGTGCGCGGCGATTGTCGCGCGGCTGAGCTCGAAGTCGTCTCGAGGAGACTCCCCCGAGGTGTAGCGATCTAATGCTATCGCTGCCGGATCTGCGAGTGCAGTTCCAGAAGCCAGCAAGGAGGCGAGCACGTAGCTGCTCGCGAACCGATATGGTTGCAAGTGGG
>CAZNZA010000326.1:0-2621 GCA_964577325.1 uncultured Polyangiaceae bacterium
TGCGGCGTCGGGTGGGCGTAGACAGCTGCACGCGAGCGAATGGGCGATTTGCCGTTGAGGCTGTCGACAAGCCCTCGAAGCTTTGGCGAGGAATGGTCGAATGGGTAGGACTGCTGTCCGATCGGGACGTAAATGGGCAGATGTCCCGTGCTTTTCTGAAGGAACATCCGCGCGTCTGAGATGGGAGCCCTCTGGGAGGACCTGGAGCGTGAGCCAAGTAGCGGTGACATTGTCTCCTGTGTTGAGTTGAGACAACAGAATCCGTTGACAATGTCACCGCTAGGGGTACCCTCAACGCGTGGACAATGACGTATCCAAAGTCGACAGGCTTGGACGAGCTGCCGCCGCCAGCATCGTACGTGGGCTTGCGGGAGAGCCGTTCGAGCGGTTCAACGTCTACGAGTCTGGCGTAGGGTGCATCAACATACCCTTTTGCAGAGCTCAGGTTGGCGCGCAGGCGACCAAGGCCATGCACCCAAGGACGCTGCAGCTCTTCAATGAGCTTTCGCCGATGGTGCTTCGTGCTGCGCCTCGCGTCCGTGTCCCGTTCTTTCTGCACACTAAGGGAGAGCTCTGCAGTGCAGCACGCGGCAGCCTGCGGGAGCTCGTGCGACTCTCTAGTTCGTGCGACGAAGGCGATGGACATAAGAAGGACGCCATGGAGCATTGTGGCCTGTGCACGTCCTGCCTCTTTCGCCGAGTCGCCGTCCATGCGACCTATCCGGGCGAAGACCCCACCTGCTATCGCGACGTAGCAAGTAGGAGCCATGCCTCCTACGAGCTGAACTTGTTCGAGGGGCTCGCAGCGGAGTTGCTCACCAGGCCGACCTTCGGCGAACTTGTCGACCTGGATCCTGACGTTCGCTTTGCTGGGGACGCGCCATTTGTCCCGCCCGCGGGCGTCGACGTAGAAGCCGCCGTAGCGGACATGTTTCAAAGGTATGCGCGCGAGGTTCAGGCGTTCTTCGCACAGAACCGTCCAATGCTCGCCGTTTCTAACGCTCGTCCACAACCACGGAGGACCCAATATGATCTCTTCTCAGCAGCTCGGTGAGAGGATTGTCGATGCGCGCAAGCGACTGAAGCGGACGCAAGCGCAAGTCGCCAGCGAGCTAGGCGTAGCGCGCACCACACTGGTGGCGATGGAGAAAGGTGAACGCCGGCCAAGCAACACCGAGCTGGTCCGCCTTTCGGGAATTCTTGGTGTCGAAGTCAACGAGTTCTTGCGAGAGTCTGCCGTTCGGGCTGAGATATCACCACGATTTCGCGGTGGGGATGCGGGTGATCCCTTGGTCGCCGGCGCGGTGGAACGACTGCGCACGCTGGCAACGTGGTACGTCGAGCTGGAGCAGATGCTTGGGCTGAAGCGCCGACGTGCACCACTCGAGTCGCTGGATACTTATCGCATTCAGGGACGCCCTCTCTCGCCTTCGGTCGCGGCTGCCGAGGGAGCAGAAGCCGCCGTTGCGGTGCGAGCGCTGCTGGGAATGGGTGATGCCCCTGCGCATGGCCTCGATCAAAGTCTGGAGTCGGAGGCGGGTTTGCGGATCTTCTATCTCGCCGACCTGCCTAGTAAGCTTGCAGCGTTCCTGATTTGGACCGACGACATTGGTGGCTGTGTCGCCATCAACCGCAGCCATCCTGCCGTCCGACAACGATGGTCGCTCGTGCATGAGTTCGGGCACTTCCTACGAGACCGGGAGTTGGGCGACGTTCTCGACACGCAAGACCCTCGGGGACCGCACGAAGTGTTCCCAGAGTCGTTCACGAAGGAATTCCTGATGCCAACGACTGGCGTGCGTAAGCGCTTTGCCGAGCGGTGTCGTTCCGGACGTTTCACGCCAGTCGATCTCTATGGCCTCTCACAGACCTTCGGTGTGTCGTTTCAGGCCATGGCATGGCGGCTCGAAGAGCTGGAGCTGTTGCCGAAGGGCACCTACGAGAAGATACGCGACAGCAAGTTGCGCCCGAGAGAACTGTCCCAGCACACTACGCAGAGTCCGCACGTCGAACGTAGGAGGGAACTCGGGCTGCCCGAACGGTACGTCGCGCTGGCCGTCTCGGCGTTCGATCAGGGACTACTCAGCGAGCTCGAGTTCGCCCGGTATCTTGAACAGGACATCACAGACGCTAGAGATACCTACGCACGCAAGGCGTCGTTCAACATCGACGACCACCTCGAGCTGCCGGTGGATTACTCCGAAAGCGATCTCAGGGCTTTGGCCTAATGAACCCTAAGCATCTAGTAGCAGACGCCTGTACGACTCTCAACCTGCTAGCTACTCAGCATGAGGTGGCGCTGCTGCAGGCGTTGGACTGGTCTCTCCTCGCACCTACGCAGGTGCATGGACAGACGCGCTACTTGTCGTCGCCACCAGATGAGGACGGTCACCGTGCGCGAGTGCCGGCGTCACTCCAGGCGCTCAATGAAGCGGGGCTGTTGGAAATCGTCGAGTTGGTCGGAGACACGGAACTGGGCACGTTCGTCGAAGCTGCCGCAAGAATCGACGACGCCGACGCGGCGTGCATTGCGCTCGCAGGGGTTCGAAATGTTCCGCTGCTCACAGACGACAAGAAAGAGCGACGAATAGCCCGCGACCTGTTTCCTGAGCTGACGTTGG
>CAZNZA010000327.1:0-2597 GCA_964577325.1 uncultured Polyangiaceae bacterium
GGCTTGGCGATGTGTTGCTGGTAACCTGCCGCAAACGCGCGGCGACGGTCGTCGCTGCGCGCGAAAGCGGTGAGCGCGATGGCGGGAACGCGGCCGCCCTCTTTGGCGTCGAGCTGCCGCACGTGGCGGATGAATTCGTAGCCATCCACGTCGGGCATCCCGATGTCGCTGACTAGCACCTGGGGCGGGGCTCGGCGAAGTAGCTCGACGGCCTCCTGCGCGCTCGAGGCAACTTCGACACTCGCCCCACAACTCTCCAGCAGCCTCCGCAGCATGTCGCGTGCGTCGGCGTCGTCGTCCACGACCAGCACGCGAACCCCGGTGATCGGTGGCAGGTCCTGGCGTCCATCCGGTAGGGGTTCGGGCGATGCCGGATGTCGCCTGGGCACGATCGGCTCGAACGCGTCGTGGCTGGGCGCCAGGGGAAGTGAGACGCAAAACACGGCCCCGCGACCCTCTCCCTCGCTACGCGCGCGCACGTTGCCGCCGTGCAGCTCGACCAGCTGCTTGACGATCGAAAGCCCAAGGCCAAGCCCACCGTGGCGTCGCGTCGTCGAACCGTCCGCCTGACGAAAGCGGTCGAACACGTGCGGCAGGAACTCGAGGCGAATGCCTTCACCCGTGTCGTGCACGGAGATCTCGAGCAGCGCATCTACACCTTGAAGTCGAACCTCGACCTGCCCCCCGCGCGGGGTGAATTTCACAGCGTTGTGGAGGAGGTTCCAAACCACCTGCTGGAGGCGACTGGGGTCGCCCAAAACCGGCGGCAAGTTTGGCTGAGTCACTTTACTGAGCCGCAGTTCCTTGGCCGCCGCCGCTGGACTGACCGTCTCGAGCGCTGCGTCCACCACATCCTCCAGATTCACGGGCTGTGGATCGAGACGGATTTTCCCGGAAATGATGCGGCTCATGTCGAGCAGATCCTCGATGAGCTGCACCTGCACTCGCGCGTTGCGCTCGATGACCTGGATCCCCTGTTGCACTCGGTCGCCTTCTACCCGATTGCCACCGATCATCTGGCTCCATCCGAGGATTGCGTTGAGTGGCGTACGCAGTTCGTGCGACAGCGTCGCCAGGAACTCGTCCTTCAAGCCGCTCTCCGCTTCGGCACGCTCTCGCGCCGCCTGCTCCGAGGCGAGCAGCGCCTGTCGCTCGGCGAGCATCCGCTCCTGGGGGCTGACGTCGGTGTTGGTTCCAAACCACAACGCGATGCGACCGGACGCGTCGTGGAGCGGTGCGACACGCGTGAGGAACGGACGAAACTCGCCGTCGGCGCCGCGCAGAGGAAACGTCATCTCGAAGCGTTCCCCGCTCGCGATCGACGCCCGCCACCTCTCGTTTACCAAAGACAAGACATCTGGATCGTGCACGCGCTGCCATCCCCAACCCTCGACGTCGGACGGCTTCATGCCCGTGTACTCGTACCAGCGCTCGTTGTACCAAAAAATCCAACCGTCCGGGCGCGCCATCCACGACAGGGTTGGCATCGAGTTCGCAAGTTGACGGAAGCGCTCTTCGCTGTCACGCAAGGACTGTTCGGCGGCCTTACGCTCGGTCGTCTCCCACACCGTCGCGAGCACGCCGACCTCGTCCTCACCTGGCAAGACTACGCGGTGCAGTGAGCCGCTGAAGTAGCGCACGCGCGGTTGTCCGGTCTCGCCATCTGTAAACTCTAGGCGCACATCGCCCTCTTCGTAGGGTTCACCCGTCTCGAGTACGCGCTCGCAGTTGGCACGAAAGTGCGGATGAAGCTCGGGCCAAACCTCTTCTACGGTGCGGCCAACCAACGTAGGGCCATCTACAGGCGCACCCTCCACGAGCTCCAGGTAGGCTGGGTTGGCGAGCCGGTATCGGAGGTCACTGCCTCGAATTATCGCTACGGCGGCCGGAAGATCGTGGATCACCCTCTCCACGAGTTCGAGGTGCAGCGCCTCACGCTCGGCGGCCTCACGACGCTCCGTCACATCGAGGTAGGTGCCCACGCAGCGCGCAGCTTTCCGAGCGTCACCCGAGCCCTCGAACAAGGCCCGCCCGCGCACTCGTATCCAGCGCGTCGCGCCGTCGGTGCGAACGATACGCTGCTCGACATCAAATTCGCCGGGACCATCCGGACGCAGCGCGGCCTCGACACCCCTGATCACCTCCGGCTTGTCATCGGGATGGAAGTGTGATTGCACCCGCGCAAAGGTGAGTTGCTCCTGCGCAGACCACCCATAGATCTCGCGACCCGTCTCGTTAACCGTCACCGCGTCGGTGACGAGATCGATCTCGAACGTGCCCAGCCCTGCGATGGCAATGCCCAGGCGCATGCGGGCCTCGCTCTCGCGCAAGCGAGCTTCCGCCTCTTTGCGTTCGTGCACGTCGATGACGGAGCCAACGAAGCCGAGAAACTCTCCGCTCGGTCCAAGGCGTGGTCGGCCGGCGTCGATGACCCAGCGGTAGGCGCCGTCGGCGCGGCGCAGACGGAAATCGATCTCGTAACTAGTGCGTCGTTCACTGGCCTCACGGAACGCGGCAGCCGCCATCGCTTGGTCCTCGGGATGCGCAGCGGTAGCCCAACCATAACCCAACCCCTCCTCGACGCTCTGACCGGTGTA
>CAZNZA010000328.1:0-2588 GCA_964577325.1 uncultured Polyangiaceae bacterium
CATTTTGCGCGTCATGCCGCCATCGACGACGAAGTTCTGGCCGGTAATGAAAGTCGCTCGGTGAGACAGCAGGAAACTCACCATGTCAGCGACGTCTTCTACGTTACCCACGCGCCCCACGGGGTGCTGCGCGTGATCCTCAGGGCGCAGCGTCTCTGAATCGTCAGCCACGTACGAACTCGTGTCGATCCACCCTGGGCTCACCGCGTTGACCCGTATGTCGGGGCCCCAGCTGATGGCGAGTGCATGAGACAGCGCCAACAGGCCGCCTTTGGAGGCCGCGTACGCTTCGCTGTGAGCTTCGGACTGCAAAGCGCGCGTCGAAGCGATGTTCACGATGGCGCCACCAGCTGCGCGCAGAGCATGAAACGCGGCTTTACTGCACAAGAATGCCCCCTCTAGGTTGACGCCGAGCACACGCCGCCAAACCTCGTAGTCGAGGTCCTCCGGCGGCCCCTGAACGGCTTGCGCAATGCCCGCGTTGTTGACCAAACCATCGATGCGCCCCCGCCACGCGACGATGCGTTCAAACGCGTGCTCGACCTGCTGCGGCGAAGCCACGTCGCAGACACAAGTCTGCAACGTCTCACCGTCGGCGGCCACTGCTAAAGAAGCTAGTCCGTCCGCATCTTGGTCGACAGCGACCACCAGGTCACCTTCCTGCAAGAAGCGGAGAGCTAAGCCGCGCCCTATTCCGCGCGCCGCCCCCGTCACCACGACTACCCGAGCCATGGTAATGGCGTAGCGACGACGGATGCCGTGGCAAGGGGGTTTAATCCCAACTAAAGAACATCCAGGATGTTCATACACACGGCGACGATGTCGTTGGCCGTTTTGAAACCCAGCTCCAAGAATGCCGAATCCCGTTTTTCACCACCGCTGGTCCGCCCTCCGCGAACGCGAACGTCTTTTGCCTAGGGTCGTGGGGGGAGGTTCTGGCACCATTCCCGGATGGTGGCTCGACACGCGTTCCGTAAGCCCGCACTTTTGGCCCTGGCTTCCTTATTCATTCCACTTCTCTTCCAAGCGGGCGGGTGCGCCGGCGAGCGGCCGACCTTTGGCCCCTGGAAGGAACGTGGGACTGACGCTGGCGACGCCTCCAAGGGGGATGCCAGCATCCCCGGCGACGGGACGCATTCACGTCCGGCTGAACCAGTGACTGCACTCGAAGGCACGGAAGGTTCACGAATGGATGGGGCCGTGAACAAGGCGGACTCCGGGTCTGCCAGTACAAACTCTGGAGCGGCTTTCCCGAAAAACGACGCCGGGATAGCTCAGACGATTGGCGCGAGCGATGCGGACGCCGATGCCCTACGCGACGGCAGCGCTGTTGAACAGGACACCACAAGTGACGTCACTACTGCCCTACCAGATGCGGCCGTGGATCACGCCTGCAGCCAGACCATAGCCGCCGGCGTGTCCCTAGGGGGAACGAGCCGAACGCTCCTATCGAGTTCGGGCACGCCAATTGGTCAAATTGCCGTCTCGTACCTCCCGGAGCCCGGCCTCTACGCGTTCGTTTTCGAACGGGGATTATCCAACACGGGGTTGAGTCTAGCGACGGTCGATGAGCGTGGGAACGTCATCCGGGAGGCGACCGTCGTTACGAGCCCGTTGCTTGATAATAGCCGTTTCGATCAAACGCCCAAGCTCGCATGGAACGGACAAGTCTTAGGCCTTCTTTTGCGGGGAGACGATTCTGAGAACAACCAATATCTGTTCGGACTCACCTTGGAGCTCGACGGCAGTGTCTCGACCGAGCGGCAGTGGCCCGCACAGACCGCCCCAGACATGGGATTCGAATTAAGCGCCTACAAAGAAGCATTCATAGGCATCTGGCATGTCGCTGATGGTAGTGAGACATTGAGTGTCGTACAACGCTTGGACTCTCAGTTGCAACCCGTGGGTTCGGTTTGGCAACCACTGGCGGCCGAACCTTGGCTACCGGGAATTGCCCTTCGCGGTCACGAGCTCGCATTGACTCGGGGCACACGAGAAGAAGCACAACTGCATGTGCTGTCTGAGTCGTTGGACGCAGTGGAACTGGGCAGTGTCGACGAACCTAACAGCGGGACTCCGCTGGTCGTCGGCACGAGCACAGGCTACGCCCTGGCCTGGAATCGTAGTAATCAGCAGCTTCGCTTTGCAAAATATGCCAGCGACCGCGGAAGTCCGGAGTGCGGTCCCGTACTTTTGAGTGAGGAGCCTCGCAACCTGGCGGCGTTCGCTGCCATTGAGGGCGGCTACCTCGCCCTCACCGCAACGGACACCTACCGAAAGCATGTGGAGTGGTTAGCTGTTTCACATGGCTGTGTAGCAGGTCCCGCGACCTCCATTACGAGAGATTCAGTAGTTGTCCCTGCCGCGGCGGCTGGTGCGTCGACCATTGCAGTCGCATGGGTGGAGCTCGAACAGAACACGTACAACCTGAAGTACGCTGTCATGAGCAACAGCCTGTGCCAGTGAGCATTGTGAGGCAGTGAGAACTTTCTGAGTGGAACGACTACGGTAGCCGATCCTGGCACTGACCCAGCGACTTTCGCACCGAGTACTGCTCCCGACACGCTGACTTCACCAAAGCGACACGA
>CAZNZA010000329.1:0-2585 GCA_964577325.1 uncultured Polyangiaceae bacterium
CAGCGTCAGCAGTTTCTGCGGACGCGCTACTCCGAGCTGTCGCCCTACCTCTCGGCCGTCAACGAAAGCGATGACGGTGGGGAAGCCCCGCACCCCGAAGCGCGCGGCCAAGTCGGGACACTCGTCCCCGTCGACGGTAACGACTTTGAAGCGGCCAGCCCCCTCGGCGGCGAGCTGCCGCAGAATGGGGAGGAGCACCCGGCATGGCGGGCACCAGCTCGTGGTGAAGTCGACGAACACCGGCACGGGCGACTGCAGCACCTGATGTTCGAAGTCGAGGGAGTTGACCGGCTGAAGAGAGACGTGAACGTCCGGCTCGCGCCGTGACGAGGAGGTTTGCGTGGTACTCATCCCCTGTCTGGTGTCGGAACTACCGATCATTACGGGGGCCGCGAAAAAAGTGTAATGCTTCGACGGCTCGACACCTGAAGAAGGCCATGTCTGCTTTGCACTCCGTACCTGAGCCGGACGCTTTGGATCAACTTGCCACCCTCGCTCGCCGCGAACGCGGCGCGCTGGCTGCCGTGGCTCGCTACGAAGGAGTCAGTCCCGAAGACGCCATCGACTGTGTGCAGGAAGCGCTGTGTCAGCTGCTCAGCCGCGTTCAGAGCGGATCCCTGCCGCTTCCCTCTGAGCAATGGGGCCGCTACTTGGCGGGCATGGTGCGTAACGCGGCGCGCAATCGGCGTCGCTTGCACGCGCTTGCACTCCCCCACGAGGCCGTTGACTCGCTTCCCCTGGCCGCCAATATCGCCGCCACCGACGACGTGTTAGCTCGAGCCGAACAACACATCCGTCTACGCGCATGTGTCGCGGATCTGTGTGAAGTGCAACGCGCCGTCGTCACCTTGCGGCTGCTCGAGGAGCGCCCAGGAGAGGACGTCGCTCGCGCCGTGGGTATATCCGCGGGCCATGTGGCGGTGTTGTTACATCGCGCTAAAGCCAGTTTGGCAGCGTGCATGGGAACTTGACCGCAACGGTAGCGTCCGCCTGTTCTACTTTTGCTTGGCTTTTCGCTTACGCTTCTTCTTGGGACGTTCGGCCTTTTTCTTCTCTCGAGCAATGGCGACCTGGCGTTCCGTATCGGAGACGTAATGCTGCAGATGAACATCCGAGCGCCCCAGGGTCCAGTCGATGATGCCCGTCAGACGTTCCGGCGCCAACAAGGGCGCGGAGGTCAATACCCGCAGGTGGCGGTAGTACTGCGCCAGTGCCGGATGCATGCGCGAGTCATCCCCTGTGCGGCGTGCTCGAAGGTAGCCGGCCGGAATGTCTCTCCGTACGTGTCCAATGATCCTCAATTTTCCGTCGGAATCGGGTAGCCTCGCCAACAGCGGATCGACGATCCCGAGCGCGTCCACATAAGTGACGCCTGGCCCGGCGAAGAACGGGGGCTTTCCTGCGGCGCTGAAGTCGACCACGTAGTTTTCACCAGGGTGCTGCTTGTGATGCTTCTCGGCTCGCTTCTTGGCTTGCAGACCCATCTTCGACCACTCGTGATCTTTGGGACCGCCCCGGGGCGCGAACAGCGCCTCGAAAAAGCCGCAGTTGAAGCGCTGAACGCGAATTTCGCCGGAACGCACCATCGCGAAGCGGCCTTGACCTCGTTCTTGAATGACATTGCGCTGAGCAAGCACGGGTTGCAGCGCGAAGCGGGCAAAGAGCAATGCAGCCAACAAGGCCAACACGGTATGATCGTCTCGCGCAGCAGGACGGCGTTCCAACCACAGCGCGAGCGTCGCGACCGCCAAGAAAAACGGCGCTGCCCAATGGCGGCCGGCCATGAAGTCGCCACCGATCCAGATGACGTAAGCCGAGTACAAGGCAACCCCCAGCAGCAACAGCGTTGCTCTAAGGGTATGCTCATCATCCAACCTCGGCAGCCAGCCTACTGGGGTCGTTTTTCTGGCTCGGATAATGAGAACTAAAGCGGCAAGCAAAGGCGCTGAGGCGAGCACGAGCCACGTGCTGGTATCGTTGCGCAAGATGTCCAAGACATACGCCCAGCCGTGTTCGAAGTATACACTGCGGTCGATGCCCCCGTTTAGCTTGGCGTACTTCGGGTTGGGAAAAACGATACCGTAATAGAAGAGGCTAAAGCCCATCCACGTCAGCAGCGGCAAAGCCCCCAGACACAAGTCCTTCCAGGCCGTCTTCCATGGCGTGCGCAGCAGCGTCCAGAATGCTAGCGGTACGAACATGAGCGGCGTGTCGGGACGCGATATGGCGGCGAAGGCACCGAGCAGAGTTACCGTACGCAGCGAACATGCTTCCGTAAAGGCGCAGCGCGCTAACAGGGCAAGCAGAAAGAAGACCAGCGGGTTTTCGAGACCGGAACTCGTGTAGTCGGTAAACGACTGCGACACGAGCAGCGGAAGGAGGAAGGCAACGAAGAGGAGTTTGGGACGGCTGACGAGGCGCGTAGCGACCACCAAAAACGCGGCGCAGCTCAACACCCACGACAGCACGTAACTGGCCGGCGCGATGTCACCAAACAGCGCATGCAGCGGGATCAGCAGCAAAACCCAAAGCGGGTGAGTGAAGACCTGAACACGCTCATCGATGTTCCACCGCAAGCCGTGTCC
>CAZNZA010000330.1:0-2576 GCA_964577325.1 uncultured Polyangiaceae bacterium
CCTCAACGACAGCTTTGCACCCGGCGACTGGTTTCGCTGCCGCACCATTGGCTCGGGGCGGTTCCTTGGGTCTCGCATTCAATGTGACTTCCTGATTCCCCGCACGCGGGAATGCCACCGCTCCATCCCGATGGGCCCTCAGAGCCATTGCACGCTCCGGCATGGCTGTGGCAGGAACCAACTTGCGTGGCCGCGGGCTTTGCTTCGCCGTCGCAATTGTAGTCGAAGCTTCCGCACTCGTTGGCGTTGGCGTAGCTCGACGTGTTGGTGGGTCTTGCCCTAGGATCTGTATCGCAGCAGTCCCCGGCTTGCAGCACGTGATCTGCCGGTGGTGTGGTGCCGCAAACTGCCTTGGGCGCTCCATCGGAGCCGAAGCCGTCTTCGTCCGCGTCGGCGTAGAAGGTCGTGCAAGCGCCACTGACGCATTGCGCGTTCGATGTGCACTCCACGCCATCAATGCGCTTACACACGCCGTCACCGGTGCATTCCGAGCTCGCGCCGCAGCCCAAGTCGTTGGTCCAGTCGCCGCTTTCGCTGCACGTCTGAGGCGTCGCGGCATTGCCGCAGCGTTTTGCTCCTGGCACGCACTCGGTGCAGGTGCTGTCCGCCGTGGCCGACGGCTGGACGAGCTCGTGCCAGCCCTCGGGGCATGCGCTCCAGGCCGAGCAAGCGGCGGCATTATCCTGTGTGCTATAGGAAGATGCGGGGCAGGGGCTGCAAGTACGATCTTCGGTTTTCGTTGGTTCAGTCTCGACGTATTCGCCTGGGACGCACGACGTCAATGGCCGACACTCGCGGTCTCTCACGGACGTGTGCGGCACGCTTTCATACTCGTCGCTCTCGCATTCCGTCAGCTTGCTGCAGCGCCGGTCGCTGTCCGACCGTGCGGCACGGCTCTCGTACTCACTCTCGCCGCAAACGGTCAGCTCTACGCAGTCTCCGTCGGCTTCGTACTTGCCTTCCGGGCACCCAGAGCACACGCGGTCCCGCTCGAGTGTCGGCGCGACGCTTTCCAACTCACCGGGCGCGCACTTCGTCCACGGTGTGCACGTTTCGGCGTTGTCGACAGGGCTAAATGTTTCCGGCGGACAGGGGAGACACTCGCGGTCACGCGTCTCGTCGGGGTCCGCGCCTACGTACTGCCCGCCAACACACGTCGTGATGAGCGCGCACCGGCGGTCAGTATTCTCCGTTGGGGACACCGCTTCGTATTCATCTTCAGCACACACGGTGAGACTCGTGCAGATTCGATCGGTCGTTTTCCCGGGTGGTGTTGTTTCGTACTCATCAGAGCCACACTCCGTGTACGGTTTGCAGGTGCCCTCGAAAACGAAGGTTGAGCCTTCGCACGTGCCGCAGGTTCGATCCCTGGATTTCGTTGGTGGTGCCTTTTCGACTTCATCGTCGGCGCACTCGCTAAATGGAAGGCAGGTTTCCGCATTGATGGTGTCCGAAAATTCGCCATCACTACAGGAGCGACATGAGCGGTCGCTTCTTTCTGTGGCCTGTTTGGACACATACTGGCCTTCGACGCAGCGGGTGAGTGCCTCGCACTCCCGGTCTTTATTCTCCGTGGGGGGGCTGCTCTCGAACTCGTCCTCCGCGCATGCGGTGTAATCGGTGCATTGGCCGTCGTTCAGGAACCGACCGATGCCACAGACTGAACACACACGATCGCTCGTCTTCGTCGCTTCGATGCTCACGGACTTGCCTGGCGGGCACTGCGTTAGTGGGCGGCAGCGCGCGTTGGCTCCTGCACCGTCCCAATACTCGTCTTGCCGGCAGCCGTTCTCGGCGGCGGGGGGACTGGAATCGTCCGGACCCGCGTCCGCGTCGACGCCCATGGTTTCGCCTATCGTCGACGTAGCAGCGTCTTCGTTCGTGGTTCCCGAGACGTTCTCGTTAGCGGTTCGTCGCTCGCCGAAGGTCGGTCGTTCGCCGCTACAACTCATGCATGCGCCGGCTAGGACGAGTAGGCGGAGGATGCTGCTTCGCGTGACGTGCCTGGGGAAGCGAGTTGACGGAACTGGCTGTGGCGTACTTCGATTTTCCAAGTGAGGCCTCTCGAGGAGCTGGAGCTCGCCGGAGGATAGGCGCCGAAGCGGCGTACAGCAACGCGTTGTCGACCTCGGTGTCAGAGGTTGCCAGACCAGATGGGCCACAGATGAGATTTCGGCGCACCGTTTCGGGCCAATGCGCTGGTTTCGAGCGCAGTTAACTTACGGCGAGTATGTTAGGGGTGGCCGAGTGAAGTGAACGCGTGCTTACCGTAGAAGCTTGCCAACTGTCGCGCCGCAGCGTGGGTTGCGGCGCCGATACAGCAACAGGCTCAGACCGAGAAGAACCACCGGCAGCGCACCACCCGTGCTCGAGCCTGCGACGACGCTGCACCCGCTGTCGGAACGGTCGCTGCTCGGGGCAGGGGCTCCCGACCCAGCAGGAGCTACCGGAGCGACAGTTCCGGACGGAGCAACCGCGCTCGACGGGGCCGACGTCGGTACCGTTCCTGGAGTCACGGGGGCGACGGGAGCCGGGGTGCTCCCGATCGGACCCACGCCGGTTGCGCCTGGAGCGGC
>CAZNZA010000331.1:0-2547 GCA_964577325.1 uncultured Polyangiaceae bacterium
GGACACGACTACGACCATGGACACGACCACGACCATGGACACGACCACGACCATGGACACGACCGACACGAGCGACGGAGAGCCAACCGGTGAACCGCTGCAGCCGATGACGTTCGAAGAGGTTCGAGCTTTCCTCGATACATCCATCGCCAACGGCTCATCGTGCTTCAACTGTCACGCCGAAGGCGGCGACTTGCCCCAGGTCTTCAGGAACGATGACACGCTTTACACCACGCTGACGACACGTATGGTCGAACACTGCGAGAACCGTCCGCTCGTGGACCCAGGAAATCCTGAAAACAGCGTGCTGTACTTGGTGCTCGACGGGCTGCCGTGTGGCAGCGTGAGTCAGATGCCCCACGGTTGCTACGAGAGCGAAGACGAGCTGTACAACTCATGCGCTCCTCACGCCGACCGAGAGCGCATCCGCCTTTGGATCGAGGCAGGCGCTCCGGAGTGACTGGTCAGCGCGCTGCGTCGCCAGTTTGGGTTTGGGACCAGCAGTTGACCGGCGGGAGGCGTCTCACTCCCACCGGTTGCCATGAGTTCGTGTTAGAAGCCAGGTGAACCCACGGGGCTGATGTAGATCTGGTCTATCCAGATGTTAATCGGATTCAAGCTGGTCTGGTTGCTGTTCGCGCGGCAGCCGAGCTGGAGGGACTCCACAGTGGCAGGTGTAGTAAACTCGTGGGGCGTGGTGTCCTGGAATTGGATGTCCGGCTCGTCGGTGTTGCCGGTCGCAACTGGATTCGACACATAGCCGTTGCTGGCTCCCTGACAGCCATCTTGCGAGTAGCCGAGCACAAAGCAGCTCAGGTAACCTCCCGCTTCGCGCTTATATCGGTAGCCGTACACGTACGACGTGTCCGGTTCGACATCAACGCACACCGTACTGGCGTACGGAAGGCTGCACTGGGAGTTGGCTCCCTCGTCGTCATAAAGAAGACCGGCGTAACACATCTTGAACTGCATGGAACCCGAACCTGGGCAGCCGTCTGCGTCCACCGCCGCCGAATGAACCATGTCAATCGTATAAGGGTTCGTGTCCTCGTACTTTACCCAAGTAGTCGTGCTGCCTCCGCCACTGCTGCTGCCGTTGACGGTGCTCGGTGAGTCGAAACCTGCGGGCCCGACCAAGTTGGTCGAACTTTTTTGGCGGCAGCCGCAGGTCTTGCCACCCGGCAAGGGATCGTACCCATCGAGACACTCGCATTTGAACGAACCTTCGGTATCCTCGCATGCGGTGTTCGCGCCGCAATCATGCTGGGCCGTCGCGCACTCGTTGACGTTGTCGCACTCGAAGCCGTCGCCCTGATAGCCGTCGTGACATTCACACGAGTACGAGCCCACCTCTTCGATGCAGTCTGCGTCGGAGTGGCAGTCGTTGAGCGAGTTGCTGTCACATTCTAATCGGTCGGTGCACCCCGCCTCGGCATCGCCAATGAAGCCGTCGTTGCAGACACAACTCGAAGAACCGGCGGGCCCTTCACAGGTGGCGTTGGCGCCACAACTGAGCGTCCCGCTGGCGCAATCGGACGCGGGTGTGCAGACCTGACCGGTCCCGGTAAATCCATCGTTACAAGTGCATATGAAACTGCCGTCGATATTGGTGCACGCTGCGTTCCGGTCGCAGTCGTGCATGTTCTGTTCGCACTCGTCGAGGTCGCTACAGTCCGACGGCTCTCCGACGTCTCCGACGCACACCCACCCGTCGGAGATGCTACAGCTGGCGCAGCCGTCGCTGTCGTCATCGTTGCCGTCGTCGCACTCTTCGTCAGCGTCGCGCGTACCGTCTCCGCATTCGGGGTCGGGCTCAGGGTCAGGGTCAGGGTCAGGGTCAGGGTCAGGGTCGGGGTCGGGCTCAGGGTCGGGCTCGGGCTCGGGCTCGGGGGCCACAGTCGTCGGCCCCAACGTGTCCAGATCGGTCTCGTCGCGGGCATCCGTCGATGCGCTAGCATCGGTTTCCTCCGTAGCATCGGTCGCCTCCGAGTCCGTGTCCGTCTCGGCTAGCCCGGTATAAGTCAAGTCGTCCGTATCGGTCGTACTCTCGCCATCGTCGCTCTCAGTCACTGAGCTATCCGTCGTCACGGCAGGGTTGTCGGCATCAGTGGCCGAGCTATCCGTGTCGCCAGGCTTCCCAAATTGTGGGCGCTCACCGACACAAGCGACGACTAATACAAGCGCGCTTAAGGACCCCAATATCGGTTGCGCGAGGGCCAGACGGGGACGGGCGCGATGCCCGCTGCTAACGGCGTTAGACGAAGTCATGGGCGAAGAGTAGCAAAGGACTTATCGGCTGAGAATACTAGTCGACTAGCGAACGCGCTCAGCCGTGCTGTCTCATCGCCCCGCTGCACAGGCGTTGCTCTATCTACATGCCGCGTGTCACGCCACTGATGCACCCCCCAGCCCGTGTACCCCATGATGGATGCCCCAACGCAAAAGGGCCCCACACGAGGTGGAGCCCTTTGCTTCACTCTTCACGTCGCTTGTTTACGCGAGCAGATCTTCGAACTCGCCAGGGTCGACGAACGAGCCCTGGGGTTT
>CAZNZA010000332.1:0-2513 GCA_964577325.1 uncultured Polyangiaceae bacterium
CCTTGGTGAGCGCTTGGGCAAAGCGAGTGCTGGTCAGTGCGCTTCCGGGGGGCAAAATATTCGAGTACCGGAACGGCAAGCTGTCGGAATGGGTGACACTGCCGGATGAACCGCCCATATACCAACTCGCGTATGATGCTCAGCAGCAGGTCGTCTACGCCGCGACAGGTGGCGAGGGCAAGCTGTACCGGATTACCGCGGACGGTAAGGCTCAAGTCTATTTCGATGCATCTGAGCAACACCTGGCCAGCGTGGCCGTAGGACCGCGGGCCGTCTATGTCGGAGCTGGAGACGAGGCCAAGTTGTATGAAGTGACCGGCCCGGGACGGTCACGCGTCGTGCATGACTTCGGACTGACGGAAGTGCGCGCGGTGCGCGTGGATGCTAACGGTGACGTGTTCGCGATCGCTAATGAGATCAAGTCCGGCAAGAGCCTGCCTTCCAGCGATACTGACTCGAGCAAGAAAAAGACGTCCACTTCATCTGGCAAAGGCGTGCTCTACAGGTTCGAGCGCGGCCAGATCCCGGAACAGTTGCTAAACGTTTCAGACGAACACCTGGTGTCTCTGGTGCTCGATCCTGCTGGCCGTCCCGTCGTGGGCAGCGGTGAGAAGGGGAGGGTGTACACCATAGACGAGCAGAATAATTCGATCTTGTTGGCGGATGTGGAAGAGCGTCAAGTCTCGTCCATCCTGTTTGCGCCTAGCGGCACACTCGTCATCGGCAGCGATCCTGCGGTGATACACCCCCTGAGAGGCATGGGTGGTGCAGAGGCCATGTGGACCAGTGCCGTCCTGGACGCGGGTCTGCGCGCTCAGTTCGGCCGGCTCGGCTTCGAAGGCGATGGGCGTGTCGAGTTCGAGACGCGGTCAGGCAATACGGAGGAGCCGGATGAGAGTTGGGGGCCTTGGAGCGCCCCTATCGTGGCGCCCGCAAAAATCAGCAGCCCACCCGCTCGGTACCTCCAGATCCGGGCACGCTTTTCAGACCCGCAGGCCATCGTACGCGAGGTGCACGTGGCGTTCGTCACGGACAATCTCAGAGCGATCATCACTGAAATCGAGGTGGAGAATGCGACGAGTCGTGCCTTCTCCGCACCGGACGGTAAGCTCGATTCATCGGGCGGACCCATGACAGCCGAGCCCGACAACGAAGTCGAACTCAGCTGGGAGGTGACGAACCCAGACAAGGACGCGCTACGCTTCCGGCTTTGGTACTCGCCGTTATCTCAAGGGGGGCAATGGTTCCCGTTGACTGAACCCCACGAGAAGTGGACGAAGTCGAGTTATACCTGGGATACCTCGGACCTTCCCGAAGGGAAGTACCGGGTGAGGATCGAAGCGAGCGACGAACTAGCAAACGCCCCATCCCGGGTGAAGCGTCACAGCCTCGAGAGTCACGTCATCGTCGTGGACAACACCGCTCCGGTCATCGAGGCGGTGCAGGTCGACGGCCGACGGGTGAGTCTGCGCGTCACGGACGGGGTGGGACCCATTGCCCGTTTGGAGGTTGCCGTCGCTGGAACCGATGTGTGGTTTCCCTTCGACCCCAGCGATGGAGTCTTCGATGAGCCCAGCGAGTCGTTCGAGCTCGATCTCTCTGGTGTCGTCCCTTCTGGGGCTACGCTTCTGACGGTGAGAGCCTACGATCAAGAAAGTAATCAAGTGGTCGGCAACGTGTTCCTAAAGTAGCCGGTTGCTGGCGGTTCACGCTTGGGTTCAGTCAGTGACAGCACTACCCAGATTTTCGGCTGCCAATGGGTGGCAGGAGGCGAAAGCGCCGCCTTCCCGAGTGCGTTCCGGGCCCCGAGCTGGTTTTCTATGAGGGCTGTGGCAAGGTTTGACCATGCGTGCGCTCTGCGCCGTATTTATGTTTGTGCGCACCTTTGCTCGTGGAGCGGCACCCTTGTCCATACCTACTTTTCTTAACCACGCCTGGCCCTTTCCTGCCGTCGTACGCTGGATAGTGTGCATCGCTTGCGTCAGTTGCGACGTCAGCCAACCCGTCAGTGACCTCGAATGCGTCGGCGGTCGCAACTGCATCGACGCGAGCATCGGCGGTGACGATGAAGTGACCGTCAATCCGGACGCATCGCCGCCCATGACGACGCCGGAGGCGGACGCTGCAATCGCGGTCGGTTGTCCAGGGGCTTGTCTACCTGACGACCCGCGCGCATGCCTGGCCCCAGAGCTTCTGTCTCAAGTCGTGGTCGAAGCTGGAGTACCCAGTGTGACGCTGGACGCCGCTTCGGCCGGTACTGGTACCGCCAATGACGCGCTCGACGCGAGCGTCTCTTGGGGCGGTGACGCTTCATTGATGAGCGATGCGGCGGCAGGGTCAGATCAAGAGAGCATGGCCGAAGCCGGCTTGGACGCCAACGTGTCTTCTGACGCGGCTGGGAGGGCGTTGGATGTGCTGGACGCGGCCGGGACAGGCGGCGGAGGGGCTGGATCGAGCGAGCTGTCTTGTCAGTTGGCCTGGGACCAGAATGAGCTCGTCAGCGGTTGCGCCGC
>CAZNZA010000333.1:0-2500 GCA_964577325.1 uncultured Polyangiaceae bacterium
CTTCTACGACCAGCCCGGAGTTTCGTGGAGCGACTGGCACACGCGGACTTCGCTGTCCTCTCGGCACGGGATTGGGTTCTGGCTCGCCGACGAAGGCGTGGACATCGTATGGAGCACTTTGAAGCGCGGCACCATCACCTTCGAACGCTGGAACAACGTGAGCGGAGGCTCGGTTTCCAACATTCCGACGTACCGGCCTCCGAGCGAGGAGCGAAACATCGATCGCTTCGAGATCTATGCAGGTCAGAACGAAAACGGCGACAACTACGCCGTGCGCATGCGAGGCTATCTCATCCCGCCCCAGAGCGGCACGTACGTGTTTTCCATCGCGGGCGACGACAACGTGACCTTGCGTCTGAGCTCGGACGACAAGACCTACAACACCCAGCAGATTGCCTACCACACCGGCTACACTGGGGTGAGACAATGGAACAAGTATAGTAGTCAACGCTCGCAGGCCATCTATCTCAACGCTGGGCAGCGCTACTACATTGAAGCTCAGATGAAGGAAGCGGGCGGTGAAGACCACCTGGCGGTGGGATGGAACCTTCCCTCCCAGCACGCAAGTCCACCCCAGGTCATTCCGGGAGCTTACCTCGAGCCCTACATCGATGATCCCTATGATGACTGGGCCTGCAGTTGCCCCGAGGGTTGCGATTCGATCGTGCCCGCGAGTGTGCCCGGGCGCTTCGACAATCCGCCCAGTGGTTGCTACTTCTTCGAGAATCTGGGCTCGAGCATCGACAGCGAGAACATGACCGAGGTCAATCTCAATGGGCAGGACATCACTAACGTGGGGCTGGGAAGTGGCGCCTATCCGTCGCGTCTCGATGGTGGGTACTACCTCTACGTCGAAGGGAAACAGAATTACGGCGAAGACAAACCTGTCGTGAACTTGACGAACTGACAGCACGCAATGGGGCGCATCTGATCGGGTGCGCCCCATTCGTCGCTCACCGACGTACTCAGGCAGAGCACATGCTGGAACTCGCTCAATCCGTGCAGTAGTGCACGGTCAAGAGTGCGGAGTCCACTTCAGGCGCGGCAGCGCCGGTGTCGCTGGCGTGCGCTACGGTAAGCTCGGCACCGAGAGCTCCAGAGTTGACGTCATTCGCGGTCAGCGATGAGCGCCAACGATCGTTCGGCCCGCCGTAGCTCACCGTTTCGCTTGTCACGGGCCAAAGATCGGGAGACGCGCGATTCTCGCCGATGGTTTCGGCGCCTGCTCTGAGGTAAACGGCGATGTCTTGCAACTGTTCGGCGGCTGTCGCGCTCCGCTTCACGGCAAGCGTAAGCCCGCTAATCGCGGCTCCATCGGGCACGACTCCACCAAAGCTGTTGAGCACCAAGCTGCCGCTAGCGCGCTGGTCGCTCAGCAGCGTAGTGGTGGTGACCGCGCCGTCTTCCGCGAGCACATGGTCTACGTTGGACCATCCTACCTCGTTGCTCGCTGTTTCCAGCGCGCTGGCGGCTCGCTGCTCCTCCGCCTCTTCTGCGCCGAAATACACGCGCAGCCTAACGGCATCGACTTGGACGCTGCCCGCCAAGGGTAAGCCCTGGCCCGTCACTTGAAGCTGAGCGCTGAACGCGGCAGAGGTTACCTCATCAGGCGTGAGGCCCCAGGTTACTCCCGGGCCTCCATAGCTGACGTACCCGAGCGCGTTCGGCAGTTGATTCTTCGTCTCGGTGGCGGTGCCCGCCGTCATGCTCGAGTTCAGGAGCAGGCCGGGTGTGGCCACCTGCAGCACTTCCAGAGCGTAGCCACTGGGAACCGCATCAGTGGGTAGCGTCGCACCGAACCCGCTGAGCGTGAGTACCTTGGACGCGACTGGCGTAGCGTCCGCCGGAATACTGAACGTGGCGGCGGCACCGTCCTCGTTCACCGCCGCGGCAGCGCTGGCCCAAGCCGACCCCGCCCCGTCCTCAGACACGGTCGTGGCGTCGAAGACGCTGGAGGCGAAGGACGCATGATACACCACCACTTCGACGTTCTCGATGAGGGCATCCACGGCCTCCTCGCCGGTATTCTCTACCGCGAGCGCCAAGCGAAGCTGCGAGCTGTTCACGACGGCGGTGGAGATGGCTTCGCCCCACGTATCGGTGGGCCCACCGTACACCGACGTCACGCTGCTGGAGGACCAGTGCTCGCTATCAGGCACCTTGATGCGGGCCGCTGGCGCGTAGAGCGCAACCCGTTGGTCGCGAATCGACAGCGCGCTGCTCGCACGTCGAGTGATCCGCACTTCGATGCCTTGCACTTGGCTTTCACCCAGCGAGTAGCCGAACCCGTGCGATACGAACAACGCGCTGCGCTTGGCCGCGCCGATCGCCTCGGCGATCGCCGGGAAGCCGCCCGCAGTGAACGTCCACTCCACGCCGCTCGCCACGTTACTGGCCGAGGCGGCGCCGAGCGGCTCGCTTGCGAGCGGTTCGGCGCAAGTGACTTCGTCGGTCTCGTTGCTGACCGCGCTGACGCTCTCGTCAGTGCCCTCATCAGTGC
>CAZNZA010000334.1:0-2473 GCA_964577325.1 uncultured Polyangiaceae bacterium
GCCACAGGCGTGGCGCCCATGTAGTGAGCGCGTTAGCGCGGTACCAGAAACAGCCCCGCCAGACACATCTCGTTCTGCGTGCCCCACCCTGGCAGCACCGGCTCGTCGCGCCCCCGGGTGTCGAAGTGACAGGTCACGCGCAGGACGTCCCCGGATTCGAGGCGAACAGGCTGGTCGTAGAAGTAGAACAGCTGCCAATTGAAGTCCCAGCGTGGAACATCGCCGAGGCACTCGGCTTCGGTACCGCCGCGCAAGACGTCGATTTCCATCTTCCGCCCGAGCTCGTGCATGTGGGGGAACAGGCCGCGCAACTCCAGCCTTTGGGCCCCGGTGTAGTCCAAGTAGTCCTGCACCGGGAGCTCCCAAGTATACACGGCGTCCTTCAGCCCTGGCTCCAGGGTGTCGGGCTCTCCACCGAACAGGGTGCTCAAGAATGCATCAGGCAAGTCGAACACTCCCGGGCTGTCCACCTCGTCCTGGAGGCGCAGTTGAACCGTCGTCGAGTCCGACGTCCCGAGCTTTTCTTGGTCAGCGAGGTTGTAGTGAACTTGTACCACGAACTGAACGCCCGCTGCTAACGTGACGCCAGTATCCTCCGGATAGTTCACTACCCCGGCCCCTGGTGCCCAACTCACAGGAAAGCCTTCAATAGCTATCTCATCGCCAGCCGCGCCGAAACACGGCCAACCGTCACGGTCCGGCGACTCTGCATCGTACTCAGCCATCAGGTCACCGTTGGTGATGCCGTCTTCGGTGACTACCCTGTCGGGGTCTACAGGCATGAGCAGCACGTGGTGCACGATGGCTGCGTTTCCCGGTACCACGTTGTAGCCGGTTAAATACTGTGTGCGCGTCAGCTTCGGGTCGATACGAAAACAACGGTACTCATCGTAGGCAGCGAGTTCGCTCCCCTGCGGCTCCGGCACGAACTCCGGCGTTCGGTATTCGATTGCAGACTCGAGTCTAGGAGGGTCCACCGGCGTGAAGGAATCGGTTTGAGTGCCTTCCACGGCGCCACCCTGCGCCCACGCCACGATGGTATCGATCTCAGCGTCGGACAACCACCGCGAGTATTCGAAGTGATTACAAGAGCCGTCGTCGTTCATGAGCCATGGCGGCATGGTGCGGGACTGAACTGCCGCAGCCGCGGCATTGGCCCACGTCTTCGCGCTGCCGTAGTCGTTCAATGCGAAGGGCGCGACCCCGTCCTCTTGATGACACCCGACGCAGCGCTCAGCGTAAATCTCCGCCACGTGTCCCCAAAAGTTGGGCGTTAACCCTACACCTCCATCACCGGACCAGGGGCTTTCGCCAGCATCGGACACCCACTCGGTCGAGGTGTCCGCGTCGTGTGGCGCCGTGTCATCGACAGAGGAGGGTTTAGCTTGTTCCTCGCTGCAGCCCATGACGGGACCACCTAGAAGTCCCAAGATCAGGCTGCCGCCATGAATGGCACGGCGAACACCACACCGACCATGAATGGCTAATGTACGGTAGTGCAATTTATGGCTCTCCCCAGGTGATGCGGTTCAGGTTCCACGTGTTGGTACCATGGTTACGTAAGTGAAAGGTGACGGTCGTGCCTGCTGCAAGCGGCTCATCCAGCCGCAGCGTAGGCTGAATCGCATCGGCTGGACCAGGAATGGCTACCTCGTGCTGCCAAACCACCTTACTGCCCAGCGCCAGAGCCATCACCCCTATGGTGGGCTCGTCACTCAAAAGCGTTTGCCACCACAGGTGCAGCTCGATTTCGGCACCCGCTGCTATCGTCTCGCGAGTTAGCTGTTGCAGACTTACGATGTTGCAGGCACTCGTGCTGATCTCGAGGCCGCCGCTTTCTTCGCGCAGATCGCCCCACCCGCAGGGCACAGCCTGCGCGCCGTACGCGGCTTCGAAAGGGTCGTCTTTCGGCCCCACGATCTCCCACGCCTCGCTAGTGACGAGGCGCCGCCGATCACCATCGACCGGGCCGAGACCACTGCTCTCCTCGACAGTGTCTGCTTCAGAGGGGACATCCGGCGTCACGTCAGAGGCACCGTGGTTAGAACACGCGCCGCTCGAGGCGGCGGATCCCAGCAGGGGCACGAGCCAAATCGGCGAGTGGCGCCGCCGAACCCGACGGCTAGGTGGGGCGGACTGAAGAGTCATGGCGTCAAGCAAGGAGTCGTCCGGGTGATGGGGGGTGCGGCGGGTGGGGCTCGAGCTGGGGATTGATCGCAGGCTTTGCAGGAAGGTGCAGGTGCTAGCATGTAGGCAGCCCCCTGTAAGCCACCCATCAAAGCTTGCTTTGAGTGACCTGGCGAAGACGTTTCGTTCACGACGAGGCTCGTTTTTTTCTCCGCCGCCTCCGTTGCCGCCTGGCGCGGCTTGTTTGCTGCTCCCACTACACTCGTACTACAACCAGGAACGCACCGCGTGCCGGCTCTCGTGTGCGCTGTTGTAGGTGAACCCCTGTCGCGGTTGGGGCGGGCGC
>CAZNZA010000335.1:0-2457 GCA_964577325.1 uncultured Polyangiaceae bacterium
CCTTGGTGAGCGCTTGGGCAAAGCGAGTGCTGGTCAGTGCGCTTCCGGGGGGCAAGATATTCGAGTACCGGAATGGCAAGCTGTCGGAATGGGTGACGCTTCCGGATGAACCGCCCATATACCAACTCGCGTATGATGCTCAGCAGCAGGTGGTCTACGCCGCGACAGGTGGCGAGGGCAAGCTGTACCGGATTACCGCCGACGGTAAGGCTCAAGTCTATTTCGATGCGTCTGAGCAACACCTGGCCAGCGTGGCCGTAGGGCCGCGGGCCGTCTATGTCGGTGCTGGAGACAAGGCCAAGTTATATGAGGTGACCGGCCCGGGACGTTCACGCGTCGTGCATGACTTCGGACTGACGGAAGTGCGCGCGGTGCGCGTGGATGCTAACGGTGACGTGTTCGCGATCGCTAATGAGATCAAGTCCGGCAAGAGCCTGCCTTCCAGCGATACTGACTCGAGCAAGAAAAAGACGTCCACTTCATCTGGCAAAGGCGTGCTCTACAGGTTCGAGCGCGGCCAGATCCCGGAACAGTTGCTAAACGTTTCAGACGAACACCTGGTGTCTCTGGTGCTCGATCCTGCTGGCCGTCCCGTCGTGGGCAGCGGTGAGAAGGGGAGGGTGTACACCATAGACGAGCAGAATAATTCGATCTTGT
Organism: uncultured Polyangiaceae bacterium; assembly: GCA_964577325.1. GTDB lineage: Bacteria > Myxococcota_A > Polyangia > Polyangiales > Polyangiaceae > SZUA-265. The sequence continues at coordinate 658 of CAZNZA010000335.1, forward strand.
TGGCGGATGTGGAAGAGCGTCAAGTCTCGTCCATCCTGTTTGCGCCTAGCGGCACACTCGTCATCGGCAGCGATCCTGCGGTGATACACCCCCTGAGAGGCATGGGTGGTGCAGAGGCCATGTGGACCAGTGCCGTCCTGGACGCGGGTCTGCGCGCTCAGTTCGGCCGGCTCGGCTTCGAAGGCGATGGGCGTGTCGAGTTCGAGACGCGGTCAGGCAATACGGAGGAGCCGGATGAGAGTTGGGGGCCTTGGAGCGCCCCTATCGTGGCGCCCGCAAAAATCAGCAGCCCACCCGCTCGGTACCTCCAGATCCGGGCACGCTTTTCAGACCCGCAGGCCATCGTACGCGAGGTGCACGTGGCGTTCGTCACGGACAATCTCAGAGCGATCATCACTGAAATCGAGGTGGAGAATGCGACGAGTCGTGCCTTCTCCGCACCGGACGGTAAGCTCGATTCATCGGGCGGACCCATGACAGCCGAGCCCGACAACGAAGTCGAACTCAGCTGGGAGGTGACGAACCCAGACAAGGACGCGCTACGCTTCCGGCTTTGGTACTCGCCGTTATCTCAAGGGGGGCAATGGTTCCCGTTGACTGAACCCCACGAGAAGTGGACGAAGTCGAGTTATACCTGGGATACCTCGGACCTTCCCGAAGGGAAGTACCGGGTGAGGATCGAAGCGAGCGACGAACTAGCAAACGCCCCATCCCGGGTGAAGCGTCACAGCCTCGAGAGTCACGTCATCGTCGTGGACAACACCGCTCCGGTCATCGAGGCGGTGCAGGTCGACGGCCGACGGGTGAGTCTGCGCGTCACGGACGGGGTGGGACCCATTGCCCGTTTGGAGGTTGCCGTCGCTGGAACCGATGTGTGGTTTCCCTTCGACCCCAGCGATGGAGTCTTCGATGAGCCCAGCGAGTCGTTCGAGCTCGATCTCTCTGGTGTCGTCCCTGCTGGGGCTACGCTTCTGACGGTGAGAGCCTACGATCAAGAAAGTAATCAGGTGGTGGGCAACGTGTTCCTAAAGTAGCCGGTTGCTGGCTGATCCACGCTTGGGTTCAGTCAGTGACAGCACTACCCAGCCCGGCCCGAACTGGTTTTCTGTGACGGCTGTGGCAAGGTTTGACGATGCGTGCGCCTTGCGCCGTATTTATGTTTGTGCGCACCTTTGCTCGTGGAGCGGCACCCTTGTCCATACCTACTTTTCTTAACCACGCCTGGCCCTTTCCTGCCGTCGTACGCTGGATAGTGTGCATCGCTTGCGTCAGTTGCGACGTCAGCCAACCCGTCAGTGACCTCGAATGCGTCGGCGGTCGCAACTGCATCGACGCGAGCATCGGCGGTGACGATGAAGTGGCCGTCAATGCGGACGCATCGCCGCCCATGACGACGCCGGAGGCGGACGCTGCTATCACGCTCGTTTGTCCTGGGGCTTGTCTACCTGACGACCCGCGCGCGTGCCTCGCCCCAGAGCTACTGTCTCAAGTCGTGGTCGAAGCTGGGGTACCCAGTGTGGCGCTGGACGCCGCTTCGGCCGGCAATGGTGCCGCCAGTGACGCGCTCGACGCGAGTGTCTCTTGGGGCGGCGACGCTTCATTGCTGAGCGATGCGGCGGCAGGCTCAGATCAAGAGAGCATGGCCGAGGCCGGCTTGGACGCGAACGTGTCTTCTGACGCGGCTGGGAGGGCGCTGGATGTGCTGGACGCGGCCGGGACAGGCGGCGGAGGGGCTGGATCGAGCCAGCTGTCTTGTCAGTTGGCCTGGGACCAGAATGAGCTCGTCAGCGGTTGCGCCGC
>CAZNZA010000336.1:0-2434 GCA_964577325.1 uncultured Polyangiaceae bacterium
CTCACGGTGTTCACGGGTGTTTCGGGATCCGGCAAATCCTCGCTGGCGTTTGGTACCTTGTATGCCGAGGCGCAGCGCCGCTACTTGGAGTCCGTTTCACCGTATGCGCGCCGGTTGTTCGATCAGATGCCGGTGCCGGAGGTAGACGAGATCGAAGGACTACCGCCGGCCGTGGCGCTACAGCAGCAACGCGGCTCGCCCACCACGCGTTCATCGGTCGGTACCGTAACGACGCTGTCGAACCTCTTGCGCATGCTGTATTCACGCGCAGGCATGTACCCGAGCGGACTTGGGATCCTTTACGCCGACGAGTTCTCGTCGAACACGCCCCAGGGAGCCTGCCCGACGTGCCACGGCCTCGGTAAGATCTACGATGCAACGGAGCAGTCGATGGTCCCCGATCCGACCAAGACGATTCGGCAACGCGCGATTGAGGCGTGGCCGACCGCTTGGGGTGGTCAGAACCTGCGCGACATCCTGGTTGCGCTCCACATCGATGTGGATGTGCCCTGGAAAGACCTGCCGCAAAAGACGCGCAACTGGATCCTCTTCACCGATGAGCAACCGACGGTAGCGGTCTACGCGGGTCTCACGCCCGCCGAGACGCGACGGGCGCAGAAGCGCCGCGACGAGCCGAGCTACACCGGGACATTCTCAAGTGCGAAGCGTAACCTATTTCACACGTTCGCCAAAACGCAGTCGCCGATGATGAAGCGCCGTGTGTTGCAGTACATGGTGGCCAGTGACTGTGGGACGTGCGGAGGCAAACGCCTCAAGGCAGATGCGCTGAAGGTCACTTTCGCCGGGATGGACATTGTCGACCTCTCGCGTTTGCCGCTCAAACGCCTCGCCGCGTTGATGGATCCGTACGCGCAGGGCTCGAAGGTGATAGAAACTTCCGCCGCTCATCCGGAGCAGAAAGTCGTGGCGCAACGTATTGCTGAAGACGTCGTGAGACGACTGCGGATCTTACTCGACCTCGGCCTCGGCTATTTGACGCTCGAACGCAGTACCCCCACGTTGTCGCCAGGTGAGCTCCAACGACTGCGGCTTGCGACGCAAGTGCGTTCGAACCTATTCGGCGTGGTGTACGTGCTCGACGAGCCGTCCGCAGGCCTGCACCCAGCCGACACCGAGGCGTTGCTCGGCGCGCTCGATCACTTAAAGCTGCAGGGTAACACCCTGTTTGTCGTCGAACACGAGATCGACGTGATCCGTCATGCCGATTGGATCGTCGACGTGGGGCCCGCGGCAGGCCAACACGGCGGAGAGATTCTGTACAGCGGACCGCTTGCAGGTCTGGCCGCGATAGAGGCGTCGCAGACGCGGCCGTTCGTGTTCGCGGAGCACTCCATCTCGCGCCAAGCCCGGGCAACCCGCACTCTGCGCACGCCGAAAGGCACGTTGCAACTCGTGGGTGTCACGCGCAACAACCTCGCGCACCTCGACATCGAGTTTCCGCTGGGCGTGATGACGACGGTAACCGGCGTATCGGGTTCGGGAAAGTCGAGCCTCGTGAGCCAGGCGCTCGTGGAGTTGGTGGCGACAGCGCTCGGTAAACCGCACGACGAAGGCGAGGACACCGAGGCCCTCGAACGCGAGCAGTCGATCACGACAAGCGGACACATCATCGCCGGTCTATCCGGCATAACGCGACTGGTGCGGGTCGATCAAAAGCCGATTGGCCGCACTCCGCGCTCCAACTTAGCGACTTACACTGGCCTCTTCGATCATGTTCGCAAGCTTTTTGCGGCAACCAAACTCGCGCGTTCGCGCCGCTACGATGCCGGACGTTTTTCCTTCAACGTAGCCAAGGGAAGGTGTCCCAACTGCGAAGGCGAAGGCTTCGTATTCGTCGAGATGCTGTTCTTGCCCAGCGTCTATGCGCCGTGTGCCGTGTGCAAAGGCGCTCGCTACAACGCGAAGACGCTCGAGGTCACTGTCAAGGGTAAATCCATCGCGGACGTACTCGCGATGACGGTCGACGAGGCGTTCGAGTTCTTCGCCGACGATGCGGCGGTGCAGCGCGCGCTCGACGTGCTGCGCCAGGTGGGCGTCGGCTACTTGCGTCTCGGGCAACCAGCCACCGAACTTTCGGGCGGCGAAGCCCAGCGTATCAAACTCGCGTCTGAACTCCAGCGCGGCACTCGGGGCAACGCGCTCTACGTCCTCGACGAACCAACGACAGGACTACACCCATCCGACGTGGAGAAGCTGGTCGTTCAACTCGACGCACTCGTCGACGCCGGCAACACTGTCATCGTCGTCGAGCACGACATGCGTGTCATCGCGGCAAGTGACTGGGTCATCGATGTGGGACCTGGTGCCGGTGACGAAGGAGGCCACATCGTGGCCGCGGGCGCACCCGACACCGTCGCAAACGCGAAGTCGAGCCGCACTGCGCCTTATCTGCAGCGGTTTCTTGCGGAGTCGA
>CAZNZA010000337.1:0-2431 GCA_964577325.1 uncultured Polyangiaceae bacterium
TGGTTGAGTAGCTTGCGCGGCGTGAGAGGCTTCTCGAGGTACGAAACCTGGTCGATGAATGCGGCCCCGGGTACGCGGTCTCCCGCGTACCCGGACATGAACAGCATCTGCAGCTCGGGCCAGCGCTCGCTTATCTTCTCCGCCAGCTCAATTCCGTTCATTTCAGGCATGATGACGTCCGTGAGCAACAAGTCGACGGTATGTGTCTTGCACAGTTCCAGCGCCTCCGGCGCGCTCGCTGCCTCGATCACCTGATAACCCGCTTCCCTCAAAATACGAGCGGCTACGCGGCGAACCTCGAGTTCGTCCTCCACCAACATGATCGTCTTGGTGCCAGGTCTCGATTCCGGTGCACTCGAGCGCCGTACCACGCGTCCGACTATCTTGTCCTGCACGCATGGGAATGCCAAATAGAATGTCGTGCCCTTGCCTACCTCCGTCGTCAACCAGATCGCGCCACCGCTTTTCTTCACGATGCCGTAGACCGTGGACAGCCCGATGCCGGTACCTTTGCCCACCTCTTTCGTGGTGAAAAAGGGCTCGAAGATCCGCGAGCGAGTTTCCTCATCCATCCCGCACCCGTTGTCGCTGACGATCAGCAGCGCGTACGTCTGGTGCGGCTCGCTCGAAGCAGCCTGCTCTTGCAGGTCGGCGGCGGTCGCGCGACCCGTCTTGATCGTCAGCACTCCACCTTGCGCCATCGCATCTCGGGCATTGACGGCTAGGTTGAGCACGACCTGCTCCATCTGACCGACGTCGGCCGCGACGACATCTACGGTCGGGTCGAGGTTGGTGAGAAGAGTGATATCTTCTCCGAGCGTGCGCTGAAGCATTTTCTTCATGCCGTCCACGACGTCGTTCAACCGCAAAGGTCGCAGTTGCACGACGCTGCTGCGGCTGAAGGTGAGCAGTTGCCTGGTCAGCTTAGCGGCCCGGTCCGCGGCGGCTAACATCTCTGCTAGGTCTTCTCGCCGCACGTCGTCCTCTGTGAACTGCGCCAGCAGTAAATCACCGTAGCTCTCGATGATGCTCAGCAGGTTGTTGAAGTCGTGGGCAACGCCACCGGCAAGGCGACCGATGGCGTCCATCTTTTGCGCGTGCATGACTTGGCGCTCGAGCTCCCTTTCCCGCGTCACATCGTGCAAGACCGCGACGGCTCCGGAAATGAGAGCACTGTCATCCTTGGAAATCGCCTTCAACGGCGTGGCCGTCATCACCACCGTCGTACCTTTGGTGCTCGGGTTGGCGATCGCGAGTTCTGCAGTGGAGCGGCGCTGCAACGAGAGCGCTCCCCACAACGGATCGTTGTCGGACGTCAATGGTGTTGCGTCTGCGGCTAACTGTAGGCCGCACCGTTCACCCCACTCCGAAACCGTGTGCTCAGCAGTAAGCCGCACCCCAAGGAGCCTCTCAGCTTGGTCATTGCAAACGATGAAGCGACCGCTGCGATCCACCACCACGACGCCTTCGCTCATGCTGTCCAAAATGGACACGAGCACGCGCGCCTGTGTACGGCACTCGAGCTCGCTGCGACGCAACTGCGCTTGCATCTCCATGCGCTGAGTCACGTCCCGAGAGATGCCTACCAAGCCGACTACCGCGCTATCGGCTCCCTTCACGGGTGCGACGGTTTCCGAAACCCAGCACGAACGGTTTCCGACCCGCTGCTCGCGGATGCGGTCGACGATTGCCTCCCCGTTCTCGAGTACCTGTTGCTCAGTAGCCAGCTCCGGAGCGGTGAGACTGGGCTGGGACGGCTTACGCAGCATCTGACCAGCGTCTTCGTGACCCAAAGAGCGAGCGTAGGCATCGTTGGCTCGGATCAACCGGTGAGCTTTGTCTTTGAAGTAGATGCCGTCGGGCATGTTGTTCATCAGGTCGTGAAGGAGCTGGCGCTCGTAGGCCAACTCCTGGCTGAGCCGGAACTTCTCCGCCGCTTGGTGCACCTTCAGCTTGAGGTCCGCGGAGTCCCACGGTTTGGTGACGTACGCGAACAGACGGCCTTCGTTCACGGCACGCACCACCGCGGTGAGATCGGCGAACCCAGTGAGCATGATGCCGACAGCGTTGCTGGCGCTTTCAGCTTGCGCCAGCAATCGGTCTCCAGTCATGTCGGGCATGCGTTGGTCCGTGAGCACGACAGCGATGTCGGGATTGGATCGAATGACCTCCAACGCCTCTCCGGGAGAACTGGTTTTGGTCACCAGAAACTCTTCGCTCAACAAGTCCTCGAGCGCGATCAGCACCTGTGGCTCGTCGTCCACGAGCAAGATGCGGTCCTTGTGAGCACGTTCTTCCAGAGGGAATGCCGTGGAACTCGAAGCGGCTCTGCTCATGCCGCCTCCGAACGACACCTACGACCGCGTCCGTCGTCGGCGCCAAGCGCACGGCCCTCGCCAAGCGCACGGCCCTCGCCAAGCGCACGGCCCTC
>CAZNZA010000338.1:0-2390 GCA_964577325.1 uncultured Polyangiaceae bacterium
TCTCGTACTTCCTCACCGATAGCCCCCCTGACCAAGAGCTGCGCGATGCCGCCGCCCAGGGCCGGTTGGAAACGCCCGAAGACATCGAACGCGAAGCCAATCGATTGCTGGCGACCGATCGGGCGCAAGGCCCGCTGCGCAAGTTCGTCCAGGGTTGGTTGGAAATCGACGGGCTGCCGAGCAAGGCCAAAGACACGTCGATCCTGGACCTGAGCGACTCGCTGCGACAAGCCATGTTGCGCGAGACGGAAGAGTTCTTCCTCGATCTGTTTTACAACGACGGCACGATCGGTGACCTGTACGCGGCCGACCATACGTTCGTCAACGGAGAGCTGGCGTCGCTTTACGGGCTGCAGGGTGGCGGCAGCGACTTCCAGAAGGTGTCGATAGCCGGCACCACGCGCGCCACGGGCGTGCTGGGACAGGGCGCGTTTTTGACGCAACATGCGCTTCCCGAAAACTCATCGCCCGTGCAGCGTGGCATCATCACGCGCGAGCGCTTGCTGTGCCAGGACTTGCCCCCGGTGCCTGAGAATCTGGATACCAACTTGGAAGCTCCCGCGGGCTTCAAGTCGAACCGCGAACGTTACCAGCAACACAGCGCTGACCCGACGTGTGCGGGCTGCCACTCGGTCATCGACCCCTTGGGCTTCTCGTTCGAAAACTACGACGCCTTTGGTCGGTACCGCGAGATGGACATGGGCGCTCCGATCGACGCCTCGGGCGAGTTGAACAGCGTCGTGGGTGGCCCGGTGCCGCTGACAGGCTTACAGGATCTCAACAATTACCTGGCCATCAGTGACGCCGCTCGTTCCTGCGTCGTGCGCTACTGGACCTACTACGCCTACGGCAAGGACACCTGGGACCAGAAAGTGTGTAACCACGACGCTGTACGCGCTGCAGCAAGTGAACAAGGCTATACTTTGAAAGCAACGCTGCTTGCCATGCTGAAGGCTCCGCACTTCACGCGTCGCGTGGCGGACTGAGGCGAAAGACTGCTTGGAGATTATCTGATGCGTAAATGGAATCGACGTACGTTTGCTAAGGGTGTTGGTCTCGCAGCTCTCTTCTCCCCGTTCCTGCGGTATTTCGACCCGGCTCAGGCCCAGAATGCGCCTGGCCCTGCGAAGTATCTGTTCATCTTCTTCACCAACGGCACCGAGCCCGCGGTGTGGAAACCCGGTGGCGGTCCTGGCAGCATTCAGCACAGCCAGATGACGGAGCCGTTGGCGCCGTTGAACGCCAACCTGGTTCTGATCGACAACCTGAACAGCAACGGCACCTGCGGCGGTCACGCGGCGCCAGGTGGCCTGACGGGCAACAACTACGGCAGTCAGCCGCTGATTTCTCTCGACCAGTTCGCGAGCGACAAGCTGCGCCAAGCGGGGGTGCTCACTCAGATCCCGAACCTGGTGCTGGGTGGTGTCGGCTCCGAGCAGCAGACCACCTTCTACCGCGGCAACACCGGGTTGACACCGATCGGCTCTCCCACCGCGGCCTATGGCGCCATCTTCGGCGGCGCCGGCACGCCGCTACCGGGAGACACCAGCGACGACGCAGCCTCGGCAGCGGAAGCGTTCCTGCGCCGCCGCGAGAGTGTGCTCGACTCGTTGACGACGGATCTTGCCCAGCTCAAGAACGCCCTGGGAGCCGAGGAAAAAATCAAACTCGAAGCCCACGAGGCATCCATCCGCCAGCTCGAGGAGCGCCTAATCCAGCAGCAGGAGCAGCAAGCGAACCCCGAGGTCATAGCCGTCAGTTGCGCCACCCCGGCGTCCCCGGGCGGTGGGGGCGATGATCTCGCCAACAGCGTGATCCACATGGATCTCGCGGTCAAGGCGTTCTCCTGCGACCTGACGCGCGTGGCGGCCGTGCAGTTCGGTCACCACCAGAGCACCCAGGTCAACATCGCCGAAGTGGGCGCGCCCGGTGATTGGCACAACGGCTTCATGCACTCCGACAATCCGCGCACGCGGCTCGTGAACATGGACCGCTGGCTGGCGAAGCAATTCGTGGCGGCCGCCGAGAAACTCAAGAGCACCCCGGCTCCCGATGGCAACGGCACGTTGTTCGATCAGACGCTCATGCTGTGGGCGCGAGACATGGGTGACGCCGTGGCTCACGACGGCAGCAACATGCGCTTCGTGCTTTCGGGCGGGGCTGGCGGATACTTGCGCGGCAACAGTTACATCAACGGCGCCGGCGAATCCCACGCCAAGATCCTCTTCAACGCGCTGGAAGCGTTGGGGATCACGGATACGGCAGGCTTCGGGCCGCCCATGGGCGACCGCGCACCGTTGGCCAGCATCCGCGCTTGACGTCTCGCGTGCGGCGCTCGGGTACGCGCCGCTGCCATTCCTGCCTCGCTCGTGGATGAATGCCCCAGGCCG
>CAZNZA010000339.1:0-2362 GCA_964577325.1 uncultured Polyangiaceae bacterium
GGGTTGAACAGGAAGTCTTGCGCGCCGCATTGCGCGAACCGATTCACGACTGACCAATGTTGGGTGGGCCCAGCCCTAGCCCGACAGATCCGGCTCTCTCCCACCTGCCATGGCCGCGAGTGCCGCTTATTCCCCCACGCTCAGCGGCGATAGGGGATCTCGTAACCAGCACGTCGGATCTGATGAGCTTCGAAAAACGCCCGTAGCGTTGCCAGGCGGGCTTCTGCCGTCGGATCTGAATCGAAGACATTTACCAATTCTTTGGGATCAGCGTTCAGATCGTAAAGCTCAACCGTCGTAGAGCGATCGTCGACGATCAGCTTGAAGCCATCCTCGAACACCCACGACTTTTTCAAACGCCCCTCAGCAATGATTGGCCGCGTCAACCGCGGTTCCTCCCGGTTGAAAAACCCGAGTAAGCTTTGACCGAGGAAGTGGCTCGGTGTGGGTAAGCCAAACATGTCGAGAATTGTCGGGCCAAGGTCAATCAACCCAACGGGCGTGTCGATACGTCGCGCATCGACGCCCGGAACGCGGACTAGTAGCGGCACCAGCAGTTGCTCGTCGTACAGGGTGGTGGCGTGATAACGGGTCCCGTGCTCTCCGAAGGCTTCCCCGTGATCAGCACTGACGATCAATACCGTCGACTTCCATGCTCCCGTCTTTTTCAACAGCTTGATCAGCCGACCGAGCTCGGTGTCCACCAGTCGAAGCTCTTCGAGGTAGCGTTTGAACGCAGAACCTTTGATTTTGCGACCCCGGTCGTAGGGCGCGTGGGCATCCAGGTAGTGCATGTACAGAAACAGCGGACCATGTTCTTGTTTCCTCAAGCGCGCCATGGCGGCCTTGGTGAGGTCGGGAGCCTTCGTATACTTTTCACCGCGACTTTGAACGAACTCTTCCTCATCGAAGCCACGCACGACGCCAACCGAATTCACTAGCCAACTCGACGACGCAAAAGTGACGGTAGGAATCCCTGCGTCACGCAGCAACTCAGGAAACCTCACCGTTTCGTCCGCATGAGGAAAGAGTGAGTCTGTGGCACGCGTGGAGCGGTCCGGAGCGCCAGTGGACCAGAACTGCTGCGAGAAGTAGGTCCCTGCGAACACGGTCGTGAGAGTGTACACGGTCTGGGACCCTGGAGTCCGGGCGGCAGTGAAACTCACCGAATCCTTCGCCAACGTGGCGAGTGTTGGGACGTACTCACGGAGCTTTTCCCTCCGTAGAATGTCGGCTCTCAAGGCATCGATCGTCACGAACAAGACGATTGGCGACGCCGGCACCGGACTCGATGCGGAGGCGGGCACTGGAGCGACGGTGGCTCGATCAGCAAACCACTCCGCGCCCGAAATGATGGGAGCCACGCCTGCGGCTCTGCCCGCGTGCAGTTGTGCGAAGTAAGGAGCTAACGAGGAGCCTTCGGCGCGCATCATTTCGACCAACACCGTCTGGGATGGACGCGTGACGACCGCAAACAACGCGAGGGCCGTCAACGGTACGCTGGCGCAAACCCAGACGCGGCGCGCCAAGAACTCCCGCTTGCTTGTCGCCAAGGCAGCAGCGATGAGCCCCATCCCGACCAGCGTCATCACAACATGAACACCCTGATAGTCGTTCCGTAACACAACGTGGTTGGAGACAAGCACCGCTGCGCCGACTGCGCTAGCGCCACCGACAAGCCAGAAACGACTGCGCCGCTGCGTGCGACGCGTAATCACTCTCCATACGAAAGGCAGGCTGCACGCCGCAAAACCCGCCAGCGCTAACTTCAACAAGGGCTCGAAACGAGCGCGCGTCAGGCTCTGCGCGAACCCTGCTAAGTCGCTCCACAGCACCAAACTCAGCGTCACCCACAGCAGCGCGCCGACCACCGCGTACTCGACAAATGGCCGCCTCGGCTTCAGAAGTTTCAACGTCGCGTGAATCGCGATCGCCACAACGGTAATAGCGAAATGCTGACCGGCATCGTAGGCAAGGTGCATGAACCGCACCTCCCAGCCTCCCGCCGGCAGCGGTCGAGTCGCGAGCAACGTGATTGCATTAATACCGATGGCAAATAAACCCGCCAACAGCAACGCACGCGAAGCCGTGGAAGCGTTTAGGATGAGCCGAACCAATCGCTTGCTCCAAGCCCCCGGCTCATCGTTTGCGCTGCTCGTCGTCACGTGACTGTCACAGTTGTTAGGCGGCGCACTTTCCCGCAGCGTTGCCAGTCGGTCAAGTCGATTCGCCACGCATCCGGCGCTACATGACAGCGTGAATCTAGGACAGACGACGACCCACTCGAGCTAGACACGAAGCGTAGGCTGCCCGAGCGGCGCGCGTGTTACGATTGGCTGATGTCCGAAGGTGCATTGCTTCG
>CAZNZA010000340.1:0-2318 GCA_964577325.1 uncultured Polyangiaceae bacterium
TCGAGGTCGGCGCGGGCGCGTAAGTAGTGAGACACGATCGGGCCGGTGGGCGCGTAGTCTGTCCTCGAAATCATCAAGCTCTGGTCGTAGATCCTGAACTGGAATGGCTCTCCCTCGAAGACTTGCGCAAGCACCTGTTCCCGAAGTGAGGCGTCAGGCTCCGTACAGGCGGTTTTCGTCCAGCCCATCTCTTCTATGAAGAGCGCTTTTTCGCTGGTCTCGACGATGGAGTATCTCCCCGTGCCCACGTTGCAAGGCCCGGTGACGGTGACGGTCCCGTCCACGAACACGATAGAACCCAAGAAGTCGGGGTTGGGCACGTAGTAGTGCCAAACATAAACCATACCGTCAGGATTCGAGGCCACGTCCGTCACCGTCCACACCGTCTCTTCGAAAGGAGCGGTAGGTAGCAACTGGGCGCGGGGGCCACGGCCCGGCGCAAACACGAGCTGTGTTTCTTCACTCATCAGCACCAGGTTCTCCCCGTGGGCTCGGATCATCGGTTGGGCCAGAAAAAACTTTTCCAACCAGCCTTGCCAGCTGTCCACCTCAAAGCCGCACCCCGTTTGGGTTTTATCGATTGCACCCGGCACGAGTCTGCCCTCTCGGATTTCGTAGACTCCCGAATGGTGATTGCAGAGATCCCAAGAGAAATACCCCGGGGTTCCGCCAAAGGAAAGGTCAACATCCCCGTCGATGAGCAGGTAGTCGCCGCGCTGGCTTACCATGTGATACGTGCCCGCTACTTCGCTGACCTCCACCAGGTCACGCTCATCGATCCATGGACCAGTAGTGCCCACGTAACCGCCATTCGAATTACCCCCGAAATCTCCATCGTTCGTTTGACCGCCCGCTCCCCCATCGTGCTGCGCACTGGCCGAGCCGCCCGACAGCGAACCGCCTCCGGTGGAGCCGTCCGCGACGTCGCTCTCCTCGTCTATCTCCGCGATTGCCCGTTGGCCGCCGCAGCCAACCAGGAGGAAGAGTGCAACCAACACGCCAAACATTAACGCGCCCCGACTCTCGCGGCTCAGACGTTTGCAGCCCCGCCTTCCGCGTAGCGTTGGCGCCGTTTTCGAACCTTGAAAGACCGCGCGGCTCAACCCAAACCTCACCTGCATGGCTCAGCATGCTACCTCCATACGCGACGCAGCGATGCGAAAGTTCGGCGCCGACGGACCGAAAATGTCTGGTTTGTCCGCCTGCTAGTTCAGCGCGACGTGGGCAAAGCCACTTTCGAAACATCGAACGAATGAGCGGCAAACTGCGCAAGCGCTTGCTGTTCTGACTCACGGACGTTGGAAAGCAGTTGGCCAAAGGTGAGCGGACCGCAGTTCAGCGATCGCAAAACGAGGCTGGGGGCTGCGTCGTGCTGCTTGGCCTGCGCGGGGGAATTCCTGGAGGGCATGACAGGGGTGGCGGTCGGTGTATGCCGAGTCACGCTTTCTCTTGTTCGCCCACCGTGCATTCCGTCACGGATTGTGAGCTCGAAGTTGCTTTTCTGCTCGACCGGCTCCGTTTCACGTCGCGCGCGAACCCTCCGCCCGTATGGAACGCACCTGGTCGCGCGGACCGGGGGCGGCGCGCCCTCATAACGTCCCGCGGGAGGAAACCCCGACGGGGTGCGGTGTGCACGTGCCCGAGGCCATCGATGACGATGGATGGTAGGCTGCAGAACCGATGACTGACGCTGCCCAGCTTCACGCCGGTGAAGGTCGCGAGTTTTCCGTCGCGATCGCCGTCGAGCGCCAAGCAGACAGCTCGGCCAAGCACAACACCATCTCGCCGCGGCTGTGCTTGGGATCAGCAGAACGGTGGTAAAGTATGAGGACGATGTGGCTCAGACAGTTTTGGTTCACCTTTCTGGTGCTCGGTTGCGGAAGTACCGACAACGAGGACGTCGCCCAGTCTCAGCACGTCGACGACGCCCCTGAAGAACCGCAGATGGCGCTGCCGCCGGAAGGCTTGAACGAATGCGAGGTCGGTGAACGGCGGGCCGCACTTGCCGGTGAAGACGGATCCCATTGCGTTTGCAGCGAGTTCAAAGTCTGGCATTGCTTCGGAGTCAGCGAGGAGCGCCAGATTGGGGGCAACGCCACCTGCAAAACCAGTTTAGCTTTTGGGCAGACGTCACCGTGCGAGCGTACCTACTCCGATTGTTCGGATAGTCGCACTTATTCCACCAAGTGTTACGGCGAGGGCGACGATTCGGTGTGCATCTGCGTGGTTAATGCCACCCCCGTTGGTCAATTGGAGCCGGGAATACCTTGTGTGGCTGACGTGACCACAGCGAACGACTTATGCAGCTGGTCGCTCGA
>CAZNZA010000341.1:0-2318 GCA_964577325.1 uncultured Polyangiaceae bacterium
GAGGCGCCGACATGACGTCCCAGCGGAACAACGAATGGCTGCTCGGCAGCCCAAAGTAGTGGACCAAGTGAGGGCGCGGCGGAGGGGTGGCCGCTACGAGTCGGGCGATGAGACCTTCCCGTTCAAAAAGTATTGGGCTACTCGGGCGTTTTGGTCAACGGCTCGGAATTTCGACGGCGACTCACCTTGCTCGCGGCGCGTCATTCACTGCACCATCCTCGCTGTACCCCGTCCGGAATTGCTCGAAATCGGGCTTCTCGGCTATAGAAGGGGTCAACTTGGCCCTTCGGCGAACTGCGCATTGAATCCAACGGGCGTCCCTTGCGCGTCTTCTATGCGTTCGACCCGAGACGCCAAGCCGTACTGCTCATGGCGGTGACAAGACCGGGGACAACCGCTTCTACGTGACCATGATCGCCCGCTCAGAACGAATCTGGAAGGAGTAACTCGATGAAGCTGCACAAGTGGACCGACGTCAAAAGGTGCGCAACCGACCCGGTTCGCGCCAAGCGAGTGCAAGAGCGTGCTGAGGCTGAGCTGCTGGACGCAAACCTGGTCGAGCTTCGCAAAGCACTCGGCTCGACCCAGGAGGAAGCGGCGTCCGGCTCGGACATGAGCAGGGTTTGGGTGCCGCGCTCGAAGTGATATCCCCGCCACTCGAAATCTTCGCGCACGCGGGCTGCCACCATTGGAAAGAAGGGGTAGAAGCGCCGCACCTCGTGAACGAAGCGCTCGAGCTCTGCGGAGTTGCCGCTCGCCAGGCGCTCGCGATACTCGGGGTGCTGGTGCAGGGCTAATGCGGCGAACGTGATGTACACGGAGATGGCAACGGTGGGTCGGAGCACGTTGAGGATCTCGACGGCCGCAACACGGGATTTCAATCGTTGACCCGCTTCGTCCGTCGCGGTCGCAAAAACGTGGAGCGCTGTGTACTCCTTCGGTTGCAGCTTGCCGTCACGCACGCGCTCTACGATGCCGGCAATCCAACGCTCGGTCTGTTTGCGGGCACGCCGCGCTCGCCAATGGCGCGGTCCCACGGCCCCTGCCCCGTCAAAAAGAGCGCTCAACTGACCTACACGCCGCTTCACTTCCCGTTCACGCAGCGGCATGCCTGCCCAGCGGCAGACGGCGCGCGCCAAGATCTCTTGCGCCTCGTCGTGCAATACTACCCGCTCTTGCGTCTGCCACCGTTCGGTGGCGGCCTGCCATTCCTCCTGTGCATGCACGACCAACCGGCGCAGCTGAGTCTCGTCCATGAGTTGCATGAACAGGGCTTTGCGCTGACGGAGCGCCGTCCCGTCCAAGCCCTGCACGGCGCCCATTCGCGTCAGGGTGCGTCTCACGCGTAGCGGCAAGGCCTTACGCCGGGTGAAGTGGTTTTCGTCGTAAAATAACGCCGCGGCGGCGGCTCCCGTCAGAGCGATGGTGTGTTTGCCCAGTAGCCGCAACTCGAAGACATCTGACTGCAACGCGTTGCATAGTCAAGCTGTCCACAAGAACGGCTGGGCATTGATCGCAAGTCGAGAATATGCCGGAATTTATAGCGCCAGCGAACGGTAGAGGGCCATGCAAGAGTCGACTCTCGATGCGAGGTCATGGGCATACGAAGGGTTCGGGCATGCCAAACTGGGGGATCCTCGTCGAACAGCGCGCCTAGTCAGATGGCTGCGACCCTCGCGGAGCGCCCGGGAGGAAAGATCGTGGAAGTGTTCCGCAGCAACGCGGAGCAACAGGGCGCATATGATCTGCTCAGCAACGAGAAGGTGCAAATTGAGAGGATTCTAAACGCGGTTCAGACTGCAACGTTGCGACGCTGTGAAGACGCGCAATGGGTTCACGTAGCCGTCGATGGTATCAGCCTCCGAATAGCAGACAGACGGAGAGCCAAGGGTTTTGGCGCAGTTGGCTCAACACACAACGGCGCCAGCGGGCTCAAGGTTGTACACGCCTATGCAATCTCCGAGTCAGGCGTACCCTTGGGGGTGCTCAATCAGCAGTGGTGGTGTCGCGAGCGTAGAATGAAGCGCAGAGATTGCCAACGACGACCGCTCGAAGACAAGGAAACGCGTCACTGGGTAAATGCAATTGGCGACGCTGCTGTTGCTCTCGGCTCGGTTGGTTCAAAGGCGTGGTTCCAAGTCGATCGGGAGGGCGACAGGTACTGGACATTGAAGGCTCTACAAGATTCTGACGGGTGGTTCACAGTACGCTCAACGTACTCTCACCGATTCGTCTTCTCGAGACCAACGCGCCGACGACGACGGCATGAAGTTGCAGCTTCGTGAGCGCCGCAACCGAAGGGGACGCGTCGCGGAGGT
>CAZNZA010000342.1:0-2313 GCA_964577325.1 uncultured Polyangiaceae bacterium
TTCGGAGCCGGCCTCTTTCCGCTCGGTGAGATACCCACGACCTGGGCGGCGACGTTCGATATCGTTGCCCAGGCGAACCAGGACGCAACGCGATCCATTGTCGTCTACGGTACGCTTCAGCGTGCATCGAATGGCGCGATCACAGTGGACTATGAGGCATTCCCGGGGGCCAGCACGGCTTTCAACGTGACGCTTACAGGCGGCACCGACCAGGTCACGGCTACATTTGCCATGGGCGCAAGCTTCACCACGGCCGACGTTGCCGCGACCTTCCGAATCCGTTTCCTCTGGGCATCGGAGACTTGAGTGCAATGGATTATCATTCCGCTGAGCGAACCCAAGTTCGTTGCTTGGTCGATGGAGAATCTCAAGCGGCAAGCCTGTAGTTTCGATGTCGTGGTTGTCGAGAATGGCAACGGAGTCGGCGCATGGGAGGACAAGCATGGTGTCGTCCTTCGTTCCGAGCCGGGGAAAAACGCGGCAATGAACGAGGCGCTTCGGGCGCTTCGCATAATCGACCCTGGCGGAGTCTGGCGCGCGTTCGATCAGGATGACTGGTACGGTCGATATGCCGCGGCAAAGACGTTTCAGATTCTCCAGACCGCGGATGTCGCCTGCTCGCTTCAGCGTTGGGTGTACGGCGAGGATGGTCACCTCTACCATTTCAATCCCGGTCACGACGACTCGATCGCAACGCCGGCTCACGTCGGGAAAGTCTGGGGCGGAAGCGTCGGCGCTCGCATCGACGTGAACCACCCGTGGGAGAGCAAGCCGCCTGCGGATTCCCAGGGATGGGTGAGACAAGCCATCGATGATGGTCGCTACGTGCAGACCTACGTTGCTGACGAGTGCTGGCGCCGTTGGGTCGAGAGCGACCACCACGTCTGGCGCGGCGACGACGAATGCGTTCAGCTCCGAATGATGGGGCTCGGCGGCCTGGACTACGGGGCGATGACTTTCGACGAGGCCACGGTCGTAATTCGCAAGCCGTACACCGGATCGCCCAAACCGATTCATGTAAGCGGCGAAGAAGCGCTCGCTCTTGCTGACACTTTGATCCCGCGATAACTCGATGGCAGTAGTCAAAAACGGAGGTGCGTTCACATTCGAGCGCACCGGATTGCCGTCTGGCAACATCACCGTCTCGGCCTGGATCAAGTTTAATCAAGGCACGTGGGACTCATTCGAGGCCTACGGCATCATCCTCGACATCATAGACGCGAGCGCTTGGGAGGCTTGGCTTCAGTTCTTCGCCGAGCCTTCGACGGGCGAGTTTCGGATTTGGCACAGTCCGGCGGAGCACGATTACGAGGATGGAGCCCCGACGAATTGGTTTCACGTTGCACTCGTCAACAATGGGACCAGTTCGATCGTCTATGCGCGGGCGGCTACAGACGTAAGCTATACTGTCCTAAATTCACAGGCCCAGCAGACCTTCGCTAGGCTGTTCGGGTTCCGCTCCGAGTCTGACCAGGACCTGCCGGCAGACGCGTCGATGGGCTACCTGCGGGTTCACGCGTCGGGGCTGACGACCACGCAGCTGATGGCCGAGTCGCAGTCCAAGACTGCGGTTGTCGCGGCATGGGCGGATTGGCCACTGTCGAATCTCGCGGCACTCGGAACGGACATCTCAGGCAACGGGCGATCGCTGACGCTCACCAATGCCGGGAGCGCGACGGCTGAGACGGACGACCCGATACAGGATGCCGCGCCGCCACTCGAGATCGAGGGCGTAGCTGATGGCGATGCGGTCGGCGATGTCTCGCTGCTCGCGTCGGCAACGCTCGCTGTCGACGGCGTAGCGGACGGGGATGCTACCGGCGCCGTGCTGCTCGATGGCAGCCTGCCCGTGTCCGCCCTCCAGGACGGCGACGCGCGGGGCGCGCTCCTGCTGAGTGGCGCTCTCCCGGTTGCGAGCACTCAGGACGGCGATGCCACGGGCTCCGCTCTACTGTCAGGCTCACTCCCGATCGGGCAGACGCAAGACGGTGACGCGGTCGCTGACGTCGTCCTGCTGGTATCGGCGGTGCTGCCTGTCGACGGGACGGCGGACGGCGACGCCGTTGGGAGCGCTCTACTCTCCGGCTCGCTCCCTGTGGCTGGTGTCGACGAGGGGGACGCGCGGGGCGCGCTCCTGCTCTCCGGGACGCTGCCTGTCGAAAGCGCGTCAGACGGCGACCTGGCGGGCGCAACGCTGCTGTCCGGGACGTTGACAATCGGCCCCACTCAGGACGGAGACACGGTCGGCGACCTCACGCTGCTGACCGCCAGTCACCTGCCCATCGACGGGATTGCCGACGGGGACGCTGCCGG
>CAZNZA010000343.1:0-1082 GCA_964577325.1 uncultured Polyangiaceae bacterium
GAGCTTTGGTGCTCCGTGCGGCCAAAGTCTATGGCGTACGTGAGAGGTTCGATGTCGATGTAGCCGCTCACGGGGGCCAAAGGCGGGACAGAGGCACCACCATCGAGCTCGGGGATGGGCACCGAATCGTCGTGCCCGCCGCTGTCGACCATGATCGTCGAAGCTTCGACGAGCCCCGCGTCGAGCTCGAGATCCAGCTCCGAGCCGGCTTCCACCTCGGCCGTCGGACGCGTGCTTGTCGCGCTCACGCTGGCATCATCAGCTTCCGGCTCGATAGTTCCGTCGTTGCTCGACGCGTCCAACATCGCGGTCTCCGAGTGAGACGGCGTGTCGTCTGCGTCGAGGGCTGTCGTGCCCGCATCGAGCGCCTCCGGCTCGACACTCTCTGGGTCGATGGTGTCTGCCCCTGCGTCATGAACGGCAGTTGCTGCATCTGGTGCACGAACCGACGCCTCCCTCAGCACGGCGGCGTCAGTTTCCGGCTCAGGTAGCGCTTCAGGTGAAGCAGAATGTGGGCCACACGCCGTCGCTGCCACTGCGGCTACGACCCCCAACACCAACCACGGAACAACGCCGCGTACACGAGCAGACATCAACCTCGACCTCCGAGCTTACGATACTACGACTGATGGGCTCGCAGTAAGCGTTGTCGTAGTTCCAAGCATCACTGCAGGACCTTCACGCTTTTGCAACGCGTCCACCGTGCAAGTGCCGTCGCTCGGATTCAAGTGCGCGCTAGCGCTTCACATCCCGTCACGGGCTGGAGCTAGGCCGCGCATGTTTGGCAATGCCCGGATCGTGAACAGCTGCCCGAGTGAAACTCTGCCGTCTCAGCCGACGGCATCACGACCTCGACGAGGTGCGCTCGTCCGATGTGTGCTACGCGTACCCTCGAGCATGTTCGGACAATGGCAAAAACGGCGGTGGACGGCGCTTCTCGCGCATCCGAACCGCGAATCTGCAACACCAGCGCGAGCTATCCCCTTTGTGGCGAAATCGGTCCTCGCGGGAGCCGCGTTGCTGGTTTCGTGCGCCGCGTGTTCGAAGGACGACAGCGCTTCGGAGGATGGGAGCGCTTCGGA
>CAZNZA010000343.1:1182-2313 GCA_964577325.1 uncultured Polyangiaceae bacterium
AGCGCGCGCCCCAGCGGAGACGTGAGCCCAACCAGCCCTGGCACACCCCATGATGACACGACTAGCGTCGAGTCGAGCGGCAGCGACGGGACGAGCAGTGGTAACGCGGGAGGACAAGAGGGCGACGTGGGGACGGCGGAAGCGGCCTTTGAACCGCCGGACTTGCCCAATGTTCCCCTCGACAGTGTAGCGGGGACGCTTACCCTGTTCGCGTCCACGTTGAAGCCAGGGGCTTCTGGGCTCGAGCTGTACGCGGGTGTTCGCAACGAAGGTGCGTTTCCGTTGTGTGGAGCGGCCCTGCAACTCGAGATCTTTGGGCAGGAGGATCAGCAATTGGGCACGGTCAGCGCCGCGGTTCAGAGCGGGCGTATCTACCGCTTGCCTGACAGTGAAACGACGATTTCGTGTGTCGCTCCAGGACAAACGGCGATGGCTGCGGCGACCAGCCTGCCGCAGGGCTTGCTGCTCGAGGACATCAAGTCGCTTGGGCATCGATTCCCTGCCTTTCAAATTAACGATGCCGTACCTTTGCCGGGCCCGAGCGTGACCCAGCTCGAGGCCTTCAGTGCCGGTGGTGATACAGCGTATCGCGGCACGGTCACCAACACATCCGACAAGGCCATGACCGAAGTATCCGTGTCCGTCTTTGCGCTCAACAGCGCGGGGCGGCCTCTCGCCGTTGCAACGAGCGCTGCAACGACAACGATCGCGCCGGGAGGCACGTGGGACTTCGAAACGAGTGCTGTTGCGGAACGCGGTGCAGACCAGCTGGCGTTCGCATTCGGGAGTTTCGCCGCAAGTCCGTGAGTTTCCGAGACGAGGCACCCGGGATCCTCTCAAGCACCACCCGTATTTCACATTCTGACAATTCTCGGTTCGTCGAGTCAGCTACGAAATTGCTAGATGCTGCGCGGACTTGTCGTACGCCAACGGTTGCATTGATACTGGTTCCAGGTACCCTTCATCGACGTACACCATGAGAAACGCATTCACTGTCCGCCGCTCCTCGCTCTTGACCTTCTGCGCCGCGCTCGGCGTCGCATGCAGTGAACCGCCCGACGACATGGCGACGACGGACACGACGTCGACCATGGATACAACGTCGACGGACATGACGACGGGTGTCGATCC
>CAZNZA010000344.1:0-2300 GCA_964577325.1 uncultured Polyangiaceae bacterium
TGACCAAAGCACTCGTCGGCAAACCACCCCGAGATCAGTCTCGCGTTCGTCGCGCGCTCCACCCATTGGGCGCACGCCGTCCATGCTCCACCGAGCATATACACTCCGCCTGGACACTCCGTCGCCAGCTGCAAGAGCTCCGCTGCCCCGGGCGCGATCACGTGATGGTGCGCGAAATGGTCTTTTAGGCCATGCACGAATTGCGCTTCCCGGGCATGAGCCACATCGTCCGCCGGAGGCAGCACACTGACAGCGTCTAGAGGTATCCCGCAGGACCGGGCTAGGACAGCGAGACAGGACGAATCCAGGCCGCCGCTAAACAGCAAGACGTTTTGACGACCGTCCGCTAGGGGCTCCAAAGAACTCTGCAGCAGGCGGCGCAATTCGCGCGCGACGCGTTGCGAGTTATCGGGCGTATCCTCGAGCCGCGGGAGCGCCTCCGGACGCCAGTAGGGCTCGTACCGCGGCGCCATACCAGGAGACGCGTCGCCCGCCGCGCCGGGAGGAATGCGCTTCACGCCAGCAAGCGCCGTTCGACCGTCGGGAAAGCTTGCCCAGCCATGACTGTAGATGGCTACCGGGAGTAGGTCGAAGCGCAACGCCTGGCGTTGCACCACGCCTATCCAACGCAAGCGAGTGCTGACGAATACCTCTCCTTCGCGGGTCGCTACGTACAAGGGAGGGATCCCGGAACAAGAACGGGCGAAGTGGAGGTGCCCGTTAACCCCCAAGTGAAGGCACGTGAAGTCGCCAGCGTGGTGCACCAATGCCTGAGGGACCTCGAGCAGGTGCT
Source organism: uncultured Polyangiaceae bacterium (assembly GCA_964577325.1). Taxonomy (GTDB): domain Bacteria; phylum Myxococcota_A; class Polyangia; order Polyangiales; family Polyangiaceae; genus SZUA-265. The sequence continues at coordinate 794 of CAZNZA010000344.1, forward strand.
GCAGGAAACGGTCGCGGGTCTCCCCCGCTTGCCGGAGGCTATCATCGCCGAGCACGACGTGGAGGGGTCCCGAGTCCGCGCAAAGGTTGCGGCGGCTCGCCGGCGTGGCGACTACCCAGCCTTCGGCCGTTTCATCAACGCTTGCAAACGCCGGATCGCTGCGCAGTTGGCGCACCAGCTGTGCCTTACGGGGCGAGTAGACGGCCAGAACGTCGACCGGCTCTTTACTCATCGCTGCCCTGATGCTGCTGGGCTATGGCAACCAGTGCTTGCTGTTGAGCCGGTTCGGTGAGGATGTGCCGAGGGATCTCCACCCGGTAGAGGGGGACGATGCGCGCCAGGTGAGACAGCTGCGGCAGAAGGTGGGCCATCCACAGCGGAGCCCATAGCACACGCAAGCTAGACAGCAGCGCCTGGAAGGCTTGCGTGCCTTCCAAGCGTCGAGCATGGGGAAGGTCGACCTCAGCGTTGAGCACCGGGATCCAAATCGCCCGCAACTGGCACACAGGATCACTGGCAAGACCCCTCACTCCCAGCCTGCCGTCGGCGAGTCGCTCCTGAGTCGGCGCGACGTTGGGGGCGATGCCCTCGGCGTTGGCGCGCAGCCGCAATTCGCAGGACCCTCGAAAGCAGGTGACGGTCGACTCAGTAACCTGACAGCGCAAGGCGTCGTCACTGACGACGCGTCCTCCGTTGGCCGCCAACACGGCCGCCAGCGTAGACTTACCACTGCCGGAACGCCCGCAGATGGCCAGGGCATTGTTCTGGACGGAGCTGACGGCGCTGCCGTGTAGGACTAGCTGCATGGCTGCCCCTAGCACGGCCGAGAGCACCGTGTTCGGGAGCAGCATGTCCGCCAACTCCGGCGCGACCGAGGGTTCCGCTGTCGCCCACAGCTGGTCGTTCTCGGACACAAACTCCGAACCCGAAAAGAAGCGCAACACGAGAGCGTCGCCGACCCAGCCCAGCGAATACCCATGGCCCGGCGATTGAAACGCGGCGATCTCGGGCTGCAGCTTGTCCCGGCAAACCGTGCGCGACGGCTGCCGATGTAGGACGTACGTGCGATCCCACACCCCATCTGCGGTGCCCCACGGAATGGGCCGTTCAGACACCACACGCACGCCGTGAATGATCTTGGTGTACGACATCAGGGCCGCCGCAGTCTCCGATACGAGTCGGTGGAGACGTTGTCGGTGGCGACGACGTTGCCGAAGATCTCTAACCAGGCATGGGCCTGCAGACTCGTTCTTGGGGTGACGCCTGAAGCGACACCGATGCGCAGGGCAGGGTTCAAGTCGCGCAGCAGCGCGCCCACCGTCAGCGAGCGGCGGAGGCACGTGTTGGGAAGCGGCAGCGCGCGGCTGGCCCGGCTCACGCAGCGTACGGTTTGCGCGATGCGCGCCCGGAGCTGGGGCGTCAGCGGTTGAGCGCTGGCTGACGGTTCCTGCTCCGGCGGCAGAACGCCCAAGGAAGTACAAGCGCGGCTGAGCGGCATACGACGTAA
>CAZNZA010000345.1:0-2281 GCA_964577325.1 uncultured Polyangiaceae bacterium
GGCCCGAATTGAGGTTGGTTTGCTTGTAGCGCCTCTTACTGAGGTGCCGGTTTCGCCGCCCGTTTACTCGAGCGAGCAATCGGCCTCGTCACTGCCGTCCGCGCATTCTAGGATGTAGTTGCAGTAGGGACTGACAAGTGTGTCGAATGGGATGCACTCGCCATTGGCGCACGTATACCCATGACATGAGGCGCCGCAGTCCTGCTCGTCAGCGCGAGCGGGGCAGTCCCCGTAGCTGTCGCAAACCTTTTGCGGCGGCAGACACGTTCCGTCACCACAGGCGAAGGCGTCTCCGCTGCACGTCGAGCAGTCGAGTTCATCCGAGCCGTCCGCGCAATCGGGGTTGCCGTCACAAGCAAAAGATTCCGCAAAACAAACAGCCTCGGAAGCGCACGCAAAGACCTCTGCGGCGGGCTCCCCGACACAACTTCCAGACTGACACGTGCCATCCGTGATGCACCCGAACCCGGTGCAGGGTTGCCCTTCGTTGATCGGAGTGACGCTGCAACTCCCATCAGCCGTGCAAACGGTGGCAGCGCACAGCCCCAGCGTCGATTGCAGTTCGTAAGCTCCCATGTCGGCAGTAGCCGTGCCATCGCCGTCGCCGTCGACAACGCGATCCTGTCCTGCGAGATCTGGGCGCACCTCCGCGGCGTCGCCATCGCCATCGAGGTCGCTCTCGTCTAGAGCCACGTCATCGTTATTTCCGGAATCGATGGCGGGCGAGCCAGTAAGTAGCCGCCAATCCGCCGCCGCCGAATCCACGAAACGCGGATTCGCTTCGAGGTTGCCCGTACCATCTACGGTACAGAGGCCAGAACCAATGGGGCACCCTCCCTGGATTGTGCTGTAGGTAATATCGATACGACTCTTCATGACAGAGCCGTGGTTATGAACCTGTCCAAGGGTATTGCCCCAGAGGATGCTGTTACGGATATAAACCGTCGCCATAGTGTTCGTGGTCAAGCCCCAACCGTCGTTGAAAGCGATGGTCACATTTCTCGCATCGACGACAGCAGCCAACACACTGATTGCTGACCCTCCGTTCTTCGCAATGACGCAATTGTTCAGGTAGGTCTCATCGTTCACTTCTAACGCGGTAGAATGATTGTCACTAAGAACGCAATTGGACAAGTGGGTGGGACCGTTCGCGGTGACAGCACCGAGTCCTGCGTTGTCGACAAATTGCGAAGCCGAGAAGTGAGCACCCGGGTGCCTACTGCCCCCATATACGACTACCGCCCCACCGCTGAAACGGGCCTGATTCTTCGAAAATAGCGTGGTATCCACATGCAGGCCGACGGAATCTGCGTACAGACCGCCACCCGTCGTAGCGCTATTCTCGAGGATTTCGGAGCGACTGATTGAGACAGTCCCTCCTTCAAGCATTAAGCCACCACCGTTTCTCGCATAGTTGTGCAAAAACCTACAGCGCTCGACTTGCAGCAAGCTATCTCTCGCCAGTAGGCCTCCACCGTACGCAAGTGAGCCGTTTGCACCGTCCGCATGGCCCCCACTGATCGTCAGCCTCTCGAGCATCGCATCATCAGCTCCGGTGATGACGTGGTAGACGTTATCACCTCGGTGGTCGGTGACATTGCCGGGTTCGTCGTCACCCGCGAGATCACCGCTCAGCAACGTGTCCAAGGTATTTTCATCCCGCTCGGAGAGCATCTGTTCGAAGCCTTCGAAGCCGCCGAACAGGTCTACCTTCGGGCGCAGTTGGATGGTCGCATCACGCCCTTCACCGACCGGAAGATATCGGCCTTTGGTGATCCACAGACTGCAGCGAGGCGCAACGCCCAGCCCGACACGCTCTGCGGCGGCATCAATGGCAGCTTGCACCGTCGCCTTCGGCGCCTGCCAACTCTCTCCCGTGTTGCCGTCGTCTCCGTTCGTCGCAACATAGACGACGCAGCTCTCGCACTGCTCGCCCCCGAGAAACGCATCGCAGCCGAAACCGCCTGAGGAGCCGGCATCAAGAGACCACGCACCGCCGTCAACGTCCGACGAGGTGAGCCCACCGTCTGGGCCGCTGTCGGGCGACCCGCTATCGCCCGTGATGCTCGAATCCGTACCAGTCGCAGCGTCTGTAACGCTAGAACCGCCACCGGACGCACTTGGCTCGGAATCGTTCTCACTCGTCGCCCCACTAGAGCTGGCGTCTGATCCTGTTGCTGTACTCCATTCAGTATCGTTGCCGCCGGTATCAGGATTCGCTCCGTCGTCGCCCCCCGTCGTTCCAAGAGTGTCGGCGCTGGTATCCGCGCCGCACATCCCC
>CAZNZA010000346.1:0-2269 GCA_964577325.1 uncultured Polyangiaceae bacterium
AACCTAGCCAATGACTCTAGAGCACGCAAGAACCTTTCTCGAATCAATTCATCCCCTCCTGCCCGCTGCTCTTTTGGTGGCGGTAATTTGGCTGAGTCAGTGGCTTGTCCGGCGGTTCGCCCCGAACATGTGGGAGCGCATTGCCGACCTCCCGTTCCCTGCTGGCATCGACGTGCGCCCGGTTGTGACGCTCGCCAGAAAAGTCTGGCAGGCATTGCCATCGATTGCCCTGGGTGCATTCCTTGCCGCGCTCTCCGGAGACGGCGGTGCGACAGAGTTGGTCTTTGGTGGTGTGCTCGGCGCGCTCGCGCCTGTCTGGCATGAGCTACTCAAGGCTGTGCCCTTCGTCCCGTACGAGGGCGGCAAACCCCCGGCGACGATTCCCCCGGCGCTCAAGCAAAACTTTGACGAGCTGACGCCTGCTGAGCCATCGATTCAACGACGGCACCAGACGGACCCGTCAACGGTGAAACGCAATGAGCAGGGCTGACGTCATCGCCGTTCAGGTGGCACTCGGGCTTCTGCCTGACGGTCACCTGGGCCCCGCATCCCGCCGAAGGATACTCGAATCCGTGAAAGACTCCATCCCGACCATGCCCGACCCCGAAGCCCCGCTACACGTTCGGGCGGTCCGGTTCTGTCTCGTCGAGGCTGAGAAGTGGGGCAAGGTCCGGGTGCCCAAAGAGCGGGTTGCCGAATACTTCCGAGCGTGCCAACGCGGTGAGAAGAACATCGGCGAATGGCTGGCGGGCGAAGTGCTCTCCGGCAAACACCATTCGTTCTGCGCGGCCGCCATCGGCTTCGCTGAGCGCGCTGTCGCTCGACCCGGTGAGAAACTCGCGCCTGCTCGAGCTGGGGCAGCCGAGTACATGATCGACGCTCAGAACGGTATCCGCGGCTCGTGGCAACCGGCGTCGAAGGTGACGGCATTCAATCACCCGCTGGCTGGTGACCTCGCCATCTACACGCGCCCAGGCGGACACCACGTCGAGGCCGTCGCGTACGCGGTGCCCAATGGCTACTCGTCAGTTGGCGCAAACGAGCAAGGCGGGCGCTGGATTGTCGACAGCGCGCTGCTCCCGTACAACGCCGAGCGCTTGCTAGGGTTCGTCCGCTATGTCCGAAGCGTTTAACCAGCACGATGTTCTCAAGCTCGGGCAACTGCTGGGCGAACAGAACTCGCTGCTTCGCCAGCTGGTACTCCGGAACATCGACCAGACCCGGGCCATTCAGGAATTACAGGGGAGACTTGACGAACGAGACGCGCAGCTTGCTGCTCTGACGGAGGCCGTGAATGGCGCTATCCGGCAGGTGCGAACAACGCTCCAGCAAGCACAGCGCGCCTCATCACGATCTCAGGAGCTCTCAGTTGCGCACATCCGAACCCCAGTACCGCCAAAGCCTCACCGGCGTTGATGTTGGCGATCTGGACCTATTCGCCAGGCTGGACGCGAACGAGCGTCTCGTCATCGAGCTTCAGCAAGCGATGCTCGCTCGGGCGGACAAGCAACGTCGCGAGCTCGACGAGATACGTCGCTCCATCGAGGTCTCACAACTCGAACCCAAATCCAAATCGTCGCCGGCCAAGCGAGCTGGCGCAATCGGCAGCATCATCGCTGCAATTATCGTCGCGGTACTCAACCACGGGATCCAAAACGGATGGATCCCGACGACGACGAAAAAGCCACCCGCCGAGCTTGAACCTATCCAGATGAACAAGTAAGGACAACGGGAGTACACTGTTTCACACTAGGCCGGGGGCACCAACGCTCCCGGCCTTTTTTGCATTTCGGACCAGGAAACTCCGATGTCACCCACTCCGGCGGAACTCAAGTTCAGAGAAGGCGTCATCGCGCGCCATCAAATCGCCAACTACTTGCGCTCGTCAGTCCCGACGATGTCCGGGTTCTCGCTTGTTTACCAGCCGCAGGCGGACCAGTTCGGGCGCATCGTGGGCGCAGAGGCGTTGCTTCGATGGGACCCGGGTTGTGGGCACAACATCACACCGGACCAATTCGTTCCTGTGCTCGAAAGCTACGGGATGATTGCCACCGTTGGCCGCTGGGTTGTCGAGGAAGCCCTATGTCAGCTCGTCGAATTCCGCGCGCGTGGGATTGCCCTCCGCCGAATGAGTATCAACGTCAGCGCCCCAGAGCTCACGCGTCGCGGGTTTGCGCCGCACCTCATGAGCACGGTGGATGCACTCGGCTTGCAGCCGTCAGACGTCGGCCTGGAGCTCACCGAGGGGCAGGCGATCAAGGACAGCGAC
>CAZNZA010000347.1:0-2267 GCA_964577325.1 uncultured Polyangiaceae bacterium
CGTGCGCGCGGGGAGCTGTACCTCACGATTGAAGCCCGATTGCTTTCGGCGCGCCGCTCGAGCGACTGGTTCGACCGCCCCAAGCCTGGGCACATCCGTGCCATCGAGCCCGAGGTGGACAAGCTGAGCGCCGAGGACTGGCGCGACTGCCTGCTCAGCGCCCTACGTGAACACTCGCGCGTCGAGCGCTCTCAGGCCGTACGCCTAGCCTTCGAATACGCGCGAGAAGTCTACGGCCTGGACGCGCAACGTTTACGCGGTGGCGGTCGAGCCGAACGCGCCATCAAGAGCGCCATCAACAGTGGCGTCCGCCAGAAGCTGCTCGAACGTGACGGCGCGATGTACCTGCTCGTGCGCGCGGAGTACGGCGAGCCGGAGCTGCGCGGCGTGGTCCCAACCGCCTTGACGGAGAGCGACGCTTCCAGCACCGAGTCGTCGATCCCTGCCGCACCGGTAGGAGAGCTCGCGGGCGTCGCACCGATTTCAGGTGCGACACAAGCGGGAGACCGCACCACCGCCGCACCGGTCGTCCCACAGGTCGCCGCTATAGCCGCTCCCTTCCGCGCCCCGGCCTCCGTCGACCCTGAAGTCTCACCGCTCATCTCACCGATCACCATCGAGCCGTCAGCTGCTGGCCCCAAACCGGCCGCGGATCCCGTGATGCCTCCTCCCGCCCTGGCAAGCGAACCCGCCGCGCGCAAACCGCTGTTTGAGCAAAGTCTGCAGGAGCTGGAATTCCCAACCCGCACGCTGAACTGGGCGGCGACCAAGAACGTGACCACGATTGGACAGCTCGTGGCGTGGAATCCGGCCGATCTGGCCAACGAACGCAACATGGGCCGTCTCACCCTCCACAAGACGCGGGCCGCACTAGAAGAGGCGCTAGGTTACACCTGGGAGCATGCGTGGGCTGCCCACGAAGGTAAGATCCCGTTACAAGCCGCGGTTGACAACGGCGGCGAAGAAGAGGCTACCACAGCCGGCGGCGAACGGGGGTGGGCAGCCTTTGCTCACACCGTCGACGCCAAGGTGCGGCAGGAGCCGCTCAGCGAAGTCGATCTGCCGTCGCGCATGCGCACCTTCGTGGCCGAGCGCAAACTCAATACGATTGGGGAGCTCTTGGACTTGCGTTACGACACGCTGCGCGAGCAACCGAACCTGGGGCGCAAGTCGCTGAACGACACGCTCGACGCCTTCGTCGACTACGTCCAGGAGCTGCAAAACCCCGTCGAACACAAGACGTTCTTGGAGTTGTGGCGTGCACAACTGGTGGCGCTCAAGCCCATGCATCGGCTCATCTTGTCGCGCCGCTCGGGTTTACAGGGGCCGAAGGAAACGTTGGAGCAGCTGGGGGCGATGCTGGGGATAAGCCGCGAGCGCGTGCGCCAGGTGGAAACCCACATGCTCGAGCGCTTACAGCAGAAAACCCGTGTACTGCGCACCATCCGCGCCCACCTCGACGCCGCGTTTGGTGGTGGCCGCGCCGTCTCACTGGAGCTGCTCAGCGAGGAAGCATGGTGGCACGGCGTCGGCGAAAAACAACGCCTGCTCGAGTTTGTGTTCGAGCGCGTCCTGAACGACGAAGCGCACGTGTTCCAGGCCCCCTCCGGCAACACCTACGTCACGCGCTTTTCCTCGGAGGAGTTCGACGCAACGCTCGACAATGCCCGCGCTCGGCTGGACAAACTTCAATTCCCAACAGAGTTGAGCAGCGTGTCCGCCATCGTGCAAGACGAGTGCTCGCGCTTGGACCCCGTGTTACTCGACGAGCTCGACAGCCTGGTGCGCGAAGCGTTGATCCTCAGTGAGGATGGCAGCCAGGTGCTGGGCGTCGGAGCGCGACGCGGCGACGAGGTGCTTGCGTTTCTGAACGCCGCCGACGCACCGGTGCCGGTGGCCGAGATTGAAGCGCGCTTTGGTCGCGGGCAACTGCCCGAAGAGGTGCTGTACTTCAAACGGGGAGTGGTTGGCGTGCAGAGGCACTTCCCCGACTTCGACACGTGGATGCAAGAACTCGTGCCGGCGTGCATACAAATCCTGGAAACGCGAGCCGCGGGCCGTCAGTGGTTAGTTCCCGATTTACACGAGGAGCTACAAGCTCAAGGTGCGTTGCCGGAATGGCTCGGTCATTGGCACCTGGCAAGTTTGCTCAGGCGCAGTGAGCAGGTCGAATACTTGGGCCGGCTTCGCGTAGCGTTGCGCGGCAGTGCTGACCAGCGGCTGCAGTTCGAGGACGTATTCGTGCAACTGCTCCAAGAAGCCGGCGG
>CAZNZA010000348.1:0-2230 GCA_964577325.1 uncultured Polyangiaceae bacterium
CGATCCTTCAATCCGTATCCAGTCCCTGATAGTCGAGCCCCAGTTCGCGCCATAGTGGGCGTACGTCGATGCCCGCAAGCTGCGGGTTTGCGTTGAGAATGCGCTCCTGTTCGCGGAGCCAGCTGATCGCGTCGGCTCGCGAGTGTTTGCCGCGGGCCAGTTGTCGTAAACTCTTGCCTTTGAACATCGGTACTGGGCTGTCGAATTGCCCTTTGATTTGCTGGAGCAGCATCGCGTGAATGTCCGGCAACAGAGCTTCGGGGACCTCGTCCCTCTGCGGCGTGGGTGCGTCTTCGACATGGCTGTCGAGCGAACCATCGAGGCTGCTGAGCAACGGCGTCACACGGCTTCCCAGACTCTTTTCGACGTGAGCTTTGGCGGCGTTCAGACGCTCTACCGAATTGACCCGCACCAACAGTTTCTCGTCCTGCAGCGCGAGCGTCGCGAGAACGCGACCATCGGCGTCGGACCAACGCCACATCTCATCACCCAGCTCTTCGTACTCACGGCAGAGCGCTGCTTTCACTCCCGCTCGGTCGATCACCTTGTAGCGCCCCGTCGCGAATTGGAGCGCGTCGCCACTGGTGTTGGCAAACGTCAGGTAAAGGCGGTGCTTGATGCCGCGCACTCCTGCCATGAGCTGCAGTGGGAGGAGTGCATGTTGAGCCCTCCAATCCTTGCCCGGCCGTCGCCGGCGCGCTTCGTCGCGGAGGTCCAAAGCTAGCGCGGTGGCGAGTTCGGAAAAAACTTGCGGTATGTAGTACAGGCCACCTTCCAAGCGAAGGACGCCGTGTTCATCTTCGGAAATCCATCCAGCGAGCAGCGCTCCGTTGCCCACCTGACGCGTCGCCGATTGCTCGCTGAGCTCCAACTTGCGCCGGCGCAGCACGTCGAGCACACTAAAACCCTTGTCCAGATGAATGCGATCGATGCGGAATACGGAAAACCAGCCGCGCTTCAGAGCGGCTGCCAGCGCTTTGACGTCCTCATCAGCGTCGATTGAGTAGCGCACGAACAAGTCGAGTGCGGTGAACCCTTCGGCGTTACGTTCTCCCAACGTACAATAGGCGTCGAACAACGTCTGTTCGGCTGGCGCCGGTTCATTCTCGCTATCGTTAGCATGCGCCCATGCGGCTTGCGCTTGTTCCGTCAACCCTTGGGCTTTGGCAATCGCCGAGAGCGCCAGGCGTAACCGCGCTGAAGCGGGAAGGTCTTGCTGTGAGCCTTCGTCACGATCGTCGTCGCCATACGCGGACGCGTCGTAGGCTTCCGAATGAGGCAGCAACTCCGGTCGGTCAGGAACACCTGCCAAACGCACGATGCCCCGACGCTCCCCGGCGTAGCCGTCCATGACGTAGTCGAGCCAGAAGCGTTCCGAGGGGCCGAATCTCAAATGTCTCACGATCGCAGCGCTGGGTGTCGCCGCCCGCTGCTTCGCCTTCAATTTGGCTCTCTGCTTCGATGAGAGTTTGCTCTTGCCTGCGGTTGCAGCTTTCGGCGCGGGTGAGGGCGATCCCTCCGTGACGCGCTCGAAGTAATCAAGCCAATCTTGAATCGATGCTTCCAACAGGTAGGGAGAGTCGCTGATGTAGTTACGCCCTTCAAACTTCAGAACTCGCGCCAGCGCGCGATCGTTGGTTCGCAGGAACGGTCCCGTCGTATGCACTTCGAGAGTCGTGCCCGAGCGCGCGTGCTCGAGTTCCGCTGTTAGTCCGTCGGCATGCATCACCCGATACAAGTCGAAGTGCGACTCAGCCAATGAGTGCGCGACTTCGTAAAGCCGTCGTCGCTTCGCGTCGCGACTGAGCAACCGCGAAAGCACGCTGTACGGCGTTTCACCAGCTACACCAACCGGAACTTCGGCGAGCACGTGCTGGATCGCAAACGAATCGTACACCGGGCTCATCGGGGGAGCTCCCGGCATGTACTCCTCTTGGACGAGTTCGTGCAGGCGAGCCAGGCGAGCAAACTCTGGCGCATCTACCAGCATGAACCCACACCGACTGGCGAGCATGTAGTGCGCCATGAATTCCCGCGTGTGCTCGGGAAGCGGCGGAGCGTCCTCCGACCCTTCGAGGCGCGCTTGCCGCATTTCGTCCACAGCCCCCAGTGGTATGAACTCGTCTAGCGGGACTTCCCGCGCCAGTTTCAGGGCGATAGGTTCGAAGCGAATGGGAGGCGTGGCCACGGCGGGAGGCTAGATCAGGGGCGGCGGTGGGTGGAAGGGGTT
>CAZNZA010000349.1:0-2192 GCA_964577325.1 uncultured Polyangiaceae bacterium
TTCGGCGATGAGACCGTGCCCGCATCATTCACCGATGCGGGGGAGGTACTCACGGGGTCGCGGTCGGAGGGAGGCGAAGAGGGGGTGTCATCGTTGGCGTCGTGCTCAGAGCTCGTGGAGGTGTCCGGTTCCTCTCTCTCAGGCGGCTCGTCAGCGGTGTCGTCGTTGCCATCTGTTGGGGGCAGGACCGTGGGTAAACATAGTTCGCCGAGGGAGTGTACTTTCCCCGTCTGATCGTAAACCTCTGGGGTAATGCAGGGGGGGACGTTGTACAGGCGCACGTCGGTCGAGGGTTCGTCCGGCGTCAGCGTTTGAGCGTGCGTGACGAAACCGGGACTGATTTCTGCAAAATTTAATACCAGCGGCGCATGGATCTCGCTGGCGCCGACCTTCACGAGGAGCGTGTTCTCGATGCCGCATTGGTGGTTTTCGAACACCGTTGGCCCATCCAAGGACACGTTGAACGATCCCAAACGCTGTGAAGGGGTGAGGTGTGTGCCTGTGGTGAACGTCCTCCACGGCGCATCGGCAAACGCCGGTTCGTCCTCGGCCCAGTACGCCACCACCGTCCACTCGTAGCGCGTGTTTGGCTTCAGCAGTTCCACCGGTCGCGCCATGCACACCGCCCCTCCTCCCATGGATGCCCTCACGCACTGCGTATCGAATTCGACCGGCTGTGGTTCACGCTGAGCTGCCTCGGCATCTCCTTCCGCCAAATCGGTCAACGGTGGGCCAGCATCGCCCGGTGACGTCGTGGCACCCGCATCAGGCGCTGCAACGCCACTGCCAGGTGGCGGCCAAGGCATGCCCGCGTTCATCGCGGAGTCTTGCGCCGCAGGACCGACCTCACGCAGGGCGAACGCTGCTTCGGTGACGTTGGATGAGGACATCAAAACGATATCCAATCCCGCTCCGGTTGTTCCTTCCAAGGGTAACAGCGGTTTCGCCTCCACGGGGGCTTCACCGCAAGCACCGGCGGATTGCGCGTGGAAAAGGTGGCACAGTCCCAGGTTGAGGGTGAACATGACTCCGAAGTATGTCGCGCGCTTCACGCTTCCGACACTGACAGGAGCGTTGCCTCTGTCAACGACTTCGTCGGGCATACGGAAAGCAAAAGAGGTCGCTGCGCCATATCGGCTAAAATAGCAGTTGCAGTGGCCGTCCAAAAGTGGTCGTGGTTCGTTCGTGTCACGCCTGTCGCGCGCGGGCGGTGCCCGCAAAGTCCCGGTCCGATATGCCGAGCCTTCCTCGGTCGCAGCGCCGTTGCTCGACGCCGCGCTCCGTGCCCAGCGCAAGGGATTGCTGGCGGTTGCGCACGAGCGCTACCAGCAATGCCTGCAGGCGGATGCAACCTGTCTCGACGCGTGGATGAACCTAGCAGCGCTGCAAGCTCGCGCGGGTTTTGCCCGTGAGGCCGCGGACTCGTTCAGTCGCGCAGCGCAATTGGCTGCGAACGATGGGCGCGTGTTTCGCGATATCGGCGTGGGATTGCGTAGCATTGGTCGACTTGCCGATGCGGCCTCAGCACTCGAGCACTCCGTTACCTGTACGCCGGACTTGGTGGGCAGTTGGTTGCACCTGGCGCGCACACGCTTGGAAATGGCGCCGCGCGACTCGGCGCTCGACGCGGCACGACGGGCCGTCGAGCTTCGGCCCGACGATCCCTCGGCGCATTTCCTCGTAGCGCGCTGCGCCTTCGACGACCAAGCTCCCGAGCAAGCCTTGGCGGCATTGCAACATGCAAGCCGTTGTTCGAAGCCCTACCCTGAAGCGGAGATCTTTCGGATGCTGCTCGCTTGGGGTGTGAAAGGCGAAGGTGAACGGGAGACCTCCGAGGCGTTTCGCGAACGTCTGGCTGCAGTGACTCGCGCTCACCCGCATCTGAGTGACCTGGCAGATGCCGCCGACCACATACGGAACGAGATGGGCTCAGTGCGTGTCTTCGCGAGCGCCCGCGACACGCTACGCTTTGCTGCATCCCAAGCGCCGACTCACGGCGTCTGCGTTGAGCTCGGCGTCTTTCACGGCGTGTCTTTGCGTTGGCTCGTCGAGTGCCGATCGTGGACCGTTCACGGATTCGATAGCTTTGTGGGGTTACCGGTCGATTGGGCAGCAGTGCCCCAGGGCATGTTCAGCACCGCTGGGCGCACTCCAGAAGGCATCGACGCCCGGCTTTGGGTGGGACTCTTTGC
>CAZNZA010000350.1:0-2183 GCA_964577325.1 uncultured Polyangiaceae bacterium
TGGCTCTGGCTCCTAGCTCTCGGTGGGGTGCTCGTCGCCCGTCGCCGCGCGCCGGAAGCTCGCCACTAAACGTCGCGCACCCGAACGTGAGAAGGGGTCCCGCAAGGGACCCCTTGTTTTTTTGTAGTTTCCGTACGTAGGAGCCGCGAGCACTGTCGCCGCGCCACGTGAGGCAGTGACGCATCCAAGCGAACGCCGCCGGGCACGATCGCGCGTTAGGGCGGCTTCTCTTTGCTCGGCATCCAAGCCCTCGCTCAAGCCGCAGACACGTGCGTCAGCCAGTGCGCGTAGCGGGCATCGCTCCCGTCGGTGGCGCGCTGGAAAGCGTCGCTCAGATGGCGCGTGATGGGGCCGGGGGTGCCGCTGCCGATGACTCGACGGTCGAGCTCGACGATGGGGGTGATCTCGGCTGCCGTGCCGCAGAAAAACGCTTCATCGGCGAGATAGATCGAGTCCCGCGTCAGGCGACCGGTCACGACGGAGTAACCGAGGTCGCGCGCGATGGTGCGGATGCTGTCGCGGGTGATACCGGCCAGTGCCGAGGCAGGCTCCGGCTCGTAGAGGACGCCATGTTTGACGATGAAGAGATTCTCGCCGGCGCCTTCGGCAACGAAGCCGTCGACGTCGAGCAGCAGCGCTTCGTCATAACCGTCGTCGGTGACCTCTTGGTGCGCCAGGATCGAAGTGGCGTACGACGCGGATAACTTGGCACGGGGTAACACGGCATGGGGCGGCGAGCGCACGTAGGACGACGTCTTCACACGGATCCCGCGCTCCTGAGCATTGGCACCCAGATACGCGCCCCAGGGGAACGCCGCGATAGCGACGTGTACGCGCGCTCCGCGTGGAGACACACCGAACTTCTCCGGACCATAGAACGCAATGGTGCGGACGTAGGCTGCAGGCAACTGGTTGCGAGCGACGACCTCCCGCTGCGCGCCGACGATCGTCTCGATGTCGTGCTCGAGCGGCATGCGATAGATGTGGGCTGATCCGATCAAGCGTTCGGCATGCTCGCTGGCACGAAACAGCGCGGCGCCGTTCGACGTCGCGTATGCTCGCATGCCCTCGAACACGGACACCCCGTAGTGGAGCGAGTGAGTAAGCACGTGGGTGGTCGCTTCGCGCCACGGAACCAGCGTGCCGTCGTACCAAATCAAGCCGTCTTTATCGTTCATCGGTGTCTCCCGCGTTGGAGGTGTGCGGAGCAGTATATTTGTCGATTCAGCTGGGATAAACTGCGGGTTTGTGAACGCACTGTTCTGGAAATCCGAATAATGGACCGTCTGCACGCCATGCGGGTGTTCCTGCGCGTCGCGGAGCGCGCAAGCTTTACTCAAGCTGCCAAGTCGCTCGAGCTGTCCCGCGCCCGGGTTAGCGAAGCGATAGCGGAGCTCGAACGGGAGCTCGGTGTTCTTCTGCTCCATCGAACCACGCGCCAGGTGTCGCTCACCGATGATGGCCGGCTTTACTACGACCGCGCACGGCAGATCTTGGCCGACGTCGAGGAAGCGGATGCGCTCGTGCAACGCGGCAGCGCGCAAGCTCGGGGGCGGCTCCGACTAGCCATGCCGATGGCTATCGCGCGCCGCTTCGTGGTACCAGCTCTCCCTGGCTTGCTTGCTAAACACCCTGAGCTTGGGCTCGAGATCCGCCTCGAGAACCGTGCCGTCGATTTGCTGGAGGAAGGCATCGACGCTGCGATCTCTTACGGAGAGCCCGCGGATCAGGATCTCGTTGCGCGACGCCTGGGTGAAACCCATCTGCTGACGTGCGCCTCTCCCACGTACTTGGCCCGGCGCGGCACGCCCCGTACCCCCCACGATATCGAGTACCACGAGTGCATCGCTTTCTTGACGCTCGCGACTTTACGCCCTGCTGAGTGGGCATTCGTCATCAAAGATGAACGCGTCTCGGTACGCCCCGCGGGAAGTCTCGCCTTCAATTCCATGCAAGCCTGCTTGGACGCCGCGGAGGCCGGTCTCGGCGTCACGCAGGTATTGTCCTCTCTCGCCCATCACGCCGTAAACTCGAAGCGCGTGCGCCCGGTGTTGACCCGCTATGCGGCAGCCGGCCCACCCTTGTTCCTCGTCTATCCACCCAACCGGCAGCACTCGGCGCGCATGCGCGTGCTCATCGACTTCTTCTCGGAACTTTTCACGAAGAGTTGAAACTCGTGGGCG
>CAZNZA010000351.1:0-2162 GCA_964577325.1 uncultured Polyangiaceae bacterium
CGCGACGTCGATATCCGATCCCCTCTTGTGCGTACACTTCGGGCGCGAGCCAAAATGCACGGCGCGCTCGACGTCGGGAAAGTGAGATTGAAACGAAATGCGGGCCGTGGCCCCACTTTTGGCGGACGCTGCAAGCACACAGCCGGCCGGAAACCGCCTGCATTGAGCCGCAGCTCCACGTCGACGAACCCGATGCTCGCTTACGTCAAGCGACGCGAAGCGGCGTCCACGCGCTCGAGCTCGCTCAACTTGGCGGCACGATTGAGCAGAGTTTGGTCGACTTCTTCTGCGGAGTGAGGCAGCTCCGGCCGCCAAATGCTACACCCGTATCCGCACGATGACTGGACCCGAGACAGCGATTGACGGCGTATACAAGGAACACTCGGCGCGCATTCTAGCGGCGCTGGTGCGTTTGTTCGGCGCGCACAATTTGGAGCTCGCCGAAGACGTGCTCCAGGAGTCCTTTCGAAAGGCGCTAGACGCGTGGCGGGAGTCAGGCCTTCCGGATAACCCTGCTTCCTGGATAATGACGGCCGCGAAGCGGCAGGCCATAGACGTCATTCGCGCGCAAAGAACACAGCGCAAATTCTCCGCTGAGTTAGCCCATCACCTCGAGAGCGGCTGGACGTTGGTTCATACCGTGGAGCAGGAGTTCGACGAAACGCGCATCAACGACCATCAGCTGCGAATGATCTTCATGTGCACGAACGCCGACCTGACGCCGGAAGGTCGGATCCCGCTAATCCTTCGCACGCTGTGCGGTTTCTCCGTGCCCGCCATCGCTCGCGCTTTGCTTTTGCCCGAGCCGACGATCAAGAAACGTCTGGTTCGAGCCCGAAACAAGCTGCGCGATCATGCCTTCGAGTTCCCTGCAGCGGACAAGCTGCCAGCGGTGATGGACAGTGTGCACACCGTCGTCTACTTGCTGTTCAACGAGGGCTTCCACAGCTCAGACGACGAGCACGCGACCAAACCTGAGCTGTGTCGTGAAGCCATTCACTTAGTCTCGATGTTGCTGGCTGAACCGCGTGTGGTGTACCGGGACACGCTGGCGTTGCTGGCGCTGATGCGCTTTCATTTGGCGCGAGCCGGCGCGCGTTTCGACGCAAGTGGTCACCCCGTTGCCCTGGACTGTCAAGACCGTCGCCTCTGGAATGTCGCTGAGATAACCGAAGCTCGAGAGCTGTTGGTTCTAGCCGCGCACGTCGTTCCTGGAGCGAACGAGCGTTTCTTCATCGAAGCCAAAATTGCCGAACAACACTGCCTCGCTGCAAGCTTCGACGCCACGAATTGGCCGGAGATCGTGCGTTGGTATGACGAGCTGGTACAGGTTACGGGATCACCCGTGGCGGTACTGAATCAGGCCGTTGCCATAGGTTATGCCGGCGACGTGCACGAAGCGATGCAGCGGGTGAATCGTGCTGCCCAACATGAAGCATTGCGCGGGTCACACCTGCCTGCTGCCGTTCGTGCACATTTGGCGGCTATGACCGGCGACGAAACTGACGCGCGCGCGCAAGCCGCCGAAGCGGCTCGACTCGGCGGTACGGCTCATGAAAGGCGCGCTCTGAGTGACCAAATCGAGCGTCTATTGGCGCGTAGGATGAGGGGGCAGGGCGAAGTGAGCGACGGGCAGCGCCCGCCGCTCGCGCCGAAAACGCCTTAGAGTTGGATGATGAGACGCACCTCGACGGTGGAATCTCCGCTTACAAGCACCGGACACGCGCGCGCCATTTGCACCGCCTCGTCGTAGTCCTTTGCCTTCACGATCGAGTATCCGCTCACCAACTCCTTGAGTTCGGACGCCGCGATGTCGGTAATGACGCCGTCGGCGGCCACCCGCTTACCTTCGTATTCGAGCGGAGAGCCGCCGGTGACGAGCTGCCCCCGAGCGCTGAGCTCCTCCATCCACTTGCCCCAGGCTGCCATCGCAGCCTGCCTTTGTTCGGCCGGTGCCTTCATCCACTCCCGCTTGCCACCACGGTAAATCAACATGAACTCTTTCATTGCTCTTTCTCCTTCATCATCATCGACGTGACGTGACGCTGGCAGACGATTCGCGCACCTGGAGGAGGACACCCGCTGATGCTTTTTTTTGTTTTCGGCCACTCGCCCTCTACTCGCTGGCGAGCCCGGAGCACTGCACGGGTGTTGACGGTATC
>CAZNZA010000352.1:0-2159 GCA_964577325.1 uncultured Polyangiaceae bacterium
TCCAGGAGCATCGACAAGAAATCCATGTCTCGCACGGCGTCCGTCTCCTTGTACTGGTCGGGATCGCGGTTCGACAGCGCCTCTACCACTCGAGCCGAATCATGCTCTTGCTCGAAGCGGACTTGATAGATGCAGAGCCCGGTCCAACTGCGATGGAGGTAGAGCCACGGCTCCTCATAGAAGACGAACCACTTGTCCTCCATCTCCTGCGGAACGTGGCCCTGAGCAAGTCGTTCGAACTCATCCCGGGAGTAGCTCCGTTCAAACGGAAGAGCTTGCCGAGCCTCAGGCAATGGTGTCGTCTTCCAGCGCGATCGCGTTGCGGTCATGTGTCCACTCTCTTTGCTCTGGACTCCGTGATACTCCGGGTCGCGGTCAGGTTCAAGCGAGCCGCCGATGGCTTCTCAACGACGCTAAGAGTGGTTCTCGAGAAAAAAATGAGCGCCGTCAGTCGAATTTGGGCAGCCTCGAACGACTTCCTGAGGTCAAAGCTCTCAGAGCGTCAACCAAGAAGGAAAACTCGCCATGAAGTACTTGTGCCTCCTGTATGGAAATCAACAAAAGGTATCGCAGCTCCCCAAAGAGGAGTTCGCTGCCCTGGTCGAGAAGTGTAAGGAGTACGATGCCGAACTCCACCGCACCGGCGCCGTGCGCACGGTGGAGAGTCTGGAGTGGGATGTGACCACCGTGCGTCCCAAGGATGGCAAACCCACGGTTGTCGACGGACCATTCGTGGAGACGCGGGATGTCGTGGGGAGCTTCATGGTCATCGAAGCCCGCGACTTGAACGATGCGATCCGCATCGCCTCCCTGCATCCAGCTGCGAATATGGGCGAGAGTCTCGGTTGGGGGATCGAAATCCGACCCTTGGCCGCGGGCTGTCACCAGTAGGTCTGGGCTCATGAACGGCGAACACGACGTCGCGATGCATACACAGCTCGATCGCATCTATCGCGTCGAGTCGCGTCGAGTGTTCGCCACGCTGGTGCGTCTCCTCGGCGATTTAGATCTCGCTGAGGAGGCGCTTCACGAAGCGTTCGCCGCAGCCGTAGAAAAGTGGCCGCAAGACGCTATCCCAGACTCGCCCCGGGCGTGGCTGATTGCCGTCGGACGCATGCGAGGCATCGACACTTTGCGTCGTAGGCGCCGGGCCGACCAAAAAGCCTCTGAGCTACGCAGCACTGCCTTAGCGGCATGGCCGCCTCAGCCGCCTGTAGAGCGCGGGGAGCTCGTCGACGATCGCTTGCGACTCTTGTTCACTTGTTGCCGCCCTGAGCTTCCCCAGGACGCGCAGGTTGCGCTGACGCTTCGCGAGCTTTGCGGGCTGACGACGGAAGAAATCGCTCGTGCCTACCTCGCTCGGCCGTCCACCATCGCGCAACGCATCGTGCGGGCCAAGCAGCGACTGCGCGAGCGACGAGTGGCGTACGAAGTTCCCGAAGCGGCAGAGCTGCCCGAACGCAGCGCCCAGGTGATGCGCGTCATCTATCTGGTGTTCAACGAAGGGTACTCGGCCTCTTCTGGCAAAGAGCGCATTCGTGCCAACCTTTGCGCCGAGGCAATTCAGCTAGCGCGACTGCTCACCGAGCTATTGCCCGATCCCGAAGCAGAGGGGCTGCTCGCACTGCTCCTTCTTCAAGACGCACGACGGTTGGCACGCACCACGGCCGCAGGTGACCTGGTGTTACTCTCGAACCAGAACCGCGCCCTGTGGGATCGCGAGCGCATTGCCGAAGGCACGCGCTTGGTCGAGCGTTCACTCAAAAGCGGCCGCGCAGGACCGTATGCCGTTCAAGCAGCCATCGCTGCGGTTTATGCCGAAAGTATCGACGGAGCTCCCATCGATTGGGTGCAGATCGTTGCCTTGCATGATGTCTTGGCGCGCATCGCACCGTCCCCCGTGGCTGAGCTTGCCCGTGCTATCGCCGTCGCGGAGCGCGACGGCCCTGCCGCGGGTCTGATCCTCGTCGAGGCACTTCTCGAACGTGGGACATTGGACGATTACATGCCGGCACACGCGGCTCGCGCCGACTTGTGTCGTCGGCTCGATCGAACTGAAGCAGCGCTCGCATCTTTGCGAAGGGCGCTCGAGTTGGCTCAGCAAGAGCCCGAGCAACGGTTCTTGCTTCAGGAGATTGCACGTCTGGCAAAAGCCTGAG
>CAZNZA010000353.1:0-2147 GCA_964577325.1 uncultured Polyangiaceae bacterium
ACGAAGGCTTCGGCTCGGACAATGTGCGTCTGTTTGGAGGCAGCGGCAACGTCTGCGCGCTGAAGCGCGACGGTAGCTTGTGGTGCAACGGCGACAACCGCTACAGCCAGGTAGCTCGTCCGACTGTCGAACATGGGTATCAAGAAGAGTTGCCCCCCCACCGCATGCCGGTCACCTGTCCGTGATGCGCACTTTTCTCGGGATGTCTCACCCCATCTGCGAACGACTCGTATCGGCGGTGGGGATTCGTTGGGATTTCCTCAGAGCGTGAAACAGTTCGAGCTACGGACAGAAATCGACGATCGACCAGAACGCCGGTTTAGGCTCGCGAGCTGAGTCAAAGAGTAACGGAAAGTCCTGACGCCCGGAGGTGAACTCGGACAACCACGTGTTGTCGTCGGCAATCCCCCAGAAGGTCACGCTGCTGATGACGTCGGCGTGCTTGCGGAACATCTCAAAGAACTGACGGTATCGCTCCGCCTGTTCATTCAGCACCTCCGTCGTCACGGTGTCTGGCTCGTAGAACGTGTCTTGGGTGTAGGTCACGCCCCGCAAGTACAACGACAAGTCCATTTCCGTGATCTGCACGTCGAGACCCAGCGACGCGTACATCTCGATCGCTATCTCCATGTTCTCGACCGTTTGATGATAGGATTGCTCGGTCGGATCCGTGCCCGGTCGTAGGTTTAGATGGGCCTGAAGCCCCACGCCGTCCACAGGCACACCGGCATCCAACAAGTCTTTGAGCATGTTGAAAATGGCTTCGCGTCGAGCGGGGTGGTAGTTGTAGTAGTCGTTGTAGAACAACTTGGCTTCGGGATCGGCTGCACGCGCTGCCTTGAACGCTTCGGCGATGTAGCTTTCTCCGAGCGCGCCGTACCAGCCGCTTCGTTGATCCTCGACTTCGTCGTTGGTGCGATAGGAGCCGTCGTCCATGATCGCTTCGTTCACGACGTCCCACACCTTTACTCTGTCTTTAAAGTGCTGCATCACCTCCCTAATGTGGTTCTGCATGCGCGCAAGCACCTGGTCCCTGGTGCCGTTGAAGACCCAGGAGGGCGTCTGCCGGTGCCACACCAAGGCGTGGCCGCGCACCTGCATGCCGTTGTCGATCGCGAAGTTGACCATCTGATCGGCGGTGCCGTACGTGAAGTTGCCTTCGGTAGGTTGCAGGGCGTCAAACTTCATCTGGTCTTCGGCGGTCACGCTGTTGAAGTGCTTCGTGAGTATCGGCGTGTATTCTGCGTAGCGAGTGTCGATGGCCGCACCCATCGCGAAGTAGTCCGCGAAGTATTCGTGCAGCGACGGTTCCTCCCCGCCATGATCCACGACGCACGCAGTCGTATCGTCAGTTTCTGAGGTTGAGCCGTCGCTCACGGTCGCGCCGGCATCACTCGTATCGGTTTCTGCAGTTTCCGAGGGTTGCTCAGCGCCCGACGAGTCGGTGCTCGACGTGGTGTCCGCAGCCGAGGCGTCACCCTGACTATCCGCTGGCTGCGAGCTATCAGGAGAAGGGCCGAGAGTGGAGTCCGGCTGTCCCGTCGTACCCTGCGTGTCGTCGGACGTGCTGGTGGCCATCGGCTGAGTATCACCGGATCCAGTCACTGACGGCACCGGAGTAACAGACACGGGACCTGGCTGTACGGACGCACTACTACTGCCCGACGTGTCGTCTGAACTGGAAACGGTAGGGCTCGTACCGTCCATGGTCCCAATCGGATTGGCGTCGGCGCGAGGGTCTTCCTCGCTGCAGCCAACCTGGCAGAAGGTCATTCCAAGAAGCGGGAGCAGAAGGCGGTGCGTTCTGAGCTTTGCAGCAACCGAACGGCGGACAGCTTGAGATACGACCATTTTTGGCCTTTACCCCGATCACAGGTCGCGCGCAAAGCTTCTGTTTCCTGGGCAAGACGGCTCATGCCGATGAGACCACTACAACCGAGGTTGGTGCTTCCACTGCACGGAGTGGTATAACTTTCTCCTGATGCCGAACAGCCTGCGAGTGGTTCTGGCGCCGCTAGAGCCGCTAATATCGGGCCCCAGTCAGAGGCTGGCCGACGGCGCGCGCGTATGCTTTTCGGCGTTTGGCTCCGGTACTAGTACCTCGGCAACCAAGTTTTGACCGGTTTCGATGCCCTCCCACAGCACAG
>CAZNZA010000354.1:0-2132 GCA_964577325.1 uncultured Polyangiaceae bacterium
TGGTTGCCGCGTGTCATCATGAGCCGGATGCCGTCGTCGACCACGAAAAGTCGGTGCGGAGGACGCTGCGGCGGACGCTGCGGGCAGCCGGGCGAGGGCGTAGAGGTCCGCGCCTCACTCGGTGGTGGCGCTCAAGCCGAGCTCACCCCGAGTCAGCGCGAGTCGGTTGGCGTCGATTTCGAAAGCGACCTCGCCATTGCTCAGCACCTGGGCGATGTGCTGTTCGGCGTTCATGGTAGCAGGAAGCGGACAAGCGATGTCAGTGGTGGAGACGTCCGACAGAGTCAGCGTCGGGCCATCGACCACGAACGATCCGATGAGGGTATTGCAAGTGGTGTACGCTTCGAACGTCCCGTCGTCGGCGAAGGTGACGGTAGGTTCGGCATCGAGTGAGACGTTGGACGCGGCCCCGCCCATGATGAACGTATCGATGACCCAGGTGGGCCCAGTGAGGGGCCGATCGGGATCGGCGACTTCACGGTCGAGGAACTCGAGCGTTGCGTCCATACTCGTCAAGGTCAGCGTATCGCCAGCGTATTCGATGGCTGGAGTCCCAGTCAGGAAGTCGGTGAACCACTCGTCTTGCGCCACAAGTGCCGCGGAGCATCCCCGGTTCGTCGAGCTGCTCTCGGAGATGCAGATCTTGCCGTCGCACATGGAGTACGTGCCTGTCACGGTGTTGCACCCGCCGTAGTAACTCAGGCTCGTCTCGCTGAAGCTGAGCCGCACGGTCGTGTCCTCCACGAGGCTGATGCCCTCCGCCGACTCGAGTAAGAAGTCCTTGCCAACGAAGCCAGCAGCCGGGTCGGCGTTTGCCGTTGCCGTCACATTGGTGCTGGTCTTGAGACCGCGGACTTCAACTTCGACGTGATACTCATCGTCGACTCCACCGGCCAAGGTTACCTCAAACGAACCATCGTCGGTGGCCGTCGTCGACTCGGACTCCTCGGTGGCGAGGTTCGTTACGGTGACGCGGGCGACGCTTGGGACGGCACCCGCCTCACCAGCAACGACCACGTCGTCGCCCGACGCGGTGACGCTCAGCTTTTGGCGGTCGACGACGGGGGGGTTGCCGGTGTTGGTGCTGTCTGCCCCGCAACCGACGACGGTCAACGCTGGGGGTAACCCGAGGCACAGAGTTCCGAGTAAGAGGGGGAGTACACCAAAGGTTCCAAGGCGACGGGAGTGAGAGCGGCGGAGCTGCGTCATGGGGTGGGATCTTTCTGCGGTTTGGACGCCGAGTCGTCGTTGCACGTCTCAGGCGCAATACCTCGGGTGAGGGGAAAGAGCTGCATGTTGAGTTGAACGACGCGTGCCGGCTGGGGGTCGGCGTCGCACAGAGCGATGAGCTCATTGCGGAACTCGAGCACGCGTCGCCGGAGTTCGTCGAGGGTGTGAGGGCTCACGCTCAGAGTCAGCGCGGAGATGTAGCGCTCGTCTGCAGGCAAATCGTGCATCGAGTGGAGCGCTCGCTGGATCAACTCCGTGTGATAGTTGCGAATGTACAGGCCCGGAGCGACATCTCCGGTGCTGACCGCGCGAGACGCCTGGACCAAGCGCCCGTTGTCGTCGCGTTCGAGCAGACCCAGCCGCACGAGGACGTCGAGCGCGTGCTGCGCGTCCTTCTCATCGATGTTCGGTTCGAGTATCGAAGCGATCCAAGCGGCGTCTTCGATGAATCCAGGACACGCAACGAGCTCACGCACTGCAGGAATGTACCAAGTCGAGTGGTACTCCTTCGTGGCCAGATCAAGGCGCTGGGAGGAACGAAAGCGGCTGAACTTGCTCAGTCGCTCGTGTAACTCGTTGCGCTCGGCGTCTGTCGTCGCCTGGTTGAAAGCGACCAGCAGTTTGAAGTAGTCGGTCGCTTCGGCGTTCAGGCGACACGCTCTGGCGAAGCGCTCGGCCATCTCCTGTGAAAGGTTGCGCTTGCCGTCGATCACCAACTTCAAATAGTTCGGCGCGCCGAGCTGCGCATCGCGGGCGAAGCTGCGGTACGATAACCCGCTGGGCTTCTTGTGCGAATAGAAGGCCGCCAAAAACTCACGGTAGTCCCGATACCGAAACACATCGACAGGCGCCCGAGTGCGCTTCTTGGTGCTAGGGGATGGCACCTACGCAGTGTCGCACGT
>CAZNZA010000355.1:0-2130 GCA_964577325.1 uncultured Polyangiaceae bacterium
GTGTCCGACGTCTCGACCATCGTCGTGTCCGTCTCATCCGTTTGATCGGTGAGAACAGGTCCGGTGGTCATGTCCCCGCCATCATCGATCCCGCCTTCGGGCACCGAAGCATCGATGTCGACGGTATCCGTCATCGACACGTCGCTCGCGTCGCTTTCGGTTGTCTCACTACCGTTGGTCGACGTTTCGTCGCTCGTGTCGGTGTTTGGGTCCCCCGCCCCGAGATAGGTATAGTCCTGAAGGGAACAGGCAGACGTTGTCAACGCCACTGCCACGTATTTCCCCCACTGCCCCGGTTTTGGCCTCGTCTTGAATCCAAGCATACAGAATACTCAATAGCACAACGGACGTTGCGTGAAGCGCTTGAGTCCGATGGTGACCTGCAAATGCCTTCGCTGCGCTAAGCACGCACAGCATGATGCAGAGAGCACCGATGTAGTTTCTTTCCCCAGTAATCCCTTCAGGAAGTGAAGTCGCATTTGGCCACTAAAGCTAGTCCAAACAGGGGCGTTCAGGGCGCTATGAAAAGCATCTTGGGTGCCGCTGCAGTTCTCCTCTTCTCTGCAACGAGCTGCAACAGCATCGGTATGTGGGATGATGGCGCTGACGCGGGCATCAACGCCGGCGATGATCCCTTGAAAGAAAACGACGCCGGCGACACGAGTGCTGCTCCCAAGCCAACAGCCGTCGCGCCGCCCCCGGATCGCCCCAAACCCAAGCCTGAACCCGAACCTGAGCCTGAGCCCACGCCGGCAGAGGATGCGGGTACTGATAATCCTCAGCCCCCCCCTCCCGATCCGGAAGAAGACGCCGGCACGGATACCGAAGAGCCACCGGGACTGAGCGCCACAGTTGTGGTGGATACGGCCACACGCCATCAAACGCTGGTCGGGTTCGGCGCGTCGGCGGCCTGGTACGGCGATCGGCTGACCAACCACCCGCACAAGGACGTCATCTACGATAAGGTGTTCGCCGACCTCGGCCTCGACGTCTTGCGCTTGCGCAACGTGTACCGGCGCGAAGACGGCATGTTCGATCCCGACGCCGCCGAGATCGTCGCGGAAGGAGAACGCTCCCTCGGACGTGCGCCAACGGTGTTGCTGACGTCGTGGTCCCCGCCCGCGGATCTCAAGGCCAACAGCGCGACCGACTGCGCCAGCGAAGCTGAGACCTGCACGCTGCAGAAGATCGATGGCGAGTACCCCTACGTGCAGTTTGCGGACTGGTGGCGCGAGTCCTTGGACGCCTACGCGGCCATCGGCATCATCCCCGACTACATAAGTATCCAGAACGAGCCGGACTTCACGCCGCCAAGCTGGGAAGGCTGCCGCTTCGATCCGGTCGAGGGCACCTACCCCGGCTACAATCAAGCCCTCGGCGCCGTGCGGGCCGCGCTTGACGACATGGCCGTGAAGCCGCGCTTCATCGGGCCCGAGAGTGTGGGGATCCGTTACGACAAGATCCGAAACTACGATACGGCCATGTTCGACACCACCGTCGATGCGCTGGCTCACCACTTGTACGATGGGGACTGGTGGCAGCATCCGGACTTGTTCGTGCCGCTGATGCGCGACATCGCCCAGTCACTCGACGGTCGTCCGCTGTTTCAAACCGAGTTCAGCGATGCGGCGTCTCACGATGCCCTGCAAACGGCGTGGCTCATCCACAACGCCTTGGTCGAGGGCAACGCCTCGGCTTACCTCTATTGGGAGCTGTTCTGGGTAGACGGCCAGGGGCTCGTGACCCTCGAGTCGCATCACGCGCAGAACACTTGGGCGACGGAGCACGGCTACATCGTACAACCGGAGTACTACTCGATGCAGCACTACGCCAAGTACACCGACCCCGGCTACGTCCGCGTAACCGCCGCCGCATCCGAGAAGGTCATTCGCGCCTCGGCCTTTCAAGCCCCCGACGATAGTCGCACCACCGTCGTGCTGCTGAATACCGGCGACACCCGAGCGCACGTGCGCGTCGACGGCCTCGGCGCACCCACGGCCATCTATCGCACCGGAGGCGACGACACCTTCTCCCCCGCCACCCTCGACGAAGACTCCAGCCTCACGCTCGCAGCTCGTGGCCTCGCCACCCTAGTTTTCGAATGACCCCGCCCCCCGCCGATCCGGCCGG
>CAZNZA010000356.1:0-2120 GCA_964577325.1 uncultured Polyangiaceae bacterium
GCCGATCCGGCCGGGATCGGCGGGGGGGCTCAACGTAAACCACAACCCTACCAGTCATCGAGCGCATTTGGGTGAGTCCAGGACGACGGTCACACCCCGATTGCTGGGCATGAGGCGGTTCCATAGGCGCGTGAGGGCGGGTTCGCCGGTGAATACGTCTACGTGTTGACCCTTCACCTTTAGGCCGCGGTCTTGGGCGATGAAGCAGCCGTCGTGAACGGATGTCTCACCGAGGTCGCGCGGGAGGCCTTCGAATTCGGGGATGTAAATCGGCGTGCCCATGGGGATGACGTCGCTGTCGACCGCTACCGTCAACAGGGGCGTGATGGCACCGCCCGTGGCCCCGCGTCCCCAGGGATAACGGCTGCGAGCGAGGGCCTCGAAGCAGATCTTCTGCCCACTGCGCGGACACTCTCGGGCGCAGGCGCAGTTGCGTTTGGCGAAGCTCACGACACTGCCGTTGCTCAAAAGCCCACTGCCTTGCATGCATACCGCGTCGTGGAAGCTTTCCTTGACGTCGGCGATCTTGCTGCACGACGCGTCGTACAGGGGCGTGCGCTTGCCGGCGAATTCGTTCTCGGCGGGAAAGTCGTAGTACGTGTTGCGGAAGGTGCCGACCACGTTGGCGTCGTTTTGTGACCACTTGATCCGCGTTTGAACGACGTCTGGATTGTCCGCGGGGCTTTCCGGCTCCAGGCGGCCGATGGCCTGCACCCGGTAGCGCGCGCTGCTTCCCGAGGTCTGCTCCAACGCGGGCAGGCGCAGATCGCCCAAGTGGGATTCGTCGAAGGCCGGCGAGGGCTCTGCCGCCCACGGCCGCGCCGATCCACAGCCAAGACTCGTCGTCGCAGCCAATAAGCAGACCCAGGACGAGCGTCCGCCTCTACGACGGAACCAGTTTCGCAACGGCGGCATCGAGCTCACCCGGCGCTTTTACCATCGCCCCGCCAGCCTGGCCGAGTTCCCTGCAAGGAGTCGCTATTCCGGGATGCGCGCGCTAGTCCGGGACACACTGCCCGGCCGCGGCCACGACGCTGCTGCGCAGGTTCTTCGTGTGACGCACCCAATGCTCGACGACGGCCGGGGGACAGCGGTGGTCGTGAAGGACCTGCTCCAGGACGCGCAGCCGCCGATCGAAGTGGGAGGCCAGAATCGGGTGCTTGCGGTGGGCGGCCGCAATGTTCTGTCCCTGGTACTTCACAGCCGCCCCGAGATGGGCGGCGGCAAACTGGAACTCCATCTCCTTGACGCGCTCGCGAGACGCGGCGCGAAACATGAAGCCGATCATGGCGTCGTCGAAAATGCGGTCCACGAAGTCGTTGATGATGAGGCGCAGGGCGAACTCGCCCCCCAATTCCTCTAGCAGGGTACTCACTCCCCAGTTGTGGTGGAGCGGCCCACATAAATCAAGCCACGCCACACGAAGGATCACGCATCGCTTGCGCAAACGCTCCGCGTTCGGGAATTTCGACGCGGAAAGCCCTGTGCAGAAGCGTGTCCGCTGGCGCGATAACCCGCCACGTCCTTTTATCTCAAGCGGCCAGAATCGGTGGCCGTTACGACAAGCATGGTCGGAACAGAACTCGAGCCCAAAGCCCAGGAGATTGCTGCAGCCATCGTACGAGGCAAGCTTACTCCAGACCAGGCCGCCGCACAGGCCGGCGTCGACGTGGCGACCGTCAACCGCTGGACCGCGCTCTACGTCGCGTCCGCGAAGGCGGCCTTCGAACAACGCGCCAAGGCGGTGTTGGGTCGAGCGCGCAGTGAGACACTCATCGGCGGCGCGGGCATGGTGCGCTCCAACACGCCCGCGGTCTCGCCGTTCGGGCACGCTCCGTTTGCGGCCCCAGTCCCCGCGGCTGGTAGCGGCGGCACCTTGGGCAATTGGCCCGCGGCGCCGTTTCCTCAGGTGCGCGTTCCTCCACGCAACAGCACGGGCTCACCACTCTCCGGTTTCGAAGCCGTCGCCCCGCGACATCTGCCGGCGCAGTTCACCCAAGCCGGCCTAGCCGCGCCCTTCGCTCAGCAGGAAAACACCCTACCGGTAAACGCCGTGCCCGTAAACGCGGTGCCGGTGAACACTCCACGGGTAACCGCCCAGCCGGCGCAACCCCAGCCCG
>CAZNZA010000357.1:0-2117 GCA_964577325.1 uncultured Polyangiaceae bacterium
CCCAGTGTGCGTTCAAGCACCTGCGGCCGCTACACGGCTCCGTGAAGCGGATACTCTTGAGCGCAACAAAGCGGTTGAGCGTGGTGAACGCAGCCTCCCGCAAGTAGGCAGAAACGGCAGCGGCCTTCGTGAGCCCAGCACCGCCCAAATGCTCCACAGCCGTGATCAGCTTGGCGCGTTGCACCCGTCCCGTCGCATCTAGGTGTCCCCCCGGCTGGTCCGCGATGGTGCCATCCAGGCGGACGTCGAACACGCTCTCGAGCTGCTCCGCGTATTCCTGCCCGAGCAAGCTGCGCGCCGCCTGCGTGGCCCATTCTATCTTGTTTCTGGTTTCCTTATCCATGGGATGCCCCGGGATCGAATGAACCAGCCGTGCGGACTATTGCGCGGAATTGCCCGGCGGATTGCACCGACTTGTCCGTCTGGACGCAATTCAAACTGTCGTCATTTCGCATACTTAGTCCAAGCAATTGTGCGCTGATTGCGCGCTCATTGCGCAATAGAACTGCGGGCCCATTCATGAGGACGCCCCCTCGTCTTCCTCGGGAAACCAGCGCGCTCCGCGCGTTTGGCCCTCAAGACGGATCTGCCCGTTCTCCCTGAGCTCATCGAGTAAACGGCGGCTCTGCCCTTTGGAAAGCGCGGGAAGTACCTCGGCAAGGTCGCTCTGCTGACTACCCGATCCGGCGTGTAGAAGCGCTCTGCGAGCAGGTAGCGCACGCCTCGACCACGACCCAACCGTTCGATCGCACCGAGTTCGAGCAATTTGCCCAGCCGTGGGGCGACTGGCTCCGGAATGGGGAGCTCTCGATGGATGGCATCTAGCACCAGAAGGTCGTCGACATGCAGCACGAGCTGGCGCTCCTGCGCGAGCCGTTCGAGAAAGAGGAGGAACGCCTCGTCCTGCACCTGTCCGTCGAGAGTGATGCAAACCTGGTAGGCATCCGTTCGCGCGAAGTTGGGCGGCAGCTTGCCCTCACGCAGGGCACTGGCAAACATACGATCCGCACCCTGGCCAGCGCGCTCCACCAAACCGCAGCGGGCGAGGGCCTCGGCGATGCGTCGATTGCGCGGGGACTGTTTGTAAAGAATCGTCTCGGGGCTGATCTCCGGCGGAAATCCTCCAGGACTCACGATCTCCAGCTTGGTGGGGTACTGGCGAATGAAGGTGGAGCCCGCCATGCGGTAGTCGCGATGGCTGACCGCATTGAGGATGGCCTCACGGACGGCGTCCTCGTTGAAGGCGGGGATTTCGGTGCGAAACAGACCGTCTCGGTAAGAGTGCACCTCGTTGCGGAGGTTGATGGTCTTCCAGAGTTCGTCGTGGAAGCTGAAGTAGCCCAGGCGATACTCAACCCGCTGCTGGTGCGAGATGTTCGCCTCGTTGCTGCGGTACTCGAAGACCACTTCCGATTGGGCGAGATACTTGCCGAGAGACCGGTGTGAACCAAAGAGCACCAGGGCGGCGTAGGTCACTGCCCCGTCGATCACAAGCTCGGCGTCTGAAAGCAGGCGCTCGTCGGAGAGATGACCGAGATCATCGCGCCTCGCCTTGGTTGCCCAGCGCTTGCGAAACTCAGCGACGGCTGCTGGCTCGAGATCTGCCATCGTCGCGCCGGCGCAGATCTGTGCAGAAAAATCCGGCTGCCCCTCATCAAAGATGCGTTTGAGCTGGTCCGGCGTCATCGGGACCAGGCTCTCCCCGCTGCGCATCCAGTAGGCGCCCTTGTACTCGAGCGGCACTCCGATGGGACGACTGGGAACCGTGAAGACAATTACGCGTCCATCTGGATGGGTGATCTCAGTGGCCTCAATACGCAGACGCAGTTTCTCGAGCAGGCTGTGTTGGGTCCGCTGCACGTCTTCAAATGCGGAGGATCCCACGACGCGACGCGGCGGCTTGTCCGTAACACCCAGCACGATGCGTCCGCCACGCTCGTTGGCCAGCGCGCAGCAGTACTTGACCAAGAGTTCGAAATCGAAGCGATTGTTCGCTTCTTTGAACTCAAGGTGCTCGTCCTCCTTAGCGCTCATCCACTGAGCCAGCTGCGTCAGAGCTTCGCTCACTGAACCAACACCTTCTTTCCCGCTCCAATGAGCTCCAGGCATTGCTCCTT
>CAZNZA010000358.1:0-2095 GCA_964577325.1 uncultured Polyangiaceae bacterium
GTATCGGTATCGGGTTCGGGTTGTTGACTGCCGCCATCGGGACGAGGTGCGGGTCTTTCCGTTTCGGGATACCGCTCGGCAAGCTCTTTACGCAGGTACTCCTGCTGAGCTTCGTCCAGTTCGCCCGGTGTGCAGCCGATCATGAACGCTAACACTCCGATCCACCATCCATTACACAGCCCACCACGCATCCGGCTAGGGTAGCAGCTGGCCTACAGCCCACCAACTGATGTTTTGGTACGGACCCGGGCCTGGACCATGGGTCGTGGCCTGCTCCGTGCTACGGTCGGGGTGGCTTTCGTGGAGCGTTGCGCGTATAAACCGCGCCCCCATGGCCGCTAAGAAAGCTCCGCGCCGCGTTCGCATCAAGAAGCCCCCGGTGCTCTTCAATAAGACGCAGAAGATTCTGAGCGTGATAGAGGGAGAGCTCGGGTGTCCCTTGATCTCGTACTGGACTTCCCCTTCTGGGTCCGTGTGCGACAACGACGTGCTTGCGTTGTACGAGATCCTCAACGTATTGGGGCCGCAGCAACGTGTGGCCTTATGCATCAAGTCGGACGGGGGTTCGGGGGAAGCCGCCCTGCGCCTCACTCACTTGTTGCGGCAGTACGCCAAGACGGTCGTCGCCCTCATTCCGCTCGAGTGCGCCTCGGCGGCCACCATGTTGGCGCTCGGGGCCGATGAGTTACAGATGGGGCCTTTGGCTCACTTGACCGCCGTCGACACCTCTCTTCGTCACGAGCTGTCGCCGGTGGACGTCGATAACGAGCTCGTGAGTGTGAGCCAGGATGAACTGCTACGGGTCGTGCGTCTATGGCAGAAGAGCGTGCCAGCTCATGCCTCAACCAAGGGTGAGACCGAGGTAAACCCCTATCAAGCGTTGTACCCGCACATCCATCCGCTCGTCATTGGTGCGGTCGATCGCATTTCGTCGCTGTCCATCAAAATTTGCCGAGAAATCCTGTCATTTCACATGAAGGACGCCAAGAAAGTGGAGCAACTGAGTCGGCAATTGAATGAAAGCTACCCCTCGCATTCTTACCCGATCACTCTGCGTGAAGCGCAACGCATCGGCCTCAATGCCGTGCAACTCAAGCCGGCCCTCAACGATCGACTCCTGGAGTTGAACGCCTTGTACGCGGAGATGGGCCAAAAGGCACTGACCGACTACGATCAGACGAGCTACCACAGCCACGAGATCGTCAACATCGTGGAAGGGCGGGACGTTCAGGTGCACTTCCAAAACGACAAGGACTGGCACTACCGAAAAGAAGAGCGACGCTGGGCTCCGATGAACGACCAGAGTTCATGGCGACGCCTGCAGCGCGTGGGACGGCGGACCGTGCAGACGGTGCTTCACATTCGTTGAGTTCGAAAGGTCTTGCGCTCAGCGCCCAAACGACCGATCCCAGCAGTCATGAGTGAGGACGAAATTCCCCCCAGCCAAGACGAAGCCGCCGCACACAAAGCGCGGATGGAAGCGCTGCGCCAAGAACAGGCGGAGAAGGTCCGCTCCAAGACCCAAGACCGCGGCATCGTCATTGTCAACACCGGCGATGGTAAGGGCAAATCCACGGCGGCTTTCGGTTTGGCCATACGCGCCGCGGGAAGTGGTCAGAACGTCGGCTTGGTGCAGTTCATCAAGGGCACCTGGAAAACGGGAGAGGCTGAGGCGCTGAAGCGCTTTCCGGAAGTCCGGCACGTCGTTTCAGGGGAGGGGTTTACCTGGAACACGCAAGATAAGACGGCAGACATCGCCGCTGCCCGACGCGGTTGGGACATTGCGCTGGAGATGATCGAGCAGAGCCGCGGACCAGAGCCCAAGTATTCTTTGGTGATCCTGGACGAACTGAACATCGTGCTGAGCTACGGCTACTTGCCAGTGGAGGAGGTCGTTCGAACCGTCCTCGATAAGCCGACCGAGCTGAGCATCTGCATCACTGGGCGAGGAGCGCCCGAAGCGTTGGTCGACGCTGCTGACACGGTCACGGAGATGAAGCCTATCAAGCACGCCTTCGATGCCGGTATCAAGGCGCGCCGCGGCATCGAGTTCTAAGCGCGCGATCGCGTCTGGCCCTCTCTGTAGATTCAGCGC
>CAZNZA010000359.1:0-2090 GCA_964577325.1 uncultured Polyangiaceae bacterium
CGCTTGCTGCGCCGCACGTAGTCGACCCGTCGCGCCAACTCGGCCAAAATCTCGGTGTCTGGCAGTTGCTCGAAGCTCATTTGATGATTGTACATGAACGCTTACGAAAGCGCCACGTACGGGCCTATGCGTTTGTGATCGTAAACATAAACTTGCTTTGGAGGCAGTCCGCAGGCTCCGCACGCTCGGACCTTCAAACGTATATTATCGCTTACGAATGGCGTGAGATGACAGCGTAGTGTTTCCTATCGTTCACATAATAGTCATCTGGCGGTCACGTGCCCGGCGGCGATCCGGTAGGCGAACCCGACTTCTTCCTTCGGGGCTGGGCCGACGTGGGGTCAAAGGGGCCGCTTATTCCCTGGGAATTCAAATACTTGACCAAACTGCTGGCATAACTTAAAACTTTTTAAGTTATGCTAGGGTGGCGCTTCTACGGACGCTCGCAGGAGCTGGATCGGCTGCGGGAGATGCTCCGTCGGCGGCGCTGGTTCTTCTGCAAGCTGAGCGGTCGACGCCGGATCGGGAAGACCAGCTTGGTTCAGCAGGCTCTCCCTCCCGATGGCCCAAAGGTGGTATACCTGCAGGTGCCCGACTCGGCTCCCTCGGGAGTCGTCGCCGCGTTTCGTGACGCGCTCGAGGTCTTCGAGGTCGATCTTTCAGGGCTGCCGCCTCTCTCGGATCTGCGCAGCACGGCGCAAGCCATCGGAGTTCTCGCCGACCGTGGGTATGTCGTCGTCCTCGACGAGTTCCAGTACTTCTCCCGTAAGCAACTCTCGGAATTTACCTCATACCTGCAGGACGTCGTCGATGAGCGCAGCGCACGCGCCTCCCGTGTGCCTGGTGGACTTATCGTGCTCGGGTCGATTCACACCGACATGATCGCCCTGCTCGAGGATCGCAAGGCTCCCCTGTACAGTCGCACCACCGACGACATTCAGCTCGACCACCTGGACGTGGAATCGTTGCTCGAACTGCTGGCGGCGCACACGAAGGCAACCCCAGAGCGCTTCCTATTTCTCTGGACGCTCTTCGAAGGTGTTCCGAAGTTCTATCGCGATTGTTTCGAGCAGGGCGTTCTCGACGCTCCGCGAAAGGAGCTGCTCGAGCGAATGTTCTTCCGCAGTTCTTCGCCGCTGCGCGGTGAGGCAGAGAATTGGTTCTTGCACGAGCTGCGCGGTCGGTATGACGTCGCGCTAAAGTACTTGGCGCGGCATCCCGGTTGCAGCCATGGCGATCTGCAGAGTCACGTATCGAGTGTGAGCGGCGAGAGTACCGAGCAAGTCGGCGGCTACCTAAAGATGCTGCACGAAAAGTTCGGCATGATCGACAAGCAGCTGCCGATCCTATCCAAGGCCAGGGCACGCAAAAGTCGCTACTACTTATCCGACAACTTCCTCGTCGCCTGGCTAGCGGCGCTCAAGCCCAGCGTTGATGCGCTCCACTTCCGTCCTCCCGAGCTGCTCGTCGCACGAGCAGATCAGCTGCTCTGTGACGTGGAGGGGCACGCGCTCGAGCGGCTTGTGGGTAAGCTCTACGAGGAGCGAGGACGCAAGGGGCTGCCGGGTTTCGAACTCACGAATCGCGTCGCGGGTTACTGGGACGGCGCCGACGCAGATATCGATCTGGTTGCCTTGAACGAAGAGGCCGAAGTTGTGCGCTTCGGTACCATCAAGCGCGATGCAGCGCGGCTTCCCGCGTCCTTCACGCGTCTCTACTCCAGCGCGGAGACGTTTCTTCGCAACGAGCCGCGCTTGGCCCGCTGGAAGCGCGAGTTCGTCGCGATCGCACCTCAGCTGTGTGATGACGATCGCCAGAGCATCAGACACGCTGGGTTAATCGCACAGGACCTTCGAGATCTCTGGACCGGATTGGAGCCGAAAGTACGCCCATGACCACGCCGGCATCGGCCTGCTAGCGCTGATCGCCAACGCCCTGTGTCTGGCGCTTCTCTTGCGTCACCGGCAAGATGACATCAACATGAAGTGCGCGTGGATTTGCTCGCATAATGACACGGTTTGTTCGTAGGTGCCCGGCGATGGCTGGTGCAGGGCCTAGTGGCGGACGCCGCCCGCATGGAGGACCACATC
>CAZNZA010000360.1:0-2080 GCA_964577325.1 uncultured Polyangiaceae bacterium
AGCGCCTGAGGCGCTTCGACCTCGAAGTCGACGCCTAGCGTTAGCAGATGGTAGGCCAGTGCCTCCATCGACGCGGCACCCGTCGTCAGTACGCATGAATGGTCATCCACAGCCTCGAGCACACCGGCGGCGGGCGCAAGTGCCTGTGCGGCGATTGCTAGCGGTACCTGCAGACGGATCCTCGCTTGCTGCTCGTACGGCTCTACGGAGACGGCGCGCGAGACGTACGTCTGTAGGTCCCCATCGTCAGGCGGAGTACGCGGCACGAAGCTTGCGCCGACCTCGACACCGCCACGGATGCGGTCGACACGGAAGGTCCGCCACGCACCCCGCTCGACATCCCACGCCACCAAGTACCAGCGATAGCCGCTGCTCACCAGTCCAACCGGTTCGACGCAGCGGCGTGTCACGGAGGCACCGATCGTCGATGCGTCGCCGTCGACGTGCCCCCAGCGCGGATTCTGGGCCTTGTCGTAGTCGAAGCTGATGTGCTTGTGCTCACTGCACGCGCCGGCGACCGCCGTCAGAGTGTCGGCATCCACACGCGGACCGGGTCGCGGCAAGATCGACGTGGATGAGCGCAGCGCGTTCGCCCGGGCGCGCAAACGCGTCGGTAATACTCGCTCGAGTTTGACGAGCGCCCGCAAAGCGGCCTCCTCGATGCCCGTCACACTGCTCGTCGCCGCCGTCTGCAGTCCGACCGACACCGCGAGCGCCTCGTCGTCGTCCAACTGCAGCGGCGGCAAGGCGGCACCAGCAGCGAACTGGTAACCTCCGGCCACCCCTGGGGTGGCTCGGACTGGGTAGCCGAGGCTGCGCAGGCGGTCCACGTCGCGACGGAGCGTGCGCGGTGTTATCTCTAAACGTTCACTCAAATCGGCCCCCGTCCAGAAGCGACGCGTCTGGAGCAGTGACAGCAAGCGCAGGAGACGGGCCGACGTATCTAACACGTGTCCGCCTAAGGCCTTTGCCAGCTCACGCCGTGGCCTGCAGTGATGGGCGCCAGTTGAAGCTCGGGGCCCCGTTGCAAGAAACCGCCGCGCAGGGGACGCTCGCTCATGAACAACGGCGTATCCAGATCCACGAACGCGACCCCACCGATGCCCCCCGCCAGGCACGCTGAGGCCGACATGGACAGCTCCGTTTCCACCATGCCGCCCACCATGAGCTCGAACCCGAGCCTTTGGGCGCTCGTCGCAAGGTCCCAGCCGCGCACCAAGCCCGACTTTGCGGTCTTTATATTGATGGCGCCGGGTCCTCCCTGCTTCGCCAAAATTGCCAAGTCACGGCCGTCGCGGAGGCTCTCGTCGGCGCACACCAACACTTCACCCTCGAGCTGAACCTGAAGCAGAGCTTCCCACGCCTCCCGCGCCACTGGCTGCTCGAAAAGCACGACCGCACTCCGAGCCGAGCCAAGCCCACGCAACAAGGTCAAGGCCTCGTTTACCTGATAGCTACCATTGGCGTCCAATACGAGACGCGTCGTAGGCGCAGCCGCGTGTACGGCGCGAACGCGCCGCGCGTCAGTGTCAACGTCCTTGCCGACCTTTATCTTCAAGGTATCGAAACCGTCACGCACGGCGAGGCGCGCCCCTTCAGCGGCGGCCGCTACGGGATCGGCATCATCTGAAGTCGAAATCGTGATGTCGGTGCGCAGGACGCTTTGGGCTCCCCCAAACCAATGCCACAGCGACATGCCAGCGCGGCGCGTTAGCCCGTCGAGCAGTGCTATCTCACACGCAGCGATGGCCGTGGGTGTTTCCGCGGCAAGGTCCCACAGCAGGTCGGATATGTCTCGATAGCGACGAGCATCCCGTCCGATGAGGTGTGGCCCCGCTTCCGCCAGCGCCGTCAGCACGCCAGTCTGCGTCTCACCGCTGACCACCTCGAAGGGCGCGGCCTCACCCAAACCGAGCGTGCCGTCATCGAACTCGAGCTCCACCAGGACGTTCTTGGCGATGACCTGGCTGCCGCCAGCAATGCCGAACGGTTGCGCCAAGGGCACGTCGAACGCAAAGGCGCGCACGTCTACGATCGCGGTCACGGCGGCACGCTAGCACAAGGTCTGGGTGGCGACGGA
>CAZNZA010000361.1:0-2062 GCA_964577325.1 uncultured Polyangiaceae bacterium
GTAGGGTCCGGATGGATAAAACCGGCCCGGTACAAGCCCTACGACCTGAACCAGTTGAAGATGAGACGGGGCGGCTCGCCTATGACCCGAGGATTCTGCTAACGCAAAAACGAGCAGCTCCAGCGGAGTGCTTCAGGGATACAACGGATTGGCCGTGGTCGATGAGCGAGCACAGATCGTCCTGCACGCCGAAGCCCATGGCTCAGGCTACGAAGGCCATCTGCCGGCGCCGTTGATAGGGCAACTCAGAAAACCTTCAACGTGCTCGAGCCAAGGAAGGATCTTCAGGCAGGTCAAGGTGACTGCTGACAGCGGTTTTCATAGCAAGACTGTTGTCGCCGCCTCGTGTTCATCTCCGAGACCGCGGACGGCAAGACGCAGGTCCGGGAGACGATCGACCCGCAGCCCGCGGTGGGCGGAGGTCTCTGGGGCGTGCTTCTGGGGACGCTGGTCGGCGGCGCGACCTCCGCAGCGCTGGGCGCCCTCATCGCCAAGCTGCTCGACGTCAACGCGCTCGCGCCGACGGATCGTCAGACGGTCGCGTGACGCTTCACCCAGGCGACATAGGCATCCATCCAGGATTGAACGAAGGCCTTGCTGTCCTTGCCGATGTCGCCTGAAGCATCGAACAGCCCGTCCTTGCCTTGGAGAAACGCCTCCGGCTGCCCGAGTGTCGGCATGTCGAGGTAAGCGAGGATGTTGCGGAGGTGCTGCTGCGCGATCGACGTGCCGATCGCGCCTACCGAGACCCCGATCACACCGGCCGGCTTCCCGGCGAACGCGCTCTGGCCATAGGGACGTGACGCGTGGTCGATGGCGTTCTTCAGGACGCCCGGCACCGACCGGTTGTACTCGGGGGTGACGAACAGCACGCCGTGCGCGGCCTTGATCTCGGACTTGAAGCGCAGCACCTGCGGTGCCTGCTTGGCGTCGTCGTCCTGGTTGTAGAGAGGAAGGTCGCCAATCTCGAGCTGCTTGAAGGAAAAGTCCTTCGGCGCCAGCCGCGGGAGCGCGTTTGCGAGCTGGCGATTGAAGGACTCGCGGCGCAGGCTGCCGACGACGATGGCGATATGGGTCTGGCTCATAGGTTCTCGAATCTCAAGAGGTGGATGGTGTTAGGCGGACGGTGCATCACGAGGAGACCTCGTGGTCTATTGCTCTTGCTGCGTTGAAGCTGGGATCACGGTTGCGTTTCAGCTGTTCTTGAAGATCTGGAAGCCGTCCTCGACCGGGATCGTCGAGCCGTTGATGGCCGATGCCGCTTCGGTGAAGAGGAACGCCACGACGCTCGCCACCTGCTCCGGCTCGATGAGCTTGCCGTGGAGGTGCTGCTTCGCGAGCGAATCCTTCATGGCGGGGTCATTGCCGATGATGGGCGTATTGATGAACCCTGGCGCCACTGCCACCGCACGGATGCCATGCGGCGCGAGCTCAAGCGCGGCCGAGCGTGTCATCATGATGACCGCAGCCTTCGCCGCGTTGTAGTTGAAGCTCCCGAGCGCGGCGGTCGTCCCGTAGATGGACGCCGTGTTGACGAAGGTTCCCTTCGCGCCGAGCGCCACCATCTTCTTCGCCGCGTAGTACATGCCGTAGTACACGCTGTGCTGATCGACCTCGATGACCTTGTGGTAAGTCGCCGGATCCATCTCGAGGAACGGCTTCACCAGGCCGATGCCGGCGTTGTTGAAGATGCCGTTCAGCGTCCCCAATTTCTCGACCGCGAAGTCGACCAGCGCCTCGACTTCGGCCGCCTTCGATACGTCGACCTTGAACGGGAACGCCTTGACGCCTTTCTGCGTCAGCTCGGCGGCGACCTTCGTCGCGCCGTCGAGGTTGAAGTCGGCGACGATGATGTTGGCGCCGTCCGCTGCGAGCGCGAGGCTCGCATGGTAGCCGATGCCGCTGGCGCCGCCGGTGACGATGATCGAGTGGTTCTTGAGCTTCATGGCGTTTTCCGCGTTCGTTTCGTTCAGCTGTGCAGCGGCTTGAAGCCGAGCTGCGTGCCCGTGGTTTAATGCGTGTGCCCGCCATTGTCCGCCGGGGATGTGGTAAATGTCAAAGG
>CAZNZA010000362.1:0-2038 GCA_964577325.1 uncultured Polyangiaceae bacterium
CCCACTTGATTTCTTGTTCGCAACCGCCAGCCGCACTCGCCGGACGGCCTCCTTCGCGACGCCGCTTCGTGCAATCGACGGAGCCATCACTGACGAGAACCGGTGCCTGTTCTCCGGGCTGAACCAAGTCAAGCGCAAAAAGGCGCATTTCATGGTCTGGAAATAACAGCGCATCAGCGCGCGGAGACGCGGCAAAAGTTTTGGATAGCGCAGGGGAGCCGCACCAGGCATAGGGTCCAGCGAGACCAAACCTATCATCGCACTCCTGGGGAGCAATCAGCTTCTCTTCCCCGCTAATGGCAACCACTGACTTGGATGCTGGATCGAAAACTCGGAGCGTGTCGCCGAGCT
This sequence comes from uncultured Polyangiaceae bacterium, assembly GCA_964577325.1. Lineage (GTDB taxonomy): Bacteria > Myxococcota_A > Polyangia > Polyangiales > Polyangiaceae > SZUA-265. The sequence goes on from CAZNZA010000362.1 coordinate 352, forward strand.
GGATGAGCATGCGCCCGTCCCTCAACGGCTCAAAGGCGACACGAGCGTTTGTCGGATTGGCGAGCAGCGGTGCCGCACCCCATTCCTCGGTGGTCAAGTCCACGACCATCACTCCCGTATCAACCGTATCGTACAAAAATGCTGACGTTCCATAGGTGAAAGCTTTCGGCCGTAGGAGCCCTGCCTGGACTGCCGCACGAGATACTAACTGCTCACGACTAACGATCCCAAGCTCATCGATGAGGGCGATGCGTAGGGTTTCGTCGGTGTCACAGGCAACGGCGTCGCCTTGCGGATGCCAAGCAATGATGCGCTTACAGTTGCTTACCGTCGATGGGGCGGTGAGATCATCCCCATACGTTTCTAGTCGCGGTCCTAGATTCCAAATGCCGACGTCGGGTTCAGGCTCCTCGCGCTGGACGAAGGTCCCAGGTTGCGCGAGGCGAGTCACCGAGGGATCGATGATCGCAAAGCGATGTACGGAGCCCCAATCCTCTCCTTGCTCGAGATAGAGCAGAGTCAGCAGGTAGTCGTCAGACTCTCTATCTTTGCCATAAATGCCCAGAAACGGATCCGCGGCGACCCATTGCACGAGGTCGGGGTCATCAACAAAGCTTGCTGGTTGGCCAGCAGCAATGGTCACGCCCTGCAGCCATGCGCCCTGTTCGTTTTGATGGGCACAGGACAAGTCGCCGTCATTGCGGAAGTAACACACGCGGTTGCCAAGCCAAGTTACGTCGGACCAGCTCGCTGGAAACGCCGCAGCCACACGCTGCGACTCTTGCCAGCCGTTGGTCGTCGTCGCTACGGACAGTTCGTAGCTGTCGTCCCCGGCGATGCTCACGAGGGAAGCCAGCCGAGTGCTGTCTGCTGACCAGTCGAAGTCGAGTATCGTACGATCCGGAGCACTGACAACCACTTCAGTCACCGGTGCAGCGTCCGGGAGGTCACTGACACCAGAGATCCACAGTGAATTGACTTCATCAGCGGTTTCACTTCCAGCCGCAAAAGCCACAAGTTGGCCGTCAGGCGAGAACTTGAAGGCGCGAACGTCCACGTCTTCCGGAAAGCTGGCCGTGATGTCCTTGGGTTTACTATCGCTCGGCGTCAACGTGCGCACGTCGCCCAACATGAGACGCTCTCGGTTGCTGCGCTGCTCGATAAACGCGAATTGGCAGCTGTCTCTTACGTCTAGTTCGAATTCTTCGGCGGCGATGCAGTCCTGGGTCCCGGCCCCAACGCGCACCGAGACCCTGACTTTGCCCGCTACGCCGATGTCCGGAGTTCCGGTGAGCTGCCCAGCGCTATCGACCGTCAACCAAGGTGGCAGCGCCCCCTCACCCAGAGGTCGCCAACTGTAGTTGCCCGACCCTCCCGACGCTTTGAGTTGATACTCATAACGCTGACCTGCACACGCTGCAGGAAGTGACTTAGGGCTGACGATAGTTATCTCACAGCTTTGCGTCGCATCGCTTGGTGTCGTGGGGTCGGCATCCGCACCTTCTCCAGGTACACTTGCCTCTTGATGCGGGGCCGCATCCATACTTGCAGGAGCCATTGCGTCTTCGGCTGTGGCGACCGGCACGTCAGCGTCGGGGAAACCCACACCAGCGTCCGTTGAAGCTTCCGACGTCAGCACTTGCAGTTGAGGAGTCACTGGTGGCTCGGAGCACGAGCCGCCGAAGTC
>CAZNZA010000363.1:0-2028 GCA_964577325.1 uncultured Polyangiaceae bacterium
GATCGAAAGGCGATCCAATCCGAGTGGCAGAGGCGCACGGAGGCAGAGTATTCGTCCGCGGTGCTGACGCAGCACCTGACGTTGTGGTTGATGCAGTTGGTTGCCCCCTTCGAGCTCACTCGCTTGGGGCTGTCGATCGTTGAAGACGAGCTCGTGCACTCGGAGCTCAGTCACCATGTGTACGTTGCTGCAGGAGGGAAACGCGCCGTCGATCTGCAGTCGAAGCGCCTCGGTCTGACGGACGTGCCTCCCGGTCAGCTCCTGCAGGGCGTCGTGCGCGCCGGCGTCGAGAGCTTTTGCTTGGGCGAGACGGTGGCCGTCCGCCTGTTCAGTAAATTGCGCGCACCGTGTGCACAATCCACCGCGAAAACGGCGTTGGACCGAATTCTGCGCGACGAGGTGCGGCACAAAGAGTTTGGTTGGACGCTGCTCGAGTGGTTGCTCTCCATCCCGCAGAGTGACGAAGTGAGACAACTCGTCGACAGCGAGTTGCCGGCAATGTTCAAGCGCTTGCGCGCCAACTACGGTTACGCGCAGCTTGGAGCAGAGCGCAGGCACGTGGAGGCGCGCGCCGCGTGGGGTCTCATGCCGGTGCCGGATTATGCGGCGACCTTGGATGAGACGCTCGAGCGCGACTACGTGCCGTTGTTCGGCTCATTGGGTATCGATGCGCGGCGCGCCTGGCTCGGAACTGCGGCAGAATGAGTGGTGTTCGTCAGGCCAAAGAAGGAGCTCAATCAACGCGGACTTCAGCCGAGGTGAACTCGACCGAGCCCGTGTTGAATTGAGATTCGACCAGCAACTTCACCTCGTATAGCTTGCCAAACGGCAAGCCCAAGCGTTCGAAGCCCGCAAAGTGTTCTGAAACCGAGATGCGCCCGCATGAGCGTCGGGTGCGTCGAATGCTGAAGTATTGATCGAAGGTGGTCGTGCCCTTAATCGAAGGTTTATCAATGCGGGCCTTCTTCCAGACGTCATACGTCTCACCGTCGATCTCGAGCACACCGACTTCGTCACGCGGCGAGCCATCCGAAGCGAGACCTCCAGGCTTGGCCGCGCCCCAGTCGTCAAGGATGTAGAATTCGCGCAACGGATCTACGGTCCACCCGTAAATTCCGATGTACGTCAATCCGTCCTCACTGCCCGTCTGCGTCTCCGCAAACTCCGCCCAGATGTTCCCGACTTGCTGGTGAGTCCGCGTCTCATCGAAGTCCAACCCGACCCGCGCCAAGAAGTCTTCGACGTCGCTCCAGCTCGCTGAAAATGCGGCACCCGAGCCAAACACCGTCATACATCCCGTGCCACCGCCCTCGGCCCACAATTCGTAGCCGTAGCCGTTGCCCGCGTTACCACGTTGGTTCGAGCAGTATTGCTGTCCACCTGTCAAAGCCGGTTCAGAGGGGCAGACGGGCACTTCCACCGTGCTACCGGTGTCAGACGTGACGTCACTGCCGTTCCCGTTCGTCCCCGCGTCTGACGTCGTGCCCATTGCGCCGCCGTCGTTGTCGTTAGCGGAAACTGATGTCTCACCATCCCCGGTGTCACTCCCCGAGTCGCTACCCGTCCCGCTTCCAGATTCGCTGTCAGTCTCATCCACAGTCTCCTCGCCGGCGCTCGTCGTCATCTCCTCACCCGCCGAGGTTGCGTCGGTCGTGGTGGACGTACTGGCCATGGAAGTCTCATCGGTCGTATCCGAACTGCTGGATGGTTCGCCCGTCGGGTTTACGTTGGGTGAACTCGGAGCGGTTTCCCCGCTCGACGTGCCGTTCGAGTTGGAGGCCGACGGCTGTCCGGGAGCAGTCGTGGTGTCACCCCCTCCGGTCGCCTCGGGTTCTTGTACGTCTCCAGTGCCGCCCGTGTCGGCGCAGGCGAGAACCGTTGACGATAGAACGAGGGTTGCAAAGAGGTGTGGGGATGCGAAGCGGCGAGACATGGTCCGCGGAGTATGGACTGTATCGAGGAGAATGACGACTACGGCTCGACGCAGCGAACGTTTGGGTTCCGTTCGCCTTTCAATGTTCGACGCCT
>CAZNZA010000364.1:0-2021 GCA_964577325.1 uncultured Polyangiaceae bacterium
CGTGCAAGCCAGAGTAGGCCATCGGTCGCACCCAGTCGGAAAAGCGGTAGTAGTAACGCGCTTCGCCGTAGCCTCCAATTCCGTCCGCCTTCGGGTCGTCAGGGCCCTTCTGTATGGCAGGAAACGTGAAACCAAGCCCACCAACCACTGCCATGCGGTGCTCGGCGTCAGCTCGCGGCGCAAGCAGTACGGTCAGCGCGACAATCGCCAAACTCCGGCAAATTTGAACCATTCTCACAGGTGACAACTATCACAGTCACGCCGAGCGGTCAGCGGTTTGCGCCCACTTTGGCGCCATTCCTTCGTTGAACGCGTGCAGTCGCTGGGCTGCGACCTCGCTGCGTGCTCCGGAAGAACTAATCCCGTCGCTCAGGTACCGCTAAACCGCTCGAGCCAGCGTTCGAGGCGATGGTGACGGATCCCGTCTTGCGCAAGCTTTACAGCCCTGTCCTGCAGTGCCTTTACTTTGCGCTGAGCCGTCACCTCGCGTCCGCCGGTGGATTGCCAGAGGGCTTCGACTTCCTGCTCGCTCAGCTGTCGGAACTCACCGACTGCCAGCCCCGCGTCGCTCACTGGTCCGATGCGCTTTCGGTGCAAGTGCAACAGGCGTAGCCCTAGAGCACGACACATGCGTCGGATTTGTCGGTTCTTGCCCTGGTCGAGGGTCAGGTGGAGTTCGACGTAGTCTGGAACCCGGTGGATGATGTGTGCGCGCTTCGCGGCGTGATAGGGCAGGTCCGTGTTACAGGTGAGCTTTGCCAGGCGTGGGTCGTCCGGTTCGAACTCTTCGTTGAGCCAGAGCCAGTACAGTTTGTCGGTGTGGTGTTCGGGGCGCAGCACGGCGTTGGACAGGTCACCATCCGTGGTGAACAGTAAAGCGCCTGTCGTATCTCGATCGAGGCGTCCTACGGGGAATGTACCCGGCGGCATTTGTTGCAGCCAGGGGCTGAGGTCCCGCTTGCCTTGCTTGTCGGAGACGACAGAGAGGGTACCCTTGGGTTTGTTCAGCACGGCCGCAAAATGCGCTTTCTTCGGTGTAACTCTTTGACCATCAAGCAAGACCGTGTCTTCCTCGAACACCAGAGTGAGCAATCCCTGAGACATTGCGGGACCCGGAGCTGGGGAGATCACGGTGATGCGAGCCCGCTCCCACGCCTCGACGATTTCCGGGATGGACAGCTTCGTCGAGTCCTTCATGTACTTGAGCAAGCGTCGTGGAATGAACCCGGACATTTCAACGCGTCTACCAAGCTCTTGATGCCCACGTCGTGGCGCAAAGCGACCGTCGGATAAAAAGGCGAAGGAGGACGGGAGATGCGCAGACCTTGATGCGAGTCGTCGATTGACCTAGTCTGTCCACCATGCCGTCCGACGTGAAACGCCAAACGCACAAGGACGCGCAGGGACGGTCGTGGTCCGTAGCCGTCGTTCCCGTCGAGGAAGCCGCCCGCGAAGACGCGCGCTTCTGGGCCGAAGAACTGACCCCAGAGCAGCGGGTCATGGCTGTCCACGAGTGTTTGCGCAGCACTCTGCTCGCTCAAGGTATCACCGATGTGCCAAGACTTCGAAGAGTTGCTCGCGTCGTGCCACTCCCGAAACGTTAGGTACCTCACCGGTGGGGCCCACGCTCTTCGACCGACCACAAGACCGCGCAGACGTTGCGGCATTGCTAGAGCGGCACAAGGCGGCGCTCCTTCGCTCCCGGAAAACGCGACGGGACTGACGTTACTCCGATGCACGAATAACATAGTCCATGCGAACGGTCGCTATGTCCATTCGACTTCGTGGGAATCGCGTCTGTAAACATCCGGCAGGGTGCGCGTAGATGACTGGGGTTTTCTGCGATCGCGGCTCCAATGCACATCCAAGGCGAGCCAAGAGGAACCGTAGGTCGGTCAACGTCGCGGTGGCAGAAATTGTTAGCAAAGGCGCTAAATATTATTGGCGTCATTAAGCGAAAGCGCTAAGTATTGCTCAGGCATCTGAACAGGAGACCATCCCCATGAGCGACGCGCATCAGC
>CAZNZA010000365.1:0-1957 GCA_964577325.1 uncultured Polyangiaceae bacterium
GCAGCCCGGCTTGCAGCTGAACCCGACGCCTACCTCTGGGAGCACGCCGGCGACGAGATCCCTGGCACGCGTGGCTTCACGACCAGCCTCATCAGGTGTTCGAAGCCTTAGTCAACCGGCGCTCGACTCGCTCCTTGATGCCGAGCAACATACGGCGGTCCATGGCGAAGCCCACAGGTTCGAGCAGAGTGGGTCCGAAGCTGAGGCGCGTCGCGAGGTGGTCGGAGCTCGCCGCACGATAGCGACTGATGAAGCGGCAACGGTTGACCGCGAGGGGTTCGACGTAAAACAGCCAACTCACTTCCACCCACGGTTCGCCGCGAGCCTGAGCGTCACGGTCTGCGGGGCCGCTGCCAACGAAGTATTGAGCTGGTTGCACATCAGTGACCAAGAGATGGGGTGCTTCCGGGGCGGGATGCAGCTTCAGCACCTGACCTCGTTTTACCTCCCATTCGGGATGAACGACTTCGGCGTTGACGAGGTCGCAGCCGGCGAGATTTTCGAGCCATTGATAACTGTAAAATCCTCCTCGATCGGCGCCAATCTGAGCGACCCACGGCCATACCGCCGCAGCGGGTGCTTCGATCTCGATGCCGTGCGTCCATCCCCACCTCGGCTCGGTCACGAGTTCGTCGCCCGGGTATGAGCGCGCCGCAACCTCCTCGTCCAAGCCCCAGTGCGTGCGGCTCTGTCGCAAAAACGGCGTGAGCAAGGCGCCGACCATCTTCGCCGCGCCACCGATGCCTTCCAACACGTCACGCACGTCGTCGCGCGGCAGCGTACCCTCCGCCCGTTGTGCCAAGTGCCGCAGCATACTGCTCTGCATCAAGCGGTGCACGGGCCGTATCCAAAGCGCGTGCAGTTTGCCATCCTTCGAGAACTCGGCACGGGCACGCACGTACAGCCGCGTCGTCCGTTCGTCCAAAGGTTCGAGCGCGAAAGCCCAGGTGACGTGCCAGTAGTGTTCAGGTCGCCCGGCAGCAAACGGTAACTGTCTCTGCGTTTCAGCGTCCCATAGCCCCCCAAGGACGAGCACCTGTGGCGGCTGGACCCGCAACACCTCGAACCCACCTTCAGCGTCGGGGGTAGCCGGCACCGTCTGCCCTACCTCGAGCGCCAGCCATTCGGGATGCAGTTCCCGCGCGCTGCGCGCTCCACCGTTGTCGAGCACGTCGATGGAGTAAAAGCCGCCGCGCCCGCATCCCATTTGAAGCAGCCAAGGCCAAATCGCCTCCGGCGTCGCCGCAATGGTGATGCCGTGCGTCAGCTGGGTCGAAGCCTCGCCGAGCAGCTCGTCGCCCGGCAGCGATCGCTCGTTCTCCTTGCTCTCGGGCGTACCGAGTTCCCGAGCCAGCCCGGACAGAACCTCGCGCCGAATGAAGTGTGAAGCTGGACCGATTACTGCGTAGTAGAGACGGAACTTGCGCCACGACTCGTCGTCGGTTGCGTCAACGCGAACCTCCACCTCTACCCGAGTGTCATGGTCGCCCAGGGGTAACACTCGCAAGGCCCAAGCAACCCTGACGAAACCTGGCTGATTGAACGCGGCAAAGGCGCTGCCGTCGGCGACGTGCACGAACGGGATCTCCGGCTGCCACACTTTGCCGATCGCCCCCACCGCGATTTCCCCAGGGGCGCGCTCGGCTAGGATCTGAAACCCTGGATGTGCCGCCGACGACTGCAGATCGTCGATGCACAAGGTGGTGTTCACCGCATGACCGCGAATGCGGTCCGGTAGCGTGCGAACGGCGAAAAGCGCTCGGAGCAGCGGTGACTTAGCGAGCTCGCCATGACGCAAAAGTTGCCAGACGCGGTCGGGGGAGGCGGCAACTTCAGCGCGATCGATCTCGAGCAGGCGCGGTGTGGAAAGCAATTCGTCGAGCATACGTGTTTGGCTGCAAGATCCGCACCCCAACACACATGTGCCCGTCGCTGACGCTGCCTTCCTCTACCTCGG
>CAZNZA010000366.1:0-1934 GCA_964577325.1 uncultured Polyangiaceae bacterium
TCCCATCGGCGTCGCGTGCAGGAGGTCCGGAATCGCTGCCATCACGGTTTCGTTCGGAAACATATCACCCCCCCCGGCGTCGACCATAGTACACCTGTACCATGCCAGTCCGATCGCGGCACCAGCCAGCCGTGGCTCGTGGTCAAAGGACCTTGATGTCCTGCAGGTGAAGGTAACTCGAACCTTCGACGCGGATACGGACGTAGCGTGCAGTGACGGGGGCGAATGACGGCCACCAACTCGTAAAAGCTCGCCGGGTGCGCGCAACGACCGTCCAAGTTTGGCCGTCTCCCACTTCCACGACCAAGGGCGTGGCCCGTTTCCGGCAGCAATCGTTGCGATTGACGATGTAGACCGACGAAAACTCCTGGCGGCTGCCCAAGTCCAGCTTGATCCAAGGTGATGCATCGAGCCGCGTGTGAAAGAAGAAGTGGGGGCTCGAGGCACAGCGTTTGTCGGGGGACGTGCAGGCCGCCATGAAGGTGGAGCTGGCTACCCACGGTGCTTTCGTGGCCTTGTCTTGCCTCAAGCGCAGTCGCGTCGATTCAGTGACGGCAGCAAACGCAACCACCGCGGTCAGCATTAAAGCTCCCCCCACCATCGCTCGCCCACGGGGGCTAAGCGCACGAGCGCGCGCGGCGGTAGCTCGCGCCCCATCTCGAACTCGCGCGACGGCTCTCGCAACAAGCCGACGGAAGCGCACGCGCTCCGACAACCCGAACGCTGTGTTCATCACGTACACGACCAAGAGCGCCCACGGAACGATTCCCCACATCCCCAGCGGGCGAGCGATCGTGAAATGGGAGCTCTCCAGCGGATAAGGAGATATCAGGAAGGCGACGTATACCCAAAACGCAAAAGACCCCGCGGTCAACGCCCAGCAAGCGCTCCAAGCCGTGCTCGCCGCTGCCATGACGGGCACCACCCACATCAAGTACTGAATGCCGAAACCCGGGGTAGCGATGAGGAAAAAGGCAAGGGGGACGGTTGCTGCCGTCGCGCTGTCCCACCGCTTCCACCGCCCGAGAACTGCGAACAGGGCCACGCCGCTCAAGATGACGTAGCGGCCATTCGCTCGATAGTCCTCGAGGATCAGACGGGACAGCTCAGGAAACTGCTCCCGATAGAAGAGCGGGATGAAGTTTACCCCCCAGGCGTCGACCAGAGAGTTGTACTTCAGGGCGTTGCGGACGAACGCTTCGTACGAACCGAGTAAAGGCACCAGAAATGGCAGCCCCGCCGCACTCAACGTCAGAAGGAAGGCCAGCGCTTGGCGCCAACTGCTGCACAGCAGCAGCAAACCCGGAACCCACAGCACCGCGATGATTTTCACGTTGATGGCCGCACCCAACAAAAGCCCGGCCCACGCGTACCGCCCCCGCTGATGCAGAATCACTGCGCACAGCCCGAAAATCGCGCACAGTGAGTCGGTATTCCCGTGGTAGCTCGTGATCAGCACAGCGACGGGATTCAGGCCGTATACCGCCGCCGCGACCAACCCCGCCCATATCCCTCGTTTTGCTCCCCAATGTCGCGCCACGAGCCACATCGCCAGCGTGTCACCCATCACGACCGGCGCTTTGAAGCACCAAGCGAAAGGAATGCCGGTGCCGTTGGCAAACAACTGACACAGCGCCGCGTACCAGCCCATCAAAGGTGGGTGGTTGAATAGCGGCATCGACCGATACGTATCCAGCAAACCATACGTCCCAATGCGGTTTGCGAAGTCCGCCCAGGTCGCCATGTCGTTGGATCCGTGCGACACGAGCACCAACAGCAGGCGAATGAGCAGGCCCACCACGATGGCGCCAATCACGAATACCTGCGGCTGCGTGTACCCTGAGCCCTGGCTAGGGCCGACGGATGGCGATGAGAGACGAACAGACGGAGGCATGAGTGCGCGGAGTATGCACGGGCTCGAGCGTGGAGGGTAC
>CAZNZA010000367.1:0-1918 GCA_964577325.1 uncultured Polyangiaceae bacterium
GTATCCGCTTCACGGAGCCGTGTAGCGGCCGCAGGTGCTTGCGGAACATGCGCATGTGCGCGGACGAGGGGGGAGTTAGCTCGACGCAGGTGTTGGTGAAGTCGCGCTGGGAGGGGTTGGTGAACAGTAGGGATCGGTGATTCTTCGAACAAATCTTCGCACTTTACTTCGAGTTCCGGATCACCGACAAACGTGCTGGAACGGCGAGTGAAAACGCCCTACGCGCCGCGATACGCGGTTCTTCAGCCGCCGTAGATGGACCGCGGCGTTCCGATGAGACAGTGCCTGCACCCCAACTTGGTGCTAGCCAGCGGTTCGCGCTCTCGTCTAATGTTCACAGGCGAGTTGCTAGAGGGATCCGATGGGTGAGCTCCGTTGCACATTGAAGCAGGCACAAGACGGGGTGGCCGTCCCGCTTGACGAATCGACTACCATTATCGTCGTGCCCGCGGTTGCACAAGTGACGCTCCAGGGTCGCGCGTTTGACTCGGGGCGTACGTTCCTCTTACCGCGCGCGGTAAACGCGCTGAACGACGTATTTGCGTTTGCGACGCGGATGCAAGCCAAACATGCAGTCGTGGTGGGACACGTCGATGACGTCGATCCCGAGCCTGACGTGTTATCGGAAGCTAGGGCTAAGGTGGCCGCCGCTTGGCTTGCTGGCGATCCCGGACCGTGGGTGGCACAGTATGCCGATAACGTTCCCGAAGCACGGCGCTGGGGTGCGCGGGAGGACCGGTACCTACTGGGCATGACGCTGGGAGGAGTCACTACTCCACCGCCGAATGAAGCGGGATCGGGCGATCCGCAGGTGCGCGCATTTCAAACGTTAGCGGGCATAAAGGTGGACGGCATTGCTGGGCCGGTGACTCGACGCAAGTTGGTCGAGAGGTACTTTGCGCTGTCGCGCGCGGCGCTGCTGAACGGCACTAAACCGCCAGACAACGGCATCACGCTGCTCGACACGCAGATAGCTCCCCACCCGGCGGCTGCAAACTTCACGTTGCAACAGGTGGCCGAGGCGAAGGGGTCGACGCAACCTGGGACTGAATCTGAAGGAAGCGCGCCCACGAAAAATGCAGCGCTGCCGGAGAATGCCACGGCGTCAAAGGATGCCACGGATACCAGCGCAACTGGAGAATCCGAGCCCAACGCGCGCATAGACTTCATGTTCTTCTTCGCCGACTCAGGTCCAGATCCAGCGCCCGGTGCGCCCGATGGGCCGCAGTATTTGGAGTGGGTTGCACAGACCGAACTCCAAAGAGCAATGGTGGTTGGCCCCGGTACAGGGGGGAGTAAGATATTTCTTGAGTTGTGGGACAAAGCTGAGGTCAGCCGGCACAAAGGCGCCAAGTATACAATCGCAGGCGCGGAAACGTTCACTGGGTTCACCAACAGTCAGGGTCGTGTGGAACACGACGATGTGCCGCCCGGCGACTACACCCTGACCTTGACGTTGGAGTTCTTCGGGGGGGCGGACAGAATCACCGACGAGTACACGTGTCCGGTGGTCGTACAGAACGGCGAGAAGCCACCCCAGGTGAGACTTCTAGGCGCTGTGCCGCGCTGCGAATTGGCGCAACTCAGAGGGCTGCTGTTCGAGACCAACAAGGCGTTCTTGGTCCCCGAAGCGATTGCCGCACTGAAAGACATTCGCCAAATCTACGAACGACACAGCGGTAGCGAGCTTCTCGTTGTCGGCCACACCGACACGACCGGTACACCCGACATCAACGACCCGTTGAGCTTTGAGCGCGCCAAAGCCACGCTGGCCTATCTCCAAGACGACGTCGACACGTGGTTGACGTTCTACCAAACCAATATGCCGGCGGCCCGCAGGTGGGGCGAACCAGAGGACGCACGGATGCAAGAGCTCGTCGGCGATCCCTCCCTCGAGCGACCAGCGTTGATTGCCGCA
>CAZNZA010000368.1:0-1911 GCA_964577325.1 uncultured Polyangiaceae bacterium
TTGCTGGTAGACGGGGGTCGCTCCCTGGCGGCGATCGAACGCTTCACCTGAACGCCGAGCCCCATCATCCGGTAATCGGGACCAGATGGATGGTCAACGAGGAACCCGGCGGAGCAAACGGCTGGGGCTCAGGAGGCGCAGGGACGTCGGTCACAGTGGCAGCTTGTCCACCATCGGCGTCGGACTCGCTGCCCGCAGACGACGCCTGCACAAGCGCCGTCTGAACTGCGTCTCTGTAAGCCTGCAGCACGGCTTGATCGCCGAAGCGGTCGTTGCCAAGGCCCGCGTCGAGCAGCGCATCGCGCGTCCACTTCAGTCGCTTGGGATCGAGACGCAGCCTTTGCCCCTCTTCCCACTCATTGATCACGAGCGACGGCGGCGGGGCTTCGCTTGCTGTCGCGCGTGTTGCTCCCGGTCGCGCATGCTTCCGGCTGCCGTCGGCGGTATCAGCCGACTCGCCCAGCAGAGCCCTCCCGACAGCGCGCAGGATACGTTTGCCCTCGGAGCTGAGCCCGGACTTGCCAAAGACCTGTTTTGGGCTGAACCGCAGGACGACGATGTCGCCGTCAAAGAGTAACGAGACTTGCTCACGTTCAATCTCCTGCCGCAGGCGCAGGCTGAGATCCCTCACCATTTCCAACCGCTGTTGGGCGCGCTGTTGCGCCACGGCAAGAGCCTGCAACCGTAGCTCGGCCTGCTCCAGTTCTCGACTCAGTCGCTCCCGTTCGACGTTGAGCGTTTCACGGTCGCTGGCGTAGGCTTGAAAGTGCGTCGTCAAGCGCTCGAGCTCCGAGCGCAGTTGGTTGACCAGCTCGGTGGCTTCTTGCTTTTGCTGTTCGACCACGCCGTGTTGGAACTCCGCCTGCGCTAGACTCTCCGCGTTGGCGTCGAGTCGGCGCTGACTATCCGATAGCTGTTGTTCGAGCCGCTCAACCTTGGTTTGCAGGGCTACGAGCTCTTGCTGACTATCTGACAGCGCCTGGCGCGCTACGGCGTGGGCAGCCGCCTCATCCCGCTGCCGGGATGCGAGCGTATCGTAGTCCTTCTTCCAGACGACACAGCTCGTCGTGCTCAGCGACAGCGCAACCAGTGCCCCCCGTTGGCATGACAGCCACTTCGAGGAGGAGAAGAGCGGCGTGGGGGGGATCGGGTTTAGCATCACCCAGATGCAACCCGGACGGGCCGCGCGCGGACAAGTTTTCGGCGAGGGGCAGGGCTCGAAAGTTGGCCCGACGCGAAGGGGCGCCTAAGGGATCGGCCATGCAACGCAGGACGTTTCTGCGAAACGGGGCGGCTTGGCTTTTGGCCAGCGGTTTCGGCGATGCCGCGCGAGCCAGCGATGACTCGCTACCTGAGCAAGATCGACGCATCGACTTGTCTACGGTGGCGTACGCCGATGCGGGCTACGTGGCCAAAACCACGGCGGGGGAACTGGCGCACCTCACCTTGCGGCGCGACCTACAAAGCTGCGCGCACAAACTGTTGCAGTTGGCCTACCCCGTCACGGGAGCAGTGCTCATCGTCGACTGCGTCACCGGTAAGGTCCTGGCGTGCACGAGCTATCGTCGTGAGGATGCTCCGACAGAGAACCCGTTGCTCGTACCGGCGCCGGCCGCGAGTTTGTTCAAACTGGTGACTACAGCCGCCCTGTTCGGCACGGGAGCCGTGACGCCGTCCACTCGCGTCTGCTTCTCCGGCGGAGAGCGCCAAATTGAGCGCCACCACCTCGAAGCTCCAGCCACTCGAGATGCGTGTGCGCCGTTTAAAACGGCGCTCGGCTTCAGCCGCAATGCCGTCTACGCTCAATTGGCCACCCAGCACCTGATGCGCCAACAACTCTTGGAGCAAGCGGAGACGCTCGGATTCAATCGCCCCCTCCCCGCCGACGTCGAAACCAGCGTTGGCCGTTTG
>CAZNZA010000369.1:0-1909 GCA_964577325.1 uncultured Polyangiaceae bacterium
CGCGAGATCAACGCGGCGTACGACCTACTCAAACAGGCCCGTCAGTTCACTTGATAGGCGCTCTTTACCGGCATACATCTGGCACGCGCACGCGAATCGGAGCACCGTTGGCAGTGATGGTCACGGGCGTGACGCCACCGCTGTTGTCTCCCCAGCAAACGACTTCGCCGTCTCGTTTCGCGGCACAGCTGGCATGCTTGGCCACCGACAGCGCAATCGCGTCCGTCAAACCTGCGATCGGGCTAGGTGTGCTTCCGCCACCACCAGCTCCATTCACCTGGTCTTTGCCAGAACATTGAACCGTGCCGTCAGCAAAGAGGAAACAGGAGTGGAACTGACCTGACGCCGTTGCAACGACGCCGCTCTCGAAGGTCGCGACAACCGGCTCTGCCTGCGCCAGCATATCGGGCAGCCCCAGCTGCCCGTTCCAGTTCTCGCCCCAACAGTAAGCGGCACCGTCTCCGTCGACGGCGCATTTCTCCTGTTGTCCGGTCCCTACCCATTCCGCGCCGAAGCTCGCGTTGACGGTGCTGGGTGCTCCCGTTGGACTCCCCCAGCACTCGATGGTCCCAGCCACCGTGGTCGCGCAGCACTCACTGTAGCCACACGAGACCATCGTGGGCTCTGCGCTCAGACTGACGGTTGCAGCTGAACCGCTACTGCCGGTCCAGCACTGTACAGTGCGCGGCGACCCATCGACCAACGCGCAATTCTTGCCTTGCCCGCCTGTTACCTCGAGGGCTCCAGCCGCGATGACAGGGGTAGTCGATACTTCCGTATTGTCCCAACAGTGCACGGCACCGTTCGTATTGATCAAGCACCCCGACGGCGAGAAGGCGTTGCCCGTAGCCATGACAGCATCGGTGATGGGCGCGCCCCCCTGATAGACCAAAAAGGTAGCCGTTTGCTCGGTGAAACACGCCACTCCGCCATCGTCGAGGGCGGCACACGGATACTCCGTGCTCGAGCCCTTGCCGAGGCCGGTGCTCCGCGCGCATGAGGTATCCGCGATGACCGGACCGGAAGGCTGTGGTGTTGGGGTCGGCGCAGGCTCAGGCTCGCCCGTCGGCGCTGCCCCCGACGTGGTGTCGTCGGTGGTCGACGTCGAATCGGTGGAGTCGGTGGGGCTTGGAGTCGGTTCGGAAGGCGTGGGCGCTGTCTCGGGCTGCGTGGAGTCACTAGGTGTGCCGCTCGGGTCAGTGACTGGACTTGGGTTATCCGGACCCGGCTCGGGTTGAGTCGAGGGCTGGGCATTGGGCGCTGATGGAACGTTAGGTTGCGGCACAACTCCCGATGTCGAGTCATCGGTGTTCACCGGCGTCACGGGAGGCAGGGCGGGTTGCGGACCGGATCCTGCTGCCGGCGTGGGGCTGAGATCTACCGGTCCGGCGCCTGTTCCTGGGCCGCCGATGGGGCCAACAGCACCAGGCGAGGCTGGAACACCAGGCCCGGACTGAGCGGGCCCCGGCTCGATGCTAGATGGCTGAGGCGTCGGTAACGGTTGGTTCAGTGGCTCTGAGGGATCATCGGCTGCCTCGGAACAGCCTAAGCCAACCATGAATGCGAGCGTCACGGCGCCGGTGAAGGAAATAGATCGTGCTGACATCGGGAAAAGAACGATATTGCATCGCAACCACCGAGCAAGCTGAACCCCGCCCCCATGAGCGCTGCGCACCTAAACGGGCGCGATCGCGGGCACAGTGCGAACAGAGACAGCCCTCGATTGGGGAGCGACGCTACTCCTTTGCGCCGTGAATAGACACGAGCCGCTCTCTTCTCCCGCACCAACGCGTCACCTCAACTAATGAGAGCCGTTCCCCGCACGTCAAGCTACGGGCAGTTGGTTCGACGTCCGACTCAGCGCGAGCACAACTCCGGGTACACCTCTCGGTACAGCTCTCGTCCCTCT
>CAZNZA010000370.1:0-1887 GCA_964577325.1 uncultured Polyangiaceae bacterium
CCCTCATAAAAAGCTTGCGCCCACGGTGAGGTAGAGCGGCAAGGCCGTAGCCGGGCCTTCATTGTCACCGTTGTCGATGCTTGAGGTCGTCTGCAGGTACCGAAGGTCGAGCCCTACGCTCAGGTCGATTCCCGGTAGGTCCAGGAATGTCCAGTACGGGGTCACACCGACGCCAAGGTACGGTGAGAGAAATCCGCCGTCGACGTCGCGTGTGGTTTCGACGTCAGCTAACCCCGCCATCAGGTACGGTCTTATGCCGAACGAGCCTAGCTCCAACTGTACGCCAGCCTCCGCGCCATAATAGCTCATCGAGTTGTTGATGGCTCCAGGTTCATCATCGGCCGTGCCTTGGTGTAGCGAAGCGGCGACACCCAAGTAAATGGGGATGAGCATCGTGTACCCCGCGCGCGCCCCAACCCCAAAGCCCATCAGGTCCTCGCCCGCCTCGCCGCTCAGGCCGGTTCCGACGAACGCCGCAGCGCTGATCTCCGCGGCAGCCGTGCTGCCGAATGAAAGCGCTGCTAAGCCAACGCCGACCGCAAGAAGCGAAAAGTGGGTGCGCATTTCGCGATTGTTTCATGAGCCGTGCCACATGTCTAGTTTATGCAATGCCCGTTCGCGAGCGCTCAGCCTCAGCCAGACAGCCGAACCCATTGAGCGGGTGCACCATTCCGAGTAGACAAGGCTGCATGCCCAAACTCTTTACCGAACTCACGCTCAAGAGCGTCACGCTCAGGAACCGCATCGTCGTTTCGCCGATGTGTCAGTACTCGGCAGAAGAAGGTGTGCCGAACGACTGGCATCTCGTTCACCTTGGCGCTCGAGCCGCGGGCGGCGCCGCGCTAGTGATCGGAGAGGCCACCGCTGTCTCACCGGACGGGCGCATCACACCGGGATGCACGGGGCTTTGGAACGACGATCAGGCGCAAGCTTGGGCCGCCGTCGTGAATTTCGTCAAACGCCAAGGGGCGGTGCCTGGGATCCAGCTCGGCCATGCAGGGCGGAAAGCCTCTGCAAATCGACCTTGGGAAGGCGACGACCACATCTCCAACGACGATCCCCGGGGGTGGCAGACGTTGGGGCCGTCCGCGTTAGCATTTGGAGACAAGCTTCCACGGACGCCACGCGAGATGACGAAGCAAGACATCCTTCGCGTGCAAGCTGACTTCGTGGCCGCCGCCAAGCGCGCGCTGTCAGCGGGATTCGAATGGCTGGAGCTTCATTTCGCTCATGGGTATTTGGCTCAAAGCTTCTTCTCACCCATCGCCAACCAGCGTGCCGATGAATACGGAGGCAGCTTCGACAACCGGGCGCGGTTTCTGCTCGATACCCTCCGCGCTGTGCGCGAAGTATGGCCGGAGAAGTTTCCACTCACCGCTCGGCTTGGTGTGAGCGACTTCACCAAAGACAGCCAACCGCTCGAGGAATCCATCGTACTCGTGAAGCAGTTCAAGTCTCACGGTCTGGATTTGATCGACGTGAGTTTGGGGTTCAACACCCCCGACGTGTCTGGTGTTCCGTGGGGCCCCGCCTTCATGGCCCCGATAGCTCAACGCATCAAGACGGAAGCAAGCATTCCCACGGCTGTGGGTTGGTTCATCACCGAACCGCAGCAGGCTGAGGACATCATCGCGAACGGGCAAGCCGATCTGGTGATGTTGGCCCACAAGGAGCTCGACGACCCGCACTTCCCCTATCACGCCGCGAAAGCTCTCGGCGTCGCCGAGCCTCAACGAGTCTTACCACCGCAGTACGCGTTTTGGCTCAAGGGCAGATGAAGACCCCGAGAGTCCCGAGAGGACAAGCTATCCTCACATCCGGTACGTGTCAGTCTGTGCTCACAGCGTCCAACGCCAGCAGTTGACCGGCATACAGTACGACATGCTC
>CAZNZA010000371.1:0-1874 GCA_964577325.1 uncultured Polyangiaceae bacterium
CACAACCCTATCCGAGAATCAGTTCTACAGCTGGCTCCAGGTCAAAAACTCCGGCGGGATCCGTCCCCGGCGCGCGAAGGACGGATCGCTTGCGTACCTCGTGCTCGTCAGCTCCCAGGTAAGCGTTGCGACTTACAACCCATGGGACGACGTGCTCGATCCAGCGCAGGGTCGGATTTGGTACTGGGGCGACGCGAAGCTGCACGATACGAAGCTCCGCGACGACTGGAGTGGAAACAAGTACCTGCAACGTGTCTGGTGCGCGGTAAACGAGCGGCGCTTTCTTGACGTGCCTCCCATCCTGCACTTCAGCAAGTCCAAGAAGGGCGAGGTGACCTTCAACGGAGTGGTGGTGTTGACGGACTTACGAGACGCGTGGATGGAAGAGCGTGGCGTGCGCGTACGCAACTATCGGGCGCAGCTCGACGTCTTGCCCATCGAACGCGTGCCGTTGCGTTGGCTGCTTGGTCGCATCGAAGCACGAGCCGTGGACGCTGGGTCGGGCAAAGAAGTCGGCGCGCCGCCGGAATGGCAGCGCTATGCCGCCACGGGTGAGCACTCACGTTTGATCGTGCACGCTCGACTGATCCGTCGCAAGGAGGAACAGCTGCCGGCACCGGGCTCAGCCGAGCGTCGACTGCTGGCGACGCTCTCCAAGCTGGATCCGTTCAAGTTCGAGCGATTGGCCGTCAGAGCCTTTCAAGAAACGCAGATAAGTCACGAGATCGTGCAGACGCGACACGTGCGTGACGGTGGCTTCGACTTCTTCGGCGAGTTCAGGCTGCCCCCACCCCTTTCGTATACGATCCCGCTCAAGGGCGAAGTCAAGCGCTACGAACCCGAAGGCGGAGGGGTGGGGCCGAAGGAGCTTGCTCGGCTCGTGGCGCGGTTACAGCGCGGCGAACACGGCGTGTTCGTGACCACGTCGTACTTCACTGCGCAAGCACAGGACGAGATGTACGCGGATAAGTATCCCGTCGAGCTCGTGGCCGGCGATAGATTCGCGGGAATGCTGGCGCACGTTGGCGCGACGCGCGGTGGGGAATTGAGACAGGAGTGGGTGGAGTGACTAAACCTGCGCTGAGTGGGATCGACCTGCGGAGCTAGAGGAGCTTCAGGGCAACTTGCGGATTGTGGGAGGGAGCCTCAAGCTTGGTGAACTTGCTGGGCCCAACCCAAATCAGTGGCTGACGTCACGCCTCGGTGTTCACCTCAGTACTCGATCCGATCGTCAGTGAACGTCTGAGAATGAGCGCGAAGTTCGTGATACGTTCGCCCGTCGTGAAGACGCATCAACAGATCGAGCGGTCCAAGAATTCGGCGTCCAACTGCTGAAGCAGTTGGAGCAACCGCTCGATATTGCTTTCGGTTGGAGCGGGGACGATATCAAGGTCTTCGGTGGTGGTGCCACTGCCGTGAAGGGTCGCCGCTGCACCCCCGATTACTATGAATTCGACGCCAGTCTGCCGTAACGTCTCCAGCAACTGGCGAATGCTGGTCGACTTCGGATGCTTCATCGCGGTCTGAAGCTACGCAATTCGGCGAGGTGACGGGATGCCGCCTCGACAGGTTCGAGTGGTGTCAGGCGTGCCGCGCGCTCGAGGAGCGATAGATCGACCTTGCTTGAAGCGCGGAGCAGATCTGGCGCTTCCACAGCGAGGCGCTCGAGCAGGGCGGTGACTTCGGCTGTGCTAGCTCCATGACCGATCGACGCTGCCTTTGGGGCTACGCTATCACATTTCGACGTCCGTGTCCGCCGAGGGAACGTCGGCGTTTGAGACTACCGGTCCCGCTTCATGCGACCGGCGTGGATGTGCTTTCGCCGTTGGTGGGTAGGAGCGGCCCGCTCGACAGCAAACGTAACTCACGGTTCC
>CAZNZA010000372.1:0-1861 GCA_964577325.1 uncultured Polyangiaceae bacterium
TTGTCCGTGAGAAAAGTCCCCTCGACGTACCAGTGGGCGGAGATGACGACTATCCCCACAGGCGCGGGCACCAATCGCCCGAGCTCCGAGAACCCACGGCTCCAGCGATTGTCTTCGACGGCGTTCATGGGCGAACCGTGTCCGACGAACAGTACTGGCATTCGCTTAGCGGCTGTGGGGGTGACGGGTGTAGTCATGGGTGGCGTTTCCTTCGGCTTGTGCGGGGCGTCGTCGACGCGGCGCCGGCAGCCTGGCGCGAAATGCGTGAGCGCCGCCAGGCTGATGCTTTGGATGAAAGCGCGACGCTCAGACATGTCTCACCTCAAGCGGCTCGAGAAGCTGCGGGCTTCACCGCCTGCACCTCGAGCTCGATATCGATGCGATCGCCAACGACCACACCACCGGCTTCTAGCATTTGGTTCCACGTCAATCCGAAGTCACTGCGGTCCAGCGCCGTCGTGGCGGTAAAAGCCGCCCGCTGCTGGCCCCAAGGATCCTGAGCTTGACCTGCGTACTCCACGTCCAGCGCCACCTCTCGAGTGACGTCCTTAATCGTCAAGTCGCCGTAGAACCGGTAGCGGTCATTGCCCAGTTGCTCCACCCTCTGGCTTTGAAAGCGCAGTTTGGGGAAGTGCTCGACGTCGAGGAAGTCCGCCGATCGCAGGTGATTGTCACGGTCGACCACACCCGTATCGATGCTGCTAGCATCGATCTCAACCTCGACGCTGGAACCCGCCAAATCCTGCTCGTCCAGGTGTACCTTGCCCGACCAGACGCCAAAACGGCCTCGGACCTTCGCAAAGACCATGTGTCGCACGGTGAAGTGGATGCTCGAGTGGGTGGTATCTATATTCCAGGCTTTTTTCTGCATGATGTTTCCTTGTTGGGGGTCGGTTGGTGATCACAACTTAGCTTTGTCCCGTCGAATAGGGTAGGGACGGTTTTGTGGATGAACTATCCCACTGATGGGATAATATGTGACGGAGCGACTGCCATGGATCTGAATGAGCTTTTGGTGTTCACCAAGGTGGTACAAGCCGGCAGCTTCATCAAAGCCGCTCGGGAGTTGGAGATGCCAAAGTCGACGGTCAGTCGCAAGGTGAGTGCTTTAGAGGAACGACTTGGGGCACGCCTTCTGCAGCGCACCACGCGCACATTGAGTCTCACGGACGTTGGCCAGACGTACTACGGATACGCGGTTCGGGTGGTAGCAGCGGCGGAAGAGGCCGAGGTTGCCGTTACCCAGATGCAGGCCGCGCCGCGGGGCCCGCTGCGCGTGACGATGCCACTCAACTTCGCCCACTTGGGCTTGGCCGTCAGCACCTTCTTGGAGCGCTACCCTGAGGTGCAACTCGAGTTGGTATGCGCGGACCGTGTGGTCGATCTGATTAGTGAAGGCTACGATGTTGCCGTTCGAGTGGGCAACCTTGCCGACTCAGGTCTGATCGCCCGTGCGTTGGGAACCCTCGAGCGGTATCTGGTCGCCAGTCCCGCGTTCTTGAAGCGAGAGGGAACTCCTCAACGTCCCCAGGATCTCGAACGCATGGATTGTATCGTGTTCGGTGCCGAACCGGCGCGTGCCACGTTCACACTGAAACGAGGAGCGAAGACGGCAAAAGTCGGGGTCACGCCGCGTCTGGTCGTCAACGACTTCGAATTTCTCGAACAAGCCGTCAGCGCGGGCCTGGGTATCGCGATGCTACCTTCGTTCCGTTGCAGCGCGGCGCTAGCCTCGAAGAAGCTCGTGCGGGTTCTCCCCGCGTGGTCATCGCCCAATGCGTCGATCCACGCCGTCTACGCGAGCACTCGGCACCTTTCACCCAAGGTAAAGGCATTCGTCGACCACCTCCGGGAGCACATG
>CAZNZA010000373.1:0-1844 GCA_964577325.1 uncultured Polyangiaceae bacterium
GGGATGAATTGATTCGAGAAAGGTTCTTGCGTGCTCTAGAGTCATTGGCTAGGTTTTCCTTCGTCCGTTTCGTTTGGTCACTTTCGGACACTTTCCGTTCCGTACTTGAGCGCCCCAGGTCTTCCCTTCCGTTGGCCTGGGGCGTTTACTTATAGCTCGCCTGCCACGCGTAGAAGGAGCAACGAAGCCGTCCCCCGTGGGCGGCTTTAGCCTTTGGCGCTACTCAGCGCAGTCTTCCGTGAGTGCGACACAAGACTGAGCCTCGGACGCAGCGACACACTCCCTTTCCGGGTAAGCGTGAGGCGCATCCTCGCAAGCCTCGGCGCACGTGATGAATCGAGTGCAGCTGCCGTCACCACCGAATACCTGGCACGTCGGGAATCCCTCTTTGCAGCCGAGCCTTTCCCAGACCTCGCACGCCCGCGCGCACGTGGACGTGTCGAATTCTGGATGTGGTCCAGCATCGGGGAACGGTGGGACAAGCGGCTCAGGCTTGTTCACGCGTACGTCGCACCCGTCACAGCCGAGCAGCAACAGGGGAATGAGTAGCGCTCTCACGACTCGCCCCCCTGAACGACGAACAGCGGCGGGGCCACGTGCTTGCACAAGTGCCGTTTCTTCCCGCCGTACGCGCGAAGGGCAGCCATGCCGAAGTCGTCCGCTTTGCCCATGTCGACCTGATATCCAAGGTCAGCAAGCGAGGCGACGGTGATGCGAGAAAGCGGATTGAACCCGTTGTCGAGCCACCCCGTCATGAGCTCAGGGTCAAGCGCTGTCTCACGCCAGTGACCCTCCGCCGTGCCGGGTCCGCCCCCTGATTCGAGCGGTACCGGTGTTGGGCCGCGGCCGAGAAATACGCCGTACTCCCACATCGCGCGCTCACCGATGAATGTCGGGTTCGCTGTGCCGCTCCCGGAGATGAGCCGATGATGAGCCCACAGGGTACCAATCCCCAGCACGTGGCCCATCTCGTGAGTGATCACGTTGACGAGCGCGCCCTCTGCGGCAAGGTCCGCCATGTCGGCGACGTCGAACTCCATGCGGCCGGCGATCGGGAGCTTGTTTGCAAACCGAATATGCGTCGGGCCAGCTTGCCCGAGTACACCGTTCCGTCCGTCCATGGGTGAGACGCTCGCGTAGATGAGCACGTCGTCAACCTCGGTGCCATCGCTGAGACTCGCCGTTGGCAGGTCCCCGGTGATGACGCTGGACCAGCGCGCCGCGGCCTCCGTGAAGGCCTCGCGGTATTGCAAATCCATGTCGCCAACGAAGCGCAGCGCCACGTCGAATTGCGAGCCCTGGGCGTCGGTGTCTATCTCGAGAGTCCAGCTCTCCAGCAAGCCACCGTCGCCGCCGACAACGTCCTCGATAAGCAGTCGCCACTCGCCACGCGCGGGCGAGTTTCGAAGGTGAATCAAGGCCGTCTCAGGTCGAAGCGCATGGCTAAATGGCGAGACAGACTCAGCGACCGAAAGCGGCGCCTGGTCAGTGAACGTCGCCAGCAGGTCACGCCCACGGTGACCCCGCCGATTGAAGAGCAGAACCTTCTTCCCGTCAGGCGCTTGAAGCCACAGCCTAACGTCGGAAATGCGGTCGTGTCGCACCGTCACCGTGACGTTGACCTCCCGGACGAAGCCGCTCGCGTCGCTGCGAATGACGATCATTTCCTGACGCGGAGCGCCCGCCGAGATTGGCATGCGCCCGCCGATGAAGGTCGTTCTCATCGCTTGAAGGATGCCGCCGGGGGAATCTCAGAGATGACACGACCTTGCAGAAGCAACTGCCCTTGGGCGTTGCGCATCTGGTAGGTTTCGAGCCAGTTCATCAGGGCTTCGTAGGACTTC
>CAZNZA010000374.1:0-1841 GCA_964577325.1 uncultured Polyangiaceae bacterium
TGCGTAACATGAGCTCTCTACTCCAAGTGAAGGGTGGTGGCGACTCGACTCCGCGCTGATGTCGCCCCCGGGAAATCAGATGGCACAGCTGGCACAGTCACGGACCTGATAGGCAAGATCCGTACCCTCCTGGTCTTGATGAGCTGGTTAGCAGCTTCCGCCTGGCGCCGCACTCTCGAGCGGTTGTCGAGCGCACTCACAGGCAACGCTGGCATTTTTTAGAAAATATGCTCTCTGTCGTGAACGGCGCGTGCCGCATTGGGCACTGAGCGACGAACATGAGTTCTGCGTTGGGTCGAACCGCGCTGGATTACCGTTCACTCCTTGCAGTTTTCTCGCTGGGTCGTCTCACGACTTCGGGAAGGCTTGCGTACAACATTGACCTGGAGCTTGCGCACCTAGGATGCACCGCCTATTACCCCCACTTCGCCGCCGCTGTGCTTCGGGATTCGTTCTAGCGGCTGTCATGACCGTTGAACATCGTGCCGCGGCCGATGTCGAACTCGCGTCTTCAACGGAACCATCTGCCCCTCGAGAGGCAGATGAGGTCGTCACTCCACGAGAGCCAACGGTGACCGAGCCCGTGCTGGTCAGCGAGGTGTCGACGGCGCCTCCTCCGACGGTAACCTTGGACAAACCGACCTTCGTGCAACTGGAGTTGACGATAGACGAGCACGGCAGCGTCGCGGAAGCGCGCATCGTCGGAGGCGACGTATCACTAGGCGCGCATGCCCAGGAGCGCGCCCGGGCGTTTCGCTTCACTCCGGCTTTGGTCGATGATGAGCCCACGTCGGTCATCATCGAGTACCGCTTCTGGTTTGTTCCTGAACCGACTGCCGAAGCGGAAGCGCTCCCCCCAGCACCCGTCGCAGCTCCCGGCACGGCCCAACCGCAGGCGCCGGCAGCATCGCCGGCAGCATCGCCGGCAGCATCGCCGGCAGCATCGCCGGCAGTGGCTAATGTCTCACTCGACGAAGAAGTGTACGAAGGAACGGCGGAGGTCGAGGCTCCGGCGCGGGAAACAACGCGCCGTTCCCTCGATCAGGAACGTTTGCTCAAACTTCCCGGAACGCGCGGTGATGCCTTGCTTGCCATTGAATCGCTACCTGGCGTTGCCCGCGCGCCCCAAGGCTCCAATCCCATCATCCGAGGCAGTTCCTGGGCGGAAAGCACGACACTGATAGACGGAGTGGAAGTGCCATTGCTGTACCACTTTGGCGGGTTGACCAGCACCGTTCCGTCTCGGCTCCTCGAGAGCGTGGACTTGTATCCCGGCAACTTCGCTCCGCGCTATGGTCGCGCGAGCGGCGGCGTGATCGAGGCGCGCTTCCGGCAACCCAGGCAAGATCGTCTTGCAGCCGTGCTCGACCTCAACTTCGTCGACTCATCACTGATCGTCGAGTCTCCCCTCGGAGAGAAAGTTGCTGTCGCTGCAGCCGTGAGACGAAGCAACATCGACTTCGTTTTTGACAGTCTCGTTCCGGAAGGAGCGTTTACGGTAGTGGCAGCACCCGTCTACTGGGATTACCAAAACTTGTGGAGCTTCCAACTCGGCAGCGCTGGACACTTGAGCGTCAACGCTTACGGCTCGAGGGACCAACTGCGTCTAGTGTTCGACCAGCCGAGTCGCGTCGATCCAAATCTGAGCGGTGAGCTCAGCGGTGCACTCGAGTACCACCGGGTACGAGTCGCCCATGAGGTAAGCCTGGGCAGTGTGCGTCAGAGCCTTGCATTGACGGCAGGCAAGGACCTGCTGCGCCAAAGCATGGGGGTTTCCACTCGAGCTGAACTCAACGCCTGGACGCTGGACGCCCGGGGTCAGTGGGACACACCGTTGACGG
>CAZNZA010000375.1:0-1835 GCA_964577325.1 uncultured Polyangiaceae bacterium
GCGATGGCTGGTGCAGGGCCTAGTGGCGGACGCCGCCCGCATGGAGGACCACATCCGTGCCTCTCGTCTCGACTGGACCATCGCGCGCACGAGCTTTCTCACCAATGAGGAGGCCACCAGCTATCGCCTCGCCGCGGACGCCCTTCCCGAGTGCTGGCGGGGCCGTCTCCCGCGCGGCGGTCGCCCGATTTCTGTTAACCGAAGCCAAATCCTGCCGGCACCGTCGCTAAGTCGTGGGTCTGTCTAGCTAACGCTGCGTGTTCGGGTGGCGGTGCAGGGATGAACGCCTCGAATGCCGCCGGCGCGCGGCGAGGGCCAGCCCTAGAGCCAGTAGCCAGCCCGCAAAGGACGTGGACTTGGACTTACCGTCCACCCCACACCCGCCGTCTCCTCCAGCGCTCCCCACGGGCGAGGCAGAACTCGAGCCTTCGCCTTCGTCAGTCGACGCGGTCCCAGGCGCCGCCGCGTCGCTGCCGTTCGCACTGCCAGCGCCAGGTGGCTCAGCTTCCGCGTCGCGCAGGCCGTGATTTCCCGCGTCTTCTTCCTCTGCGCCGCCATCAGCCTCGCTTGGCTCAGCCGCCCCGGCGTCCATCACTGAACCAGTGTCGTCGTCGGGTTCATGTCTTGTCGGAGCAAGCACTTCGTTTGGGCAGATCTCCGGCTTACGCTCGCTCGCACCGAGCTGGTCGTAGACTACGAGCTCGAAGCAGTCGGGAGGCTGGTAAAGGTTCCATGAGGCATCCGGATCCTGTGGGCTGAGCGCCTGAGCATGCATGACGTAGCCGGGGGCCAGCCCAGGCACGAAAACGACCGCTGGCGTCTGGCTGCCGAGCTTCAAAGTTACCAATCGATCGCCACCGCAGGGGTGAGAGTCGAACACGACGTTTTGCACGACGGTCACGGAGACTTGAGGGATCCACACCGCGCTGCTCGCTTCTCCCGTCTCGAACGTCTGATCCGTTCTGGTATCGGCTTCGTCCTCGCCACGCACTCCCCAGAGGTACCGCGTTCGCGGCTTCAGCGGCTCCTCCGGCTGAGCGACACACAAAGCCCCCCCGCCACCGGGTTCACATTTGACAACCAGCGGCACTGACACCAGGCCGCCACCGTCCTCGTTTCCATCCGTCACCTCGCTCAAGTCGAACTGCACCGCGGAGCGTAGGTTGGCAGACGCGAACAGCGCCGCATTCAGCGGAACGTCGACCGCTCCTTCCGTCGGGAGCAACGGGATAAGCTCGTCTGGCGTTGCTCCGCACGCGAGCGCAGGCTGCGCGTGCAATTGGTGAAACATCACGAGCCCAATCCACCACATCGAACGAAGCATGCCTAATCCTGGCATGGTCCCTGGGCCCGTCAAGCATGTGAAATTGATTCTTCAGGAGCTCGTGGCATAGGCCCCGAGCTCGATTGCCGTTGGTCTGGGCTCGATTGCAACTCATCGTCCGAAAGTTTAGCTTGTCGGCGTGATTGTAGATCTTATTGTAGTCCGCAAACCCATCCTCGTGGGCAATCGAAGTCAAGCATTCGCCTTGTTGCACTACGTGCCCAATTAACATATGTCGGCAACTCCCGCTGAAGCTGCGGTGTAGGTCTGTTTTCGCTGGTTGCTCCGGAATTACGCTAGCGTTTCGGCATTTGGTGGGCGGTCTGTGCCGCGCCAGCCCCGCTTTACCGAATACCACGGTCGTTGGAACAGCCCTGCAATCAAAAACCCGGAGAGGCCGACGAAGAGCAGGGCAAACATCACCGCGCATCTGCCGACCGTAGTGTATGGCTCCATTCCGAGCATCAGCGTTGTGGGGGACGCGAGTAACGTTACTCGGCTCCCGATCTGG
>CAZNZA010000376.1:0-1825 GCA_964577325.1 uncultured Polyangiaceae bacterium
ACGCGCCCACCGGCCCGATCGTGTCTCACTACTTACGCGCCCGCGCCGACCTCGATTGAGCTCGGTGCACGCGGGCGAGTGGCCGATCGACGGCGACCATGAGCGGGACCGCTTACGGCACGACGCCGGTGATAACCAAGGTCGTGACGGAGCGTGGGGCGATGGGCACGGCGATTACGCCATCGACGACGGGCCGAGCCGTGAGCTCCACGTAGTCTTCACTTTCCGAGGTGCGATGAATCGCGGCTCCTTTGCCCAGCTTCCCGAACTTGCTCAAGTCGTAGCCTCGGGTTGACGAGCTGTTCGTCGCGTTGCGCTGCACGATGACGAGCCTGCCATCGTCGCGGCCCAGAAATGCCACGGCGTCCGGGTCGTCCACGTCGAGCATGATGTACCCCGGACGAATGGCCCGAGTATACTGCTTCATGACGTAATACTTTTTGGTAACCCAATACCGCTCGGTGCCGTCTTCGTAGTCGGCGTGCAGCATGCCCCAATTCTTGTTGAGGTTGATCTGCGCCTGTTCGCTCTCTACGGCTTGCCAGAACACCCACGCGTCGACTTGCATCTCTTTCAGGTCGAGGGTGATGCGGTTTGCCAGATCGAGGCCCGGAGCGATGTCATCGTGACGGTGGGGGAAGACGTCGAAGGGCTCAGGGGCGCCGCTGCCGTCCACTTCTGAAGCCCAAAGCAGCTTACCATCGCGCGCCGTGGCCGCCCGCAGTTCCGCACGGCGAGAGCCGGAGTAGGTGTGGGTGTTTACTTGGTGAACAATGGCCTTGGTCGCGGCATCGTAAGATTGGTACGACGCCAGCGTGTCGTCGATGCTGGTCTCGTCCGGTGCCGAGAGCAACACGTCGTCGAGACCCTTTTCGTTCAGCGCTGCGCGCAACTGTCGTAGCAACGTCGGCTGAACGGAGCGGTCAAAGCGGCACCCTTCCTGTGCACCGCTTTCGCTCCACCAGTTGGCGGATGGCTCGTTGAACGGTTCGAGGGTATTGAAAGAGATCCCCCATTCATTTCGAAAGTGGAGAGTCACTTCAGCGAGATAATCTGCGAAGTCGTCGTAGTAGTCAGATTTCAGATTGTTGGTACTTCCGGCGCCAGAGGCGCAGCCGCTCTGCGTCATCCAGTATGGCGGGGAGTTGGAGAACGCTTCAATCAGAAGATCGTCTGCGGGGATGCGCGCGAGCGCTGCGTTCAGCAGGGAGCGCTGCCCAGCGTCTGCCGTCCAATCGTAGGCCGCACCCTCACTCGATTTGAAGCCCTCCATCTGTTTACCGGGCCCCATATGATCATGGCCCGGGGCATCACCCCCGCCGATGTTGTAGCGCACGATGTTCAGGCCGAGACCTTGCTCCTGATCGAACAATAGATCGGCGACTGCGGCCTCGTTACTCTCCGACCAACTACCGACGATGTTGCCAAACCAGCACAACGATGTGCCCCACCCTTGGGTCGTTTGGTACGTCACTTCCGGGTCAACGACTGCGATGGATTCCGCCGTCAGCGCCGGCCCGAGTTCGAGCATTGGTTCCGGCCCGTCGCCGCCACCAGGCGGCGTCTCACCGGCATCGATGACACCACCTCCGTCATCGCCATCTGGACCCGGACCGCCCGGTGCCGGTGTACCGGTCATGTTGGAAGCGGAAGGGCTGCCTGCTGTGTTCGGTAAGGATGGGCCTGATGGTGAGACGGCGCCGGGCGACACCGCACCTGGCGACACCGCGCCGCCGGTCCCGGAAGAAGGTGCCGAAGGCTCGCCCGGGTTCGTCACGCCCGTGTCGGGTGCCGACGAAGATCCGCCAGCTGCCGTGTCGAGCGG
>CAZNZA010000377.1:0-1823 GCA_964577325.1 uncultured Polyangiaceae bacterium
GCCGCCTGACAGCGGAGCAGCGTTCGTGCTCGTCGTGCACCTGTCTCCCGACCACAAGAGCCACTTGGCCGAGCTGCTGCAGCCGCACGTGGGCTTCTCTGTGGAGCAAGTGACGGACGTCACTCCTTTAGAGGTCAATCGCGTTTACGTCATTCCGCCGGGGCGCAACCTGAGCACCATAGACAGCCATCTGCGCCTTTCCCCACTCGAGCCGGAGCGCCGGGAGCGAGCACCCATCGATCACTTTTTCCGCACCTTGGCGAAGACCCACAACGGCAACTCGGCAGCTGTCATTCTCACCGGCACGGGCGGGGACGGCACACTCGGCATCCAGGAGATCAAGGCAAAAGGTGGATTGACGGTGGCTCAGGATCCCGCGGAAGCGGAATACGATGGCATGCCGCGTAGCGCCATCGCCAGCGGCTTCATCGACCTGGTTCTGCCCCTGAACCAAATCGCCGATCGCGTTGTGGGCTTTCTGCAAACGAAGCCACGGGTGCCCATCGTAGAAGAACCGCCGCGAGCGGACTCACGCCCCCTGTTGCAGAGCATCTTCACGCACATTCGGACGCGAACCGGCAACGACTTCAGCCACTATAAGCGGTCCACCATCATGCGGCGGGTTCGACGTCGGATGCAGCTGTCGCGAATCGAAGAGCTCGACGACTACCTGTCCTTGTTGAGAGAGAAGCCGGAAGAGGTGCGGGCTTTGGCCGAGGACTTTCTCATCACGGTCACGAGCTTCTTCCGTGACCCCGAAGTGTTCGCTCACATCGAGCGCGTGGTCATTCCCGAGATACTCGCAAGCAAGGCGGCAGGCGATAGCGTGCGGGTATGGTCGGTGGGGTGTTCGACGGGTGAGGAAGCCTATTCTGTCGCCATGCTGTTGCTCGAACAGACATCGCTTCTGGACGCGCCCCCGTTGATTCATATTTTTGCTTCCGACCTCCATGCACGTTCGTTGAAGCGTGCTCGGGAGGGCGTGTTCCCGGAAGACATTCAGGCTGACGTGTCGCCGGAACGTCTGCGGCGCTTTTTCGTCGAGGACAACGCCTGCTATCGGATCCGCAAGGAGTCGCGATTTTGCTCAAAGACGTCACGGAAAGCAAAAAGGCAGAGCAGGCGCTGCGGCAGATTGCGGAGCGGGACGCCTTTCGGTTGGCGCTTTCAGAATCCTTTCGTGACGTGCGTGACCCCTCCGAGATTGGGCGCATCTGTTGTCGCGAGCTTGGGCGACACCTGCGTGCGGACCATGTGTCATACGCCGAGACGGACGTAGGCGGAGGCGCCGTCACCCGCGCAGCCTGGGGTACGGCCGCAGAAACGCTTGCAAGCGAGATCGAGCTACCGACTTCTCTTCGATCGGAGCTCGAGAAGGGACGCGCCGTGGTCACCGAAGAGGCCTCCGGCTCCGCCTCGCCCGGCCTGGCTGGTGATGGCATGCAACGTCGCTTGCCGAGCGAAGAGCAGGTGATGGTGCCGTTGCTTCGGCACGGACAGCTGGCGGCGTTCCTGAGCGTCAAGCGTACGTCTGGACGTGCCTGGGAGGATGCGGAAGTCGGCTTGATTGAGGAAACGGCCGAACGCACCTGGGCTGCCATCGAACGCGCGCGCGCGGAAGCCGCTCTTCGCGAAAGCGAAGCAGCGCTCAGGGAGTCAGACGCGAAGAAGGATGAGTTTCTGGCGATGCTGTCTCACGAGCTGAGAAACCCGCTGGCCCCCATCATGAATGGCCTCTACATCCTAGAGCACACGCCTGCCGGCAGCAAGGACGCGGCCACGGCCCAGGCCATCATGCGCCGGCAAGTCGGGCAGCTCGCCCG
>CAZNZA010000378.1:0-1807 GCA_964577325.1 uncultured Polyangiaceae bacterium
CCTTGCCGACTGAAACGCCTTCCAGTACCTCCCCGCGGGTTATTGGCAAGGCGTTGAGGCAGAGCTGGAAGCGTCGCGGTTGGGCATGAAGATGCGCTCGCCTGGAATCACCTCGTAGTCAGGCGACCACGTGGCGGAAAGCTTGGCGAGCTCACCTGGAAGCATCCTGACATCCATGCGAGTCGCGACCTCTGGTGGCGACTCATCCAAAGCACGTTGAACTTTGGCGATGAGGTCTAGGGCTTCTGGCGAAACAACGCCATCGACGTCGACGCTCGACGCCATGCGGGTCGCGTTGTCGGCCAAGAACCAGTGGGTCTTTCCGTCCACGGTTCGCACCCAAAGTAGCTGAAGCTGGTCGGGGTCGGAGCCAGGCGTCTGCAAGCCACCGCGGTTTCTAACGAAGTGCTGGCGCCATCTATCGAAGGTGCCCCAGCCATCGAACTCCGCATTGGTCTGCAAGGCCATTTTCACGGATGCGGCCGGTATGCCTCGTTGCGCCAAACCGACTGTTCCCGTCCAACTGAGACACGTTAGGGACCACCGTTTGAACTGCCGCGTGAGGAGATCTCCGACGTATCGCTCAAGCTCCACGACGGCGTTCTGCGCGAGCATGACCTGCTCGTAGCTCGGCTCGTAGCCGGCATGAGCCACCCGATTGCGGAGATAGACGACGTTCGTGAGGTAAGACGATATCGCTGATGTTCCGCGATCCGTCCATGTGCCGCCAAGGCGGCTATGATACTCGGACATGACTCGGTTCTTGTGCAATTTTTCGAACACCGCCGCGGCTTCCTGCGGCGCCCTGCGTTCTTCCCACATCAGGTGAAGCAACAACGTATCCAAGAACACTTCGGCGGCCACGCCAGTCATTATCCCGGCCACGCGCAAGTTGCCTTCGTTGTGGAGCTGCACCCAGCTCTCGTTCCGAAGTTCGGTATAGAGGGAAAAGGGATTGCCGCCTGGCGCGATTGAGTCTATCGCAACCTGCAACTCATCCAGCGTCTTCTCATCGAGCTGTGGATGTCGCGAGCGCCTTCGGATGCTATGACGGCTCGGCAAGAACGCGTACATCGATTCGAACCTGGGCAATTCGCCCGCGCTGTACGTACCGTCTATCGCTGGCACGCATATCGGCAATTGCTCTTTTGTGAGCAGCTTCAGTGGTCGCTGCAGAACCGTGCCGTATGCGCGCTGCACGTGACGAACGCAACCGACTGCTTCGTCAAAGGCGTCGGAGGTAG
Organism: uncultured Polyangiaceae bacterium; assembly: GCA_964577325.1. Classification (GTDB taxonomy): domain Bacteria; phylum Myxococcota_A; class Polyangia; order Polyangiales; family Polyangiaceae; genus SZUA-265. The sequence goes on from CAZNZA010000378.1 coordinate 1,245, forward strand.
AGACGCCGTCTCGAGGAACTCCTACCTCCGCAACCGTGAGAGCCAGCGCAACACCAGGCAGCTGAGGCTCCACAGGAGCCGTATCGCCGTTTCCCATGCGAAACATGCCGTCGGCGAGACGCATCAGGTCGTGAATTGGGAAGAGCGCGGTTGCTTCCGTGGTTTCAAGTTGCCGGATACAAATGGAGAGCATTCTGTCTGTTCGATTCGGCCCATGTTGACCCTGGAAGCGAATCACGCCGCCATTCTTCAAGCCCATAGGCTCGGCCAACGGAAGAAAGAACCAGGTGTAGGGCGTGCTGCTGTCTTTGGAGCGCTGACCGACCATTGGGTAACTGTGGCACGCTAAACCAGCAATGTACATTGACGAGAGCGCGCAGAAGCGGCCAGATTGGCCCTGGGCGTGTGTCGCGAGGCTGCCTAACTCAAAGATGGATCCGGCAAGCATGCTTCCTTGAAGGTTAACGCGCGCTGCCGTCATCCCTTCGGGAATGGCAGCGGTCGGGGCTACCTGCTAGCGTGGGATGGTGCTTGAGGGGCTTGCGGCTCATCTTCAAGCCGTT
>CAZNZA010000379.1:0-1802 GCA_964577325.1 uncultured Polyangiaceae bacterium
GACGCTGCGATTCCTTTGGACGCTGCGATTCCTTTGGACGCTGCGATTCCTTCGGAAGCTGCGGTTCCTTCGGAAGCTGCGGTTCCTTCTGGCGGCTCCTCGCCCCATGCCGTCGGAGCGACGCCTACAGAGGGCCGCGCTGACTTCGGGGGAGGTGGTGGCTCGGCGCGCGGCGGCTCCGAGCGACTGAGAGCGCGACGTCCATTAGCCCATTCCCGACTTCGAGATTCGGCGCGCAACAGACTCACACCGTCCTTCGGGTAAGGGACCTCGACGGCTTCATCGGCGCGTGAATTTGATTTATTCATTGGAAAGCCTTTCGTAACGTTGTCGCTCATCCGCTACCCGGCGCAGCCATACGCCGGTGTTGCTCACTCAACAATCCGGCCGGCGCGATACTGGCGATCGCTGCGCGGAGCTTGTTCTGCCAGCCCGTTATTACCTCGCCCTCACCATCAATCATGGCCTTGAAGCCTGCGCGCGCCACGTCACTGGCGGACTCCTTTCTTCCCGTTGCGACCTTTGTATCCTGCATGTCAGCGCGCTCGAAAAAATCAGTATCCGTCGCCCCGGGCATCAAGCACGTCACGCTGACCCCAGACTCGTTCAGCTCCGCGCGTAGGGCGTAGGCAAACGAATCGAGAAACGCCTTCGTCCCGTTGTACACCGCCTGATAGGTGCCCGGCATGAAGCCGGCAATCGAACCCGTGATGAGGATCCGTCCGGACCCCGCGGCACTCATGCGCCGGGCAACCTGGTGAAGGAGGTACAACGTCCCGGTGATGTTCGTATCGACGACGCGACGTATGTCAGCAAAGTCTTGGTCGAGAAAGGACCTACCCAAGCCACGACCAGCGTTGGCAAGGATGGCGGAGACTTTACGGTCGCCAAGGCTCGACATCAGTCGGTCTACTCCCTCGAGCGTTGCCAAATCCACTTCGAGCGCCTCCACGGTGCCTCCAAGGGATCGTAACTCTGCTGCCGCTTGATGAATGCGAGCCTCATCAGCGGCGATCAACACGCACATACCGTGTTCGACGCAGCACTTGGCTAGTTCGAACCCAATGCCCGTGGAAGCGCCCGTTACCACGGCTAATTCAGAGTCTTGTTGCATACGTTGAGCGAGCTTTTGCAAGCTGCGTACCCATCGTGGCTAAGGGGCTGGCACTCTAGTTGCACTGCCAGGTTGCTGTGTTACTGGCGCGTCTTTGGACCCGCTTCTAGCGCGCAGAGGGCCCGCCGGACGGTGCGCCTGTCGAAATCTCATCCGGAGTGGTGCCGTGCAAGAACCGAGACATCCTGTAGCAGCCCCTGCTGACAGCGCAGGACACATGGGCAGTCAAACGTTGCCGGGCGATCTAGAACAAGTGCCCGATGGAGAGGGACGCTTTCCGGAGACCAACCAGGACGTTAACCCGAAGCGTGAGCCTGGCGGGCGCAACTGGTCTCTGATAGCTGGAGTGGTGTTAGTGCTTCTACTGCTAGGCCTCTGGGTGGGGCGCTACATGATCCTGTGACTCTGGCCTACGCCAGGCGCCACGGAACGCCTCACCACGCCGTCCTGCCACGTGCGTGACGCCTCGTCCCGACTGGCCCAGCGGTGAGTGGCGGTATGCGGACACCATCAGGGTCAGTGCAGGACTGTCGGCGGGTTCGTGGCACGCGGCGTGCACGCATCTGGTGCAGGGAAGCCCCCGTACTGTGCGCGCAGTGCTTGGCGCGCGCAGTGCTTGGGCAAGGATGGACGAACGAACGGTTCATCGCAGCCAAACATCAACCGCAGCAGAAGGAGCAGATATCGT
>CAZNZA010000380.1:0-1801 GCA_964577325.1 uncultured Polyangiaceae bacterium
TCGCTGAATTTTACCAGATGCCGAGCCGCCTGGTATTGTTCGTCGGAGCGGCGAACGTGACTTACGGTTGCTATTCCGGTTGGCTCGCAACGCGGGCAGTATGGGTTCGATTCCCATCCCGTCGCGCCATCCTCGCCTTGATCATCGCCAATGCCACGTGGGTGGTCGTGTGTGGCGGCATCCTGCTTGCGTTCTGGTCTTCAGCGGGTGCGTGGGGACGGACGCACCTGGTGATCGAAGCGGTGTTCGTCGGCTTCCTTTCCGTCATCGAATATCGGCACGCGCTGCCTCCAGCATTCAGAAGCAAGGGTGCAAGGAGCGAGCAGGAATGGTAGGCAGCACTATGATGCTGCTTTACCGCCTCGCGTTCGTGGTCGCGGTCACGTCCCTCGGTAGCTGCGAGGGATCGGCCGACGTTCAGCCCATTCCCCAACCCGAACCGTGCAGGGAACTCTTCGCTCAGTGCAAGCTGCCCGAAGGGCCTTTGGGCGTGTGCAACGAAGCACCCTGCGCTGCGGGGCAATCCGCACCTTGTCTACGATGCGTGTCCCAACACTGAACCCCGCCGGCCGGCGCGGCCAGCTCACACTTCCTGGGCTCGCAGCGCTGGGGGCGTTTCTCAATCTCGTTCAAGCTTGCGCAGCTTCCCTGCCAGTCTCCTCGGCGTCTCCTGAGCAAGGGGCGGAGCCGGCTCCCGTCCCAGAGGTCGGCGATCCGGTTCCGGCTGCTGACGCGAAAGCAAGCGAGGATGCTGCTGCAGACGATGTTGCAGCAGACGATGTTGCAGCAGACGATGGGTGGAGCGAGAAAGTGCGGCGGGCTAACAGCGGCGATCTAAGAGCTCGCATCGCCTTGTCGCGGCAGTACATGCAGGAGAAGGCCAGCGTCATTCATGATCCAGTTCAATATGAGGCGCTCGTGCGCCGATATTCCGAGGCTGGGGATGCGCTCGCAGAATTTGATTATGGTCTCACGCTATACCTGAACGCCGACGCCCGCGGACAGTTTCGCGAGGCATTGCTGTGGCTAGAACGAGCGGCGGCTCATGGTGTGGTGCGGGCGCACGAATACATCGGCATCACTTACTTCCAAGGCCTGGGCGGTCAAATAGACTTCGACAAAGCCCGTCCCTCGCTCGAGATTGCTGCGCAGGAAGGCAGCGCGGAGGCGCAGTACCGTCTGGGATTGCTCTATCGCCAGGGACTGGGCGTAGAGCAAGACGATGCGGCAGCCGTGAGTTGGTATCGCCAAGCTTCGGAGCAGGGCCACCCCGAAGCGCAACACAATCTGGCTTGGATGTTATCTCGAGGCATTGGTGCCGCGCCGGATGAACGAGAGGCTTTCGATTTGTACACCGCTAGCGCTCAGGCCGGTCACGCGCCAGCCCAGAACAACCTGGGCGAGATGTATCGCTATGGTGTCGGGACGGCCAAGGATGTCGAGAAAGCGGTCGAGTGGTACGAACGCAGCGCTCGACAAGGCGTGAGCGTGGCGAAGGGCAACCTGGGCGAGATCTACCGACGCGGGGAGCTGGGCGCGCCGGACTACGTGCGCGCCCGGCAGTGGCTCGAGCAGAGTGCTGAAGAGGGCTTCAGCGTCGCCCAGTTCGAACTCGCCCAGATGCTGTACCTGGGCGAGGGGGGAGCAGTCGACAAGGTGCGAGCGCTCGAGTGGCTCCGCAAATCGGCGGGACAGGGCCATGAACCGGCTCAGCAATTGCTTCAGCGGTGGGAAGCCGGGCCGAGTACCCAAGGCTCGGCAGTCACTTCAGGCGGTGAATGAAGAAGCCGTCGTGGCGAGG
>CAZNZA010000381.1:0-1787 GCA_964577325.1 uncultured Polyangiaceae bacterium
GATCCTTGCCATCGCGGTCGGAGTTGTCCCGGACGTCGAACTTCAACAGCCAGTAACGTGCTTCCGCCCCCTGATCGACGGTGCCGTCCAATAGTTTGCCGTCGGCCTTCTGGGCGACCAGCGCCTTGGCCCGAGCCCCTCCGGCGCTCGAACCGACCCGGATTAACTGAAGTCCCCAAGCGCGAGTCTTCGCTCCTAACAGCTTGCGTTGGAGAGCATCGCGGCGCGCGGTCACTTCCCCCGCCAGGTGCGATAGTGCGTCCAAATCCAGAGGGACGGGACCGGGGACCCGTCGGTATGTTCCCTCACCAATGGCGTCGAAACGGCGCCGTTCCGGAGGATAACGCTTTGCAATCGGTCACAGCGGACATTAGATCATGTACGCCTCCAGAGCGCACTCGCCGGAGTTTGTCGTGGATGCGGCGGGCGCTGTCTATCGCGTCGTCAGTGACCAGTTCGGGTCACCGTTACTCATCGTCAATGTGGCGGACGTGAACGACGTGCTTCTCAAGGCGGAGTACTCGGCGTTCGCTGAGCGCACGGTGTTGGCTGGCGACGGGGATGCGCTGACGTTGAGGTTTGCAGGCGGGGAGTTCGATGCCGACACGGGCCACAGGCCACCAAGGCCGGCGGTATTCCCGAGGGAACGAAGCAGTTGGCCGCTGCTTTCGGGGCGAGGGCGCTTCATGCTGCTCAGAGCGGGCCACACCGCTGGTCTTAGTGGTTGCCGCGCGCTACACTGCTTGACGTGACCGTGCGAGCCTATGTCGAGACTTCGATCCCGAGCTTCTACTTCGAAGCCCGGCCCGAGCCTGAGATGGTGGCACGTCGAACGTGGACGCGACAGTGGTGGAGTCAAGCTGCCGCAAGCACCGAGCTGGTAACAAGCCTGGCTGTATCAGACGAACTTCAACGTGGTAATTTTCCATCCCGCGCCAGTTGTTTAGAGCTTATCGCCTCGTTGCCGGTAGTGGGCGTTGACACCGCTGTCCTTGAAATCGTGCAAGCCTATGTACAGCATCAAGTTATGCCTGCCGATCCCCTAGGTGACGCGCTCCATTTGGCACTTGCTTCGTATCACCGTTGCGACTTCTTGGTGACGTGGAATTGCAAACACCTCGCCAACGCCAACAAGTTTGGCCACATTCGACGCATCAATGCCCTTCTAGGCCTCTACAACCCATTGCTTGTCACCCCACTCGAACTTTTGGAGGTTAACCAATGACACCTGATCCCGCTATCGACGTTATCCGAGAGGCGCGTCGCCTGATTTCCCACGACGTTGCCAATGACGCTACCCGCCTGATAGAGCGGTACCGAGAGATGCAAGCAAACTTCAGCGGACGCCTCATCCACGGTCCCGAGGCAGATGCCGTCCAACTTGAGTATGCAGCGGATGAGCAAGCTCACCGCTGATACTCAAGACGTTATTCCGACTCGTTGTTGCCGCCAACATAGTGGCGAAGAAAGTTTCACCTGCCTAAACCCAAATCAAGAACACACGAAGTAGCGACAACTCGCAGGGTAGTTGGCGTGTCTTCGCGGTACCGTTGTCCCATTGGTTAACATGACTCGAGGTTTTTAAAGTAGGGCTTGAAATATACCGGCAACTTCGGAGCAGCCGTGCGCCAAGAGCAGCCTGGCTCAGTCTCGCGCGGTTCCAAACCTCCCGCGATGAGTTCGAAAAAAGATTCTCCTGGTTGAAGTGGTGCGCAGCCATCTCTTACTTCCTCATGCGCTGCAGGATGGTGATGCGAAAACGTTACCTGTTGTCGAACTCCGGATGG
>CAZNZA010000382.1:0-1785 GCA_964577325.1 uncultured Polyangiaceae bacterium
GATAGCGTGCGAAGAGTAAAACAGGAGTGTCTCCACTTCGGCAACCCGTACCGATAAGCGTCGTCTCAATTCTGCTTATCCGGGGCGCCGGGCGAAGGCTCTGAGCCGGTCTTTTGAATCATCAGGCTCTGGTCGTAGACGCGGTACTGGAGTGCACTCCCTGCGCAAGATTTGTTGAGGCGCAAAGAACGGATCCAGTGAGACACTTGGAGAGTATTAACCCAACGTCGACGGGTACGCATTCTTGCCTAAATATTTCTAGAGCATCGCCGAACTCCAGCTTAAACCCCTTTCCGACTGAGTCCGCATCTCACCTACAGCGGCGTCAGGTGTGCGACCATGGAGTGGGGCTGACACCGCGAGGTAGTCGCGTTCGTTTGGGCCCGTCACCGCAACCCCGTGCGCGCAGCCGCGTCAGAGGAATTTGCTGCTATGGGTAACACGCGGCACTGGAGTGGCACAGGTGCGCAGCCGGAATCCGTGTCGCACCAACGTGAACTCGCCAGATAAACGGAATCGAGTCAAGACTCCTATTCCCAGCCGAGCCTCCATCGGCTGCAATGGTTGAGAAAGGACCGCTGTATATGAGTGAACGTTTTGGTCTGCCCGGCTGCTTGTTGATGATTGGCCCTCTGGCGCTCGCGTGCTCCCAGGGCACCGGAGATTCCGGGGCCGCCCATGATCTAGGTATGGAGGTGGATGAAGTGGGCGCGGCGGTGCTGGACGGAGAGCTCGCCGATGATGCGTCGCTCGAGGCGGTCGGCGCCCTCGTCTTCTACTATCCCGACTACGGGGTGCTCCACGTGTTCTGTAGTGGCACGTTGGTTGGCGAATCCGCGATTGTGACCGCGCGTCACTGCACCGCCGGCATCGACGAGGCCCTCGCCTACGGTCTTGTCCCCGCGTTTGCCTTCGGCACTGATGCCTTCGCCCCTACCGAAGTGATCCCGATAACGAACTACGTGACGGCGCCGCCTGGCCCCGGTCCCGACAACGGGCTGCTGCTCGACGGCGGCCGCGACGTAGCCGTCGCGTACTTGGAAAGCCCGGCCTCCGTCACACCGGCAGAGGTGGGGTCCTTCGATGCCCACATGCTGGGGGATGAGTTCGAGATCGCCGGCTATGGTGTACATGACGCCAACTACAGCGTCGGGCAGCTCTATCATGGCGACGTCACCGCCCGGGCGCTCAGAGGCAGGTGGTATTCCTTGTTGTTCGACGGCGACTACGACGCGTACTTGGAGTGGTACTTCACCGATTCGCCCAGCGCACTGCCCAGCGAAGAAGAGGCGCGCGAATGGTGGAAGAGCTACCGCCTCGAAAACGGATTTGAGCTTCTCGCGGGTGGATTACCTGGCGAGGCCTTGGGCTGCTTCGGGGACTCCGGCGGACCACTGTTGAAGCGATCACGCCACGGTTTGACAGTCTACGGGGTAGAGTTCGCGAGCGAAGCATCGAGCTCGGAAGTCTGCAAGTTTGGTAGCGCCTTCTTGGTGTTCAACCGCAAGATACACCGGTTCCTGCGCGACGCACTGTGACTTCAGCGCGAGGGTGCTCGTGTTAGGCGGCACTGCGACGCTGGTCTCTCCGGCGCTGCAGGGCCGCCCCGGTCCCCGGCTGTCACCACGGCTTCAGTGAGGGCCTTGGGCATGGCGGTCTGAATGTGTGGACCGCCATGCTGTCCCGCAAGGGTCGGACGCGACCGGAGAGCGGAGCCTCAGCCGTTGGCCTTGAGCTCGCTCACTTCGCCGGGGTTGGTGAACCCGCCGTTGCCTGCGATAGCCT
>CAZNZA010000383.1:0-1783 GCA_964577325.1 uncultured Polyangiaceae bacterium
CGGCAGCCATGCACGAGCAGCTGGCTGCTCTCAACGATGCGCCTGTGTACTGGCGACCTTGCATCCGCTCCCTCGAGCAATTGCTTGACACCAAACCCAAGGCTGCGGCAGGCTCATATGCCGGTGGGTGTTCATGAAAGACCGATATTCTCGGCCAAGTTCACGCTAATCCTAGCGGTTCTCTTCGTTCTGCCCTTGAGCGTACAAACGCTCATCGGCGTCGAGCCTTGGCCTGCGATGTTGTTGCCTGGAGGCGGATCGAGGATTGAGGTCAAAGACGGCTGTGCCAAGTTTAGCGTCCTACGGGTTACTGTGGAAAGTGACGGGGTCGAGGCCCAAAGGCTCGATCCGGTTCGGTTACTTGAACCCATACCGGTGCAATACATCAACGGTTTGTCGAAGCGGAACTTCGGCCAGGAGCGTGGCGAAACTCGCTTTCGCCTACGCTACTTCGGAAACGAGTGGACCGTCGCTAGAACCCCGCCAACCCCCGAGGCGGCTCGAGATGCGCGCTATTGGCTTGCAAAACGGGTACGGGAAATGGGCTACAGCGGAGACCTCCTGGTGTTCCGATGGAGCATGATCACTGTAGATCTCCAGAGCGGGGATGAACTGGATCGGAATGACGAATCTGAAACAGTGGTATCACTCCTTTGAAGCGGGCAGCGCATGGTTTTGGGAAAGGGCTTCCCGAAGTTGCACCGTCTCAAGCGAATCGCTCGGCCTCTTCCGATGGTTGTGGGGGGCGTCTGTACTCCTGTTGACCCCCCCGTACTTCGGGTGGATAGACGACGTGCCACGGGCTCTTTACGACCCGCCGCTACTCAGCCCGGCCGCTCTAGCCTCCGGGTTTCCCCCAAGCCCCTTCTTCTCGATTTTGGACGGAGCTATCATCTTCGTCACTTGTCTGGTGGCCGTCGGCTTGTGGACGCGTTGGACCACCCTACTTTGGATCGCTCTGATCTTGCTCGGGAGTAACTTCAACTACTCCTTCGGCAAGATTGACCATAACATCATGAAATGTGTGCTCGCGGGCTGCATGGTAATCTGCGGCTGGGGTCGACACTATTCGCTGGATGCTTTGCTTTTCCGCTCGTCGGAGGATGAAGCCTACAGCAACCGCGCCGTGCGCCAAGGCATGAGCTTGCTGGGAGTCGCCTTGGCGTTCGGCATGATTACAGCAGGCGTTCCGAAACTGCTGGCGTGGTTCGACTTTGATCTCACCCAAAGCGGCTTCTTGTCCTGGTACTTTCCCAACCACTACTCCCTGGGCCGCGATCGGATGTTGGCGCCCTATGTGCCGCGGATCCCAGTGCTACTATTCGAGCTCGGCGACTACTTCGCGGTGTTCCTCGAGCTGGCGGGGATAGTTGCGTTACTGGTTTCTCGTAGGGTTTGGCTACTCTGGCTGGCGATAGTGACCACGTTTCATCTATTGAACTCGTTGTTGCTAAACATTGCCTTCAATGGGCAGGTGCTCACCTACGTCGCGTTCATTGACCTCACAGCACGTACGGCTGTTTCAGTCAGGATTAACCGCGGGCTGCTCTGGTCCGGCGCCCTCGTAGTGGGCGCACTCGGATTGACGCACATCGTTACCCGTGCTCGCGGACTGGGCACACGTGTCCTGTATACCCAAGATATGTCATCGAGTCTCGCGGCAGCATTGTTCGCCTCAATTCCCCTCTGTGTCGTGGCCATCGCGCTACTTGCCTCCGAAGCGCTGCGCGCGCCAACCACGAAGGTGAGCTAACCCAGCGCGCAGGCACTGTTACCCGAACCT
>CAZNZA010000384.1:0-1744 GCA_964577325.1 uncultured Polyangiaceae bacterium
TAACCACCGTCACCCACTGACAACGATTCCGACCTACGTCCCTTGATTTGCTTCGTATGCCTTCGGGCGTTGAAGATACCGCCGCCTGCACTACGGCGCGCCGAGTTGCGTGGCCAGAGCGTCGGCGAAGTCGCCGAGTGTCTCACCGAGCTCAGCCGGGACCGTGTCCGGGAGCGCATGCAGCGACCAGCGCACCTTCCAGGACACCGTGCCGCCCGCGGGGATGGGAGCGGCGGCACCCTGGGGTTCGATCTCGATGTACGGATCCTGGCCGCTGGCGTAGATGGCGACGTCGCCCTCCTTCGGCGGCGCATCACCGGCGGCGATGTCTTCGAATTGCATCAACAGCAGCACGCCCTCGTACGCATGCCCGATCCAGCCTTTGGCGCTATCGCCGATCCACTTGTCGCCGTGCTCGGCGCCATCGGCGTCTGAGACATCCGCCATGTCGTAGACCCAAAAGCTGTACGCGCCCTGGGCCGTGACGTTCAGCTCTTTGGGGCAGCCCGCGTCACAGTCGCCGGGGCCGGTGGGGAAGAACGTGATGCCGTCGGACCCGGCACGCGTGATCTGCCAGGGTGCCCACTCGTCCGACGCGGAAGCCCCGTGGTTGGTCATCTGGTAGTCGATGACGAAGGCATTGTTTGCCGGATCAGGAGTGATGACCTTGGTCACAGTTATCTCGGCGGTATTATCCGTCCCGGGATCCGATCCTTGGTCTCCGACCAAACTCAAGACAGCTCCCTCCGTCATGGCCGCGTACGGGTCGCTGTCCATGTGAACCGGCGGTGGCCAGCCCGAATCGTTCCATTGTGTCTGGGGGCTCAGCCAAAACGTCGAGCCGTAATTGTTGGCGTTGGGCTTGCTCCCCCCGCTCGAGTAGGTGATCTCCGACTCGTCCAACAGCATCTCTGTGGTGCCCAGGGCAAACCCTAAGATCCGTCCACCCGTGGCAGCATCGACGACCAATGTTGTCTCACCAACGGTAGCCGACCACGTGTTGCCGCTACTCGTCCACTCCACCTCGGGTGGAGGCTCCGTGGTGGTGTCGTCGGTCGTGTCCGTGGGTGGTTCCGAGGTCGTATCGTCGGTGGAGCTGGTCGGGGGCTCCGTCGTGGTATCGTTGGTGGAACCGGTGGGAGGCGTCGACGTATCGTCGGGGCCGGTGGTTGTTGTTGTAGGGGTAACGGACGGCACGACTGGCTCCGGTGCAGTCGGCGAGATTGGCGCAACAGTCGTCGTTGGCTGAGCGGCCGTCGGGCTAACAGGCTGGGTATTACCATTCGTTTCCGAGGGCATTGGTGCACCGGGCGTTACCGGTGCGCTTGCGGTCGGCGTCGTTTCAGGGGGTGTTTCGGAGGGTTCATCGCCACAGCTGACGAGGGCGATGGCGCCGGTGACGACGAACCACGGCTGGAGTGGGCGGAGGTGACGTGCCATTACTCGACGAAAGCGCATGCAGCCAGACTACCGCACTTCCACGTTGAGCGCGGACCCTAAAGACGCTGAACCAAAGGCTACGCCCGCGGAGTCGCTACGACCGCGCCGCAACCGCGAACTTGCGCTCCACGACTTTGGGCTCACGCTCTGCTCTCGACGGCTTTTTGAAGGAGTGGCGCAGCGGCGCGACCCAGCACGATCCAAGCTTAACGGAGCCTGACTCCGCTGAGCACGCGCGAACGCGGGAGCGCGCGCCCCACTGCGGCCGCTAGTACCTCGGCAACCAAGTTTTGACCGGTTTCGA
>CAZNZA010000385.1:0-1713 GCA_964577325.1 uncultured Polyangiaceae bacterium
GCTACCAGGGCAGCGGACCATCTTCGTTGAAGAACCCGCCGTTGGGACCGTCTTCTCCGATGAGGGCGTAGCGGACAGCGGCGACCGCCCCTTGCTCGACGGTGCGCGGGCCGCGGAACTTGTTGAGATCGGTGGCTGTGAATCCTGGGCACACCGCGTTGACCTTGATTCTGGTGCTCTCGAGCTCGTTGGCGAGAGCGACGGTCAAGGCGTTGAGCGCGCTCTTGGATGGCGAGTAGGGCGCGTTTGCCATGCGGTATGGGTTGCTCGGATCTGCTTGCCTGGTGAGCGAACCCACCTCACTGGAAACGTTGACGATGCGTCCCGCTGGAGCTTCGCGCAGCAGGGGGAGCATGGCTTGGGTGACGGCGAGCACGCCGAACACGTTTACTTCAAACACTGTGCGCACCTCGTCGACGGGTGCGGCACTGGGGCGCCCTGCAGCTATCACGTCTTCGAAGGAAGCGTCGGGAGCCGGTGAGTGAGAAATACCGGCGTTGTTCACTAGCACGTCGAGTCTCCCGAACGTGCCCCGTATCCACTCGGCAGCGGCAGTAATGGATCCGGTGTCCGTGACGTCCAACTGCACGGCCCGCGCGCCGCGTCCCACCTCTTTGGCGGCCGCAGCACCGCGCCCCGGGTCTCGCGCGCCGAGAAGTACGGTGAGGCCGTGATTGGCGAGTTCTTTGGCTATTTGTAGACCGATGCCCTTGTTTGCCCCGGTGACCAGAGCGATGTTTGAATGCTTCATGCTCGACGATGTGCGTCGCCTTCGAGCCGCTCACTTGGCGATTTTTGGCAGCTTCTTTCCGCCCGAGGTCTTCCGTTTTTCTGCCAAGATCCTCCAAGCCCGGGCCCAGAAGGCGGGTTAGGATCGCGAGATGCCTGAGCATGTCCAGCTTCCCGTCGCCCTTCCGGACTTGCGCGCCTTTCGTACGACGACTGCGAGCGTTCGCACGGGTGTCAAAGAGAACTACGCTGTAGCACGCATCGAGCGCGGCCATCTGGAGTGGTGGGGACGAGGCAAGAACTGGCGCAGCCCTCCCGGCTCCGTTCTGGTCAAAGAGCCCGGTGATGTGCACCGCGATGTGTCTCACGTCGGCATGACGGTCTTTACCGCCGTTATCTTGCCTCGACACGAGATCCGACGCTTCGGTGAAGCTGGCAAAGTCTTCACGTTGCCTCACTTCGAAGCGCAGGATCCCCGCGCCGCACCCTTTCATCGCCTGCACGACGCCGTGAACGCGGGAGCCGACCGCCTCACCCTGGAAGTGGCAGTCACAGAGGCCATCACTAGCTGGAGCAACCTGAGCAGCACGTTGTCTCGCCACACGCGACCCGTGCGGCGCGCTACGGAATACTTGAGGGAGCGCCTAGCCGATAGCTTCACCCTGGACGACGTCGCAGATTACGCAGCGCTCGACAAGTTTCACCTCTGCCGAGCCTTTCGCAGCCAAGTCGGCATGCCGCCCCACGCCTATCTCACCCATCTGCGCGTGCAACGCGCCCGCCAACTGCTCACATCGGGCTTACGTGCTTCTGAACTCGCTCCGCACGTCGGCTTTTACGACCAAAGCCAACTCACGCGGCACTTCAAGCGCATCGTCGGTGTTACACCGGGCAAGTACCGCAGTGCTCGTTTCTCCAACAGCTGAACGTCTCGCTCGTAGGAGGGGACGTAGTGGACACGCGTCCCCGCCCGCATAGTCCGCG
>CAZNZA010000386.1:0-1701 GCA_964577325.1 uncultured Polyangiaceae bacterium
CTGCAGGGTCGAGTCATCTCTGAGATTCCGCCGGCGGCCTCGTTCAAGCGATGAGAACGACCTTCATCGGCGGGCGCATGCCTATATCGGCGGGCGCTCCACGCCAGGAAATGGTCATCATTCGTAGCGATGCGAGTGGCCTTGTCCGGGAGGTCAACGTCACGGTGACGGTGCGACATGACCGCATTTCCGACGTGAAGCTCTGGCTTCAGGCACCCGACGGGACCAAGGTCCTGCTCTTCAATCGACGAGGGCACCGTGGGCGCGACCTGCTGGCGACGTTCACTGACCAGGCTCCGCTTTCGGTGGCTGAGGCTATCTCGCCGTTCAGCCATGCGGTGAGACCTGAGACGCCGCTGATTTACCTCCGCAACTCGCCCGCGCGCGGGGACTGGGTCCTACTCATCGAGGATGTTTCCGGGGGCGATGGCGGGCTGCTCGAAAGCTGGACTCTCGAGATCGACACCGACGCCCAGGGCTCACAATTCGACGTCGCACTGCGCTTCGTTGGTGAGATGGATTTGCAATACCGTGAGGCTTTCACCGAGGCCGCGGCACGCTGGTCGAGTGTCATCACCGGGGACCTGCCGACGGCGAGTCTCAGCGATGGCACCGAGGTTGACGACGTGCTCATCTACGCGAGCGTCTCACCCATGGACGGACGGAACGGTGTACTCGGGCAAGCTGGCCCGACGCATATTCGGTTTGCAAACAAGCTCCCGATCGCCGGCCGCATGGAGTTCGACGTCGCCGACATGGCGGACCTTGCCGCAGAGGGCGCGCTCGTCAACGTGATCACTCACGAGATGGGCCACGTGCTGGGGATTGGTACCCTGTGGGCTCATCATCGGCTCATCTCCGGGAGCGGCACAGCGAACCCGACATTCATCGGTGAGCGCGCGATGTGGGAGTACGGCGTATTTCTCGGCCGCGGCCCAACACCGGTACCGCTCGAATCAGGGGGCGGACCCGGCACGGCGGAGGGTCACTGGCGTGAGACAGCGCTTGACCCTGAGCTCATGACGGGGTGGCTCGACAACGGGTTCAATCCGCTTTCTCGCATCACCGTCGCCTCGCTTGCTGACCTTGGATATCAGGTCGACATGGGCAAAGCGGACGACTTCGGCATGGCTGCCCTTCGCGCGTACGGCGGGAAGAAACGGCACTTGTGCAAGCACGTGGCCCCGCCGCTGTTCGTCGTTCAGGGGGGCGAGTCGTGAGAGCGCTACTCATTCCCCTGTTGCTGCTCGGCTGTGACGGGTGCGACGTACGCGTGAACAAGCCTGAGCCGCTTGTCCCACCGTTCCCCGATGCTGGACCACATCCAGAATTCGACACGTCCACGTGCGCGCGGGCGTGCGAGGTCTGGGAAAGGCTCGGCTGCAAAGAGGGATTCCCGACGTGCCAGGTATTCGGTGGTGACGGCAGCTGCACTCGATTCATCACGTGCGCCGAGGCTTGCGAGGATGCGCCTCACGCGTATCCGGAGCGGGCGTGCGTCGCGGAGTCGGATGCGTTGACTTGCGTTGCTCTGAGCGAGGGCTGCGCGGAGTAACGCTAAAAGAGAAACGCCCAGGGGTTACCCCGGGCGCTTCAAGTACGGAACGGAAAGTGTTCGAAAGTGACCAAACGATACGAACCGAAAGAACCTAGCCAATGACTCTAGAGCACGCAAGAACCTTTCTCGAATCAATTCATCCC
>CAZNZA010000387.1:0-1676 GCA_964577325.1 uncultured Polyangiaceae bacterium
CAACCAGCGCCGTGCGATCCACCAGCGCCGTGCGATCCACCAGCGCCGTGCGATCAGCGCGTTTGTCGGGGACCCGCACGCGTCGCAAACGGAAGGTCGAGCTGTGGCTCTGGAGCGCGTTCACCCGCCTCCAGGAGCAGGCGTTGCTCGCGTTCGATGTCCTGTTCGATGACCTCGCGATTGTCGAAGGCGAATGCCAGCGCGTCGAGGATCTTGCCGGGACCGAGCCGCGGGTAGCGCTTGATGAGCACCTCGACCGAGGCGCCGCTCTTGTAGAACGCCCAAAGGCGGCGCACCGGAACGCGCGAACCGGCGACGAACGGGCTACCCCCGAGCACGGTCCGTTCGATGCGAACGTGCGGGTGCGGAATCAAGACGATGGGAAGCCGGTCCACGGTGACCGTACTGTAACAGAAAAGCGCCGTCGCGCTCACACGGATGTGAGCGGTCGACGGCTGAACGCTTGACTAGCCTCAGCTTTTCTATGGCTCGTACAGAGGTAAGCTCCGCGAGCTCGGCTTCTTACAGGCGTCGAGCAACGGCTTGCGCAACGCGTTCCGGAACGAAGCCAAATTGCTCTGCAAGAGTCTCGGCTGGAGCCGAAGCTCCGAAATCGTCCATGCCTATAGCGATGCCGTCACTACCGATCAAGCTGCCCCAACCGGCCGTCACTCCCGCTTCGATGCTCACACGACGCGCGCTACCCAGCACGCTATCGCGATACGCTTCGTCCTGGCGTTGGAACAACTCGAGGCATGGGATGGACACGACGCGTACCCGTTGCCCCTGCTTTTCGAGGAGCGGCTTCGTGTCACAAGCCAGCGACACTTCGCTGCCAGTGGCGATGAGCACCAGAGTAGGATCATCGCACTCACTCACCACATAGCCTCCCTTGAGCAGCTGCGCTGGGTCGAAGCTAGCTGGACGGCTCAGTGCGGGGAGATTCTGGCGGGTCAAAGCGATGACGGTGGGACCATCCATGCGCACGAGGGCGTGGGCCCATGCCCCTGCGCATTCGAGACTATCCGCGGGACGCATCACATCCAAGTTCGGGATCAGTCGCAAAGACGTCAGTTGCTCGATGGGTTGATGGGTTGGACCGTCTTCTCCGACGTAGAACGAGTCGTGCGTGAACACGAACGCACACTGCAGCTTCATCATGGCCGCCAAACGAATGGAGGGCCGCATGTAATCGCTGAAGATGAGGAACGTGCTGGTGACGGGAATGAACCCGCCCAGACACAAGCCGTTGGCAATCGCAGCCATGGCGTGCTCGCGCACGCCGTAACGCAGATTGCGCCCTGCGTAATTGCCCGCGCTGACGTAACCGCCGTCTTTGAGATCCGTTTTGGTCGAGGCGTTGAGATCGGCACTGCCACTGACCAGTCGTGTCGACAATTGAGCTGCTGCTTGCAACACCTTGCTACCGCTGGCACGAGTGGCGGTCGTCTGCTCATCTGTAGCGGCTACCAAACTCTGGAGCAGTTGTGCCGGTGGCGTTTGGTCCGTAAGCGCCTGCCACTTTGCCAAGCGCTCACCCTTCAGGCCAGCGACAGATCGATTCCATGCATCGTACTGCCCCCGCACCTCCTCCACGCGCTTGCGAAACAATGTGTACGCCTCGTCCGGCACGTAGAACTTCGGTTCTACGGGCCAACCCGCTGCTTCGCGCGCTT
>CAZNZA010000388.1:0-1668 GCA_964577325.1 uncultured Polyangiaceae bacterium
TCGTCACCATGTAGAACGTGCCGTCGTGGTACCTGATGGTGGGCGCGAAGATGCCTTTGGAGCTCGGTGTTCCCGTCAGCGGCAGTTGGCTCTCGCGGGTCAACACATGGCCGATCTGGCGCCAATGCACCAGATCTTTGCTGTGGTAGATGGGGACTCCGGGGAAATACTCGAACGAGCTCGTTACCAGGTAGTAGTCGTCACCGACACGGCAAACGCTGGGATCGGGGTTGGTGCCGCTGAGCACCGGGTTCTGATAACTGGAGGCATTCATTCCTGGAGGTACCGGCTCGGATGGCGCTGGGTTCGTCGCAGAGTTGCCGTCCGACGCACCGCCACCCGGCGAAGAGTCAACGGAATGTGGCGCCTTTCTGCCCACGGGTCCACAAGCAGCGAGTAAGCCAAGCAAGGGTAGGAGCACTCGACGGCGCGAGCTATGAAGGGATCCTTGCAATGGTGCGGTCTGCCAGTTCATGGGCGCCACGATTCCACACCCAAGTCACCCGCCGCAAGGGCGACAAATAGCCCCTGCTGCTTGCAGCCGACGTCGTGGAACTGTGCTTATCGGAGAAACCTACGCGTTGCTGGTGATGTTCCGCTTCCGAGCGTCGTAAGGTCGCGAACGCTACCGTAGTTCCTCGAGGATCCCTCGCTCGCACAGCTGCGCTCGGAGCTCGGATCGATCGAGTCGCTCGCGGAGTTCCGTCGTGCCGCCGTTGCCGTTGAGGGCCCAGGCGCTTTGCCAGGCCCCGAGCCGAAGCACGAGGGCACCATCCTCTGCCTGCTTGACGTGCAGCACCGGCGTGCGGAGTGCGGCGGCGCCTTCCGCCATGTAGACGACCCCCACGAACAGCTCCTGTTCGTCGCACGACAGCCGAAAGGGTTGTGAGTATACGACAGAGAGCTGTGCAAGGGTGGTCGAGGCCTCAGCGTCGAGAGTTAGCTCGAAACGCGCCGCGGGTGGCGGCTCAGCGGTGGCTCTTTCCACCGCGTCGAGTGGAATCGCAAATTCGACAGCACCTAGCCACGTGCCGGCCTTCGCCTCGAGGTCGGCGTACTCGTAGGTGGTGTCCAGGTGGTCAGCCAGGACGTCGATGCGGCAGCGTGGTACGCGTTCGACGCAGCTGAGTTCCGGTGTGCAGCAGGCAGGCGCCGTGTCGCTGCACAGGTCTCGGCAGCCGCTGTCAGCTCCGCTGGACGATTCGCTCGTGGATGCCGCGTCGGTCTCGGTTTCGCTCGTCACGATCGCGGATGCCGCGTCGGTTCTGGTTTCGCTCGACACGCTCGCGGCGCCGTCTGCCTGGCTATTACCGCTGGCCGCGGCCCCATCCGTTTCGTCTGTCGCCGGCGCGCGTTCGGACTTCGAATCACCGCCGCAAGCACCGAGCGTAGTGCACGCCACCAGCGTCGTGATCCCGAGCGCGCGGAACGTCAGGCGACGCGCCGGGATTCTCGTCAGCAAGCACCAATAGTACATGCCGTAAGACTATCGCTTCGCGCCCTTCTGGGGAAGCGCGGCAGGGTCGGGCTTGCCGATGACGCGCCCAAAGGTGTGCCAGAGCGCGTGATTGCCTTCTAGCACGCGCTCCGGCAGGGGTTAGGTCGGCGGTGAACTCACTGCGCCAGCAAGACCACGTCGTCCAGGTACAAATCTGCGGCGGGCCCGGT
>CAZNZA010000389.1:0-1629 GCA_964577325.1 uncultured Polyangiaceae bacterium
TGAGTACGCAGCGACTGAAGCCAGGAGTAGTGAGAAGACAATGGAAGAAGGCTGGGAGCGACCAGATCGAGTGAAGGTGAGTTCCGAGCAGTTGAATGCACTGATCGAACGAGCGTTTCCGGGCAGAAAGCTAGACTCGGCTCGAGTCCTTCCTACGGGTCTGGCGAACACGAACATCCAATTCAGTCTTCGACACTCGAACGAGCAGTTCGTGCTACGCGTGCACACGCGGGACCCAACAGCAGCAGCACGAGAGGCAGCGATTGTCGGCTACCTGAAGTCGAGCCCTGGCGCCGCAATACCGGTTCCCGATCTTCGGTATACGTGTTTAGACACCACCATCGTTGGTCACCCGTGCTCGATTTGGCAATTCGTCGAAGGGGCGCTTCTGCAGGAGCTTTTCGAGACGTTGCCCGCCTCGGAACTCAACGCCATCGCGGCTGACTGCGGTCGGGTGCTCGCGGGTCTTGGACAGCGGTCGTTCACCGAGTGCGGCGCGCTCGACTCGGCGATGAATGTCGTGCAGCGGTATGGTCCGCCGTCGGCGTACTGCGAAGTATATGTTCGAGAGTGCCTGCATGGAGGAAGGGCCGAGCAACGGGTGCCCGGGCCACTACGGGACCAGATATGGCAAACGGTGCAACGTCATGCGCCGCGGCTGCGGGAGGTGGACGGTAGCTATTGCCTGGTGCACGGTGATTTCAAACGCTCGAATCTTCTGATGCTCAAGCAGGGCTCGTCATGGACGGTCGCGGCGGTGTTGGATTGGGAGTTCTGCTTCGCCGGTCCGCCCTTGGTAGACGTGGGCACCTTCCTTCGCGCGGGCGGCGCGCTCCCCGTAGGTTTTCGGGACGCCTTCGCGGACGGTTACCTTGCGGCCGGAGGCAAGTTGCCGACGGACTGGCTCGAGCTTTCGCGACTCGTTGATCTCATCAGTCAAATCGAGTTCCTCAACCGGCCCGAAGAGCGCCCGCGTGTCTTCGCGGAGAGTCTCGAGGTGATTCGCGAGACGCTACGGATTCTAGAGTGAGGTAAACGCTGACTCTCCCGTTGGTGCCGGAATGATTACCTCGCAGACTGCTTGCTCCGCGGGCGTACTTCTTTCATGCTCGCGGTCGTGACCCGGCACATTCCTCCCCCTCAGGAGCAGCTTCCGACGTTGCTCGAAGGCGTCGTCGACCTCAACACGCGAGAAGAGCTTGGGCATCGTTTGGAGGAAGCCCATCGAACACAGCGGCCGCTCGAGGTCAAGGCGGGTTTCGACCCCACCGCACCGGATATTCACCTGGGCCACACCGTGTTAATGGAGAAGATGGCGCAGTTTCAGCGCTTCGGTCACCGAGTGTCCTTTTTAGTGGGTGACTATACGGCCCGCATCGGCGACCCCACGGGTCGCAACGCCATGCGCCCGCCGCTCACGCCCGAGCAGATCAAGGTCAATGCCCAGACGTACACCGATCAGGCGTTCAAGGTTTTAGACCGGCAGGCCACCGTAGTCCGATGGAACTCGGAGTGGCTATCTCAGCTGGGCTTCGACGACGTCATTCGCATTGCATCTATGTACAACGTGGGCCGCATGCTGGAACGGCGCGACTTCAAGGAGCGATTTGAGTCGGGCAAACAGATCGC
>CAZNZA010000390.1:0-1616 GCA_964577325.1 uncultured Polyangiaceae bacterium
CCGCCGCATGGTATGTGCGCAAACGCACTGGTAAGCGCTCCTACTCCCGTGCACACTGGGGGTATGAAGCTTTTGCAATCTCCGATGGTGTTGTCGTTCGCCTTGGCCGCGTGTGGCTCGGACGCCGTGGCTCCCCCCGGAGGTCAGACGGGCGAGGAGAGCTTCGGCTGTGTGACGGTCACCGAAGAAGTCGTGCCGCTGGCACAGAGCACCCGCTTGGGATTCTCAGGCAGCGATATGCTGGCTCTCGTCGAGGGCGAACGCTTGGCGGCGCTGACGTGGAGCGATGACACCCAAGCCGGCCTCACCATCGAAACGACGAGTTCGGCAAGCACCGCAGCGCTCAGAGACAACGAATGGTCAGAGCCGCAGGACGGTCGCGAAATAGGCTCCCCTGACTGCAACGACGCGTTGGCCTTGGACGCTACGGTAAGATTCGCGACTGCCGACGGCAGCTTTGACGAACGCTTTTCCGCAACTCTCGTGGCTTCGACGAGTGACAGGGTGCTGGTACACATCGCTCGCGAAGCCGACGAGGTTGCGGGAAGTTACCGCGCTACGGATGCTGCCCCCAGCGACGGTCGGGTGCGGCTATTCTGGTCGTTCGAGTTCGACGCAGAAGGCGTGACGGGAACCATCGACGGCCAAGTGGAAACGACGTCATCGGCCGGCCCGGACGGTACGGCTTCCGCTCGAGGATTCGACATTGCAACGTTTGGAGAGGAGTAACGATATGAAAAAGGTTCGCTCATGGTCAGCACCAGGATTAGCGGCCGTCATTGCGGCGCTCACCCTTGTTGCGTGCGGCGCCGCAACGACAGGCACGGGCACGCACGACTCCGCGCTCGAAGACGAGTCGGGTAGTACGCCGCCAACGAATGACGGCGATCAAAGCCCCGCTCACCCCGGAGCACCGGGCGGCGAGATCGGGCAGCCAGACGCTTGCCAACAGGCATTCCCTCGAGACACCGCCGGCAAGGAGTGCGTGGTCACTCACGGTGGACTGTGCTTCGAAGATAACGAAACCGCATGCGCCTGTGCGGGTTGCCCCACGGACGCGGTAGGAGTCACCTGTATAATTGCTGAAAGTTATCCCGCCCAAGCCTTCTGCGAGCGCCCAGCCCCGACCGATCCCGATCCGAGCGTTGATCCTGATTGCGCCGTATCAGACACGAGCGAAGGTCCCCAAACCGACTGCGGTGGCGGCAACGGCTCTTCCGACACGCCATCTTCGACTCCCGGCCACGGAAGTGACCAGGGCGGGGGCGTCGATGGCTCCCCCGCAGCGAATTGTGAGCCTGGCTTTGCTCCCAATAGTGGCGAGGGCGTGTGCAATGCGACCTACGGCGGGATGTGCTTTGAAACAGACGCCGACGCCTGCGCTTGCGCCGGCTGTCCCATCGATTCGCCCGCAGGCTGCTTGGTAATGGAGAGCTATCCGACGCAAATCCGCTGCCCGTGATCCGCAGAGTGCAATCAGAACAGTAACTTAGACAAACAGTCTACGGACGAAGCAGAATTCGTCCGTGGGCTCGGCCCTGTTCCAAGTGGTCCATCGCGGCCACGACCTGGTCGAGCGGGTAGACCGTATCGATGATTGGCGTCAACTGCCCCGT
>CAZNZA010000391.1:0-1583 GCA_964577325.1 uncultured Polyangiaceae bacterium
CGAAGGCTACGCTCAGTCCTCGTTGCCCACCGAGCAGGCCGCGTTTGTAGAACGCGTTGGATTGCTCTGCGCTAGCGAAGCCGGCGTACTGCCGTAGAGTCCACGGCCGGTTCGTGTACATGGTGGCGTACGCGCCACGCAGGAACGGCTTCTGCCCCGGCCCCCCCAAAGCGGCAACGCGGCGCTCGGCACCCGTATAGATCTTAGCGTAGGTGGTTCCGCGATGCGGCGATTCGGGCACCTGAGGGGTGCCAGTTTCTGCCGCCGCCAGCCGTTGCCAATCCTGCAAGTCGAAGGGTTGGCTTGGAGTTGTCCGTTCACTCACTTGCTTCATCCTCGCACTGAGCCGCAGCCATTAACTCAACACAGTTACTTACTGTTGGAACTGAAAAACGACTTCTGTCTGGCGCACCAGACCCAACTCGTCGCGCGCAACCTGTTCTACGTGGGAAGGATCCGACTTCACGCGCGCCACTTCGGCTTGAAGGCGCCGAATCTCATCACCGAGGCGGGCAGCCTTGTCTTGCAGCATCGTTCGCTCTTCGCGCAATCGCTCCAAGCGGGGCAGCCCCGAAGGCGACCAGATCAGCATGGGGACCGAAACCAATGCAACTCCCAGTACTATGAGCGGCAAAACCCGCTCGACTACTTCCTGTTCTAGCCTCACCGCCCAACTCTGACACGGAGAAAACACGGCGGGCGAGTTCCTGGCATTCTTTCCCCGAGCTGTCGGGATAGCGTGAGTCGCCGGAAGCGCCTGAGCGCTGGTTCCAGCGGCAAGCGGGCGGACTTTCGCTGTACTGAGTCAACGACTGTGGAGTATATTCGCACGCTAGCCACATCGCTTAGGTAAAGGTCGCGCTCACACGACCCGTGCGGTAGGCGTCTGCGTAACCGACCGCCACGTCGCCTTCGAGCCGAAGCCAATCAGTCTTTAGGTAAGGAAACAGTACCTCCGATGAATACGGAACAGCTCCAGAGCGAGCTCGAGCAAAGCTTCACTCTCCCGGAACTCCTGAACTTGACCGAGCGCCAGTTGGGCGTATCCCCGGACAGCGTGGGAGGTGTCGTGGCTTTGGGTTCGTACGTCCGCGCCCTTACACGGTACTTTAGCGACCGCGGCACGCTGTCTGCCCTGGCCGACGCCGTCATTCGAGCGAAGCCGGACGCCAGCGCGGCGCTCAAGCGAGCGGCACACGTTGGGTTTGACGAGCCATTGCTGGGGTTGGGCGAGCGCGTCGGGGACTGGAACGTTGCCCAACACCTCGGCCGAGGCCCTTGTGGCCAGTGCTATGTCGTCGTTTCCGAACGAGGCGGTCCCCGCATGCGGCTAAAGGTATACAACTCCGCTGCCCGCAACGACATCGCCGGAATGGCTCGTTTTCTGGCGTTCAAGCGCGCTCTCTTCACAGATGACCCTGAGCTACCTACCGGCCCCGGAATAGGCGTACATGAGGGAGCGCCGTATACCATCGAGCCGCTGTTCGACGGTCAGTCGCTGGCTCAGCATCTGCAACGCACAGGGCCCCTTTCGTTCGAGGAAGCACTCGACGTGCTGAGGCCGGCCTTGGTGGACCTGTGCG
>CAZNZA010000392.1:0-1541 GCA_964577325.1 uncultured Polyangiaceae bacterium
ATGCACATGCCCACCGATCTATCCGGACTCGCTGTAGCCACCTACGATCCGAAGAGATGTGATGGCAATGTGCGGGCGGCGGTCGGTGCTGCTTGCACGCAGATTAAGCTCGCTGTTCGAGATCAGGGACATCGTCGCTAGCTCTGCCCAAGAAGGGCTTGCTGTAGTCAGGGGCTTGAATATGGTCGCAACCCAGCCGATATCACTTCAGCTAGTGGAGCTCGAGTGTCGCCTGCGTGCAGCACCGAAACTATGGCAGGCAATAGAGACCGTGCACGAACTGCTTCCCGGCAGCTATGTCGCGGGTGGAGCCATCACTCAGACTGTCTGGAACCAGCAATTGGGCCGCCCGGCGATCGAGAGACTGCACGACATCGACGTCGTTTACTTCGATCCCGACGGAACCCTGGATCGCCAACGCGCCATGCAAGGCGTTTTGCAGCGAGCGATTGCCTCCGGCATTCCCATTGACCTCACGAACCAAGCCCTCACGCATACTTGGTACGAGTCGAAATTTGCGGCGACCATCGAGCCGTACAAGAGTGCTGAGGCGGCTATCGATACGTGGTTGCCTGCCTTCGCGATTGGCGTCAGGCTCGCGGATGGGGGCCCTTTGGAGGTTTACGCACCCTATGGCCTGCGTGACCTTTTTGCCATGCACATTCGGCCCAACAAGCTGCAGATTTCCCGGGCGATCTACGAGAAAATGGTCGCGAGCTTCACAGCACGGTGGCCAGAGGCGACAGCAGAGGGGTGGTGACGCGGCTGCAGTTGTTTCTCTCGAGGGTCACTTTGTCAGAAGGCTGTCCGAGTGACCCAGAATCAGGACTCAAACGCATGATCAACGACGAAGCAGATGTGCCGTATGGTGAAGACTTCCACGACGCAGCTACGGCGTTGGCATGGGAGGAAGCGGCGAACCGGAAGCGCCCGTGGCGTGCTGCAATCTTCGAGCACTTCGTCTCACTTGTGGGCGCTTGCGAGAAGGTCGACGTGCGGGTGTTGGAGCTCGGCTCTGGCCCTGGCTTTCTCGCCGAGCAGGTTTTGAAGCATTGCCCGGGAGTCGGACTGTATACGTTGCTCGACTTTTCGGCGCCGATGCTCGCGCAGAGTCGGGCTCGGCTGGAGCGCTATGCGGCTCGAACGCGCTTCCTGCAGACGGACTTCAAGACGCCGAGCTGGCCGACGCTCGTGGGCGGACCGTTCGACTTCGTGGTGTCGCTTCAGGCTGTGCATGAACTCCGGCACAAGCGTCATGCATCGCAGCTCTACAGCCAGATCCCATCGGTTTTGGGGCCCGCTGGCGAGCTTTTGGTTTGCGACCACCTGCCGGAGGGAGCGCACACGCCGGTCCATCGCGTGCTCTACATGAATCCCGCCGAAAACGTTGCCGCGTTGAACCAGGCTGGCTTTGGCCACGTAGAGGTCGTTTGGACGGCCCACGACATGGCTTTCTACCGTGCTCGGCGCTAGCTGCGATGCGCGCCGCTCAACCTGTTGGCGTAGCGAGCTGATTCGGGAACCGGAGAGCCAGGTTGGAC
>CAZNZA010000393.1:0-1535 GCA_964577325.1 uncultured Polyangiaceae bacterium
AACTTTTTCTGACGGAATGGGGCGGCTCGAGGCAATGCGTGTTCGTTACCCGTGTCGTATTCGAGGATGTTCTCAGCTCTCGAATGCCCAGCACACAGCTTCGAGATCCCTAGGCGGCCACCCTATGAGAAGAATCCACCTATCCGCCCTGCGTTCGGCAGCGTGGTGCCTCGTCGTTCCGCCACTCGTCGCGTCGTGCGCGAGCGAATCGAACCCTCCCGGTGGAGCGTCAGACCCGCTCACCTCCCCCAGCACAACCTCCGGCACGGACAGCTCCTCGGCAGGGTCCGATACCTCGACGTCAACTGGCGCAAACCCCTCGACGTCAACTGACGCAACCACCACGACGTCCGCCGACGAAACGACGTCGACGCAGCCGAGCACGAGCGACAGCGACGAGAGCTCGGCCGGAGACAGTACCAGCAGCGGAGAAGCGAGCACGTCTGCTTCAAGCAGCGAAACCAGCGACGGCACGTCGAGTCAATCGGACGCTTCAGACACGGAAGTGACGGGCAGCGATAGCTCGGCCACGGACAGTGAAGGTACAGCCACTTCAGACACCGCTGAGACCGACGCTGGCGCGACTTCCAGCGACGACCCCTCGCCCACGAGCGACGCGCCGGTTCCGAGCGCAGGCTGCGGAAAGGCCGATGGTCTGCAAACGCTTACGGCTGGCGGCGCTTCGGTCGGGGGCGGATTGCCAACGTCGACCCGGCTCTCAATCGGTGATCGCGAATACATCATCGACGTTCCTGCGGATTACGATGCGAGCCATCCCTATCGCTTGATCTTTTCCTGGCATCAGGCGTTCGGGTCAGCCAACGGCAACGCGGTTGGCCAGTATCCCGCTTATGAGGGCAACAACTTCAACGCCCAGAACTACGCGTACTTTGGACTGCACCGTGAAGCAACCGCGGCAAATCAGCCTGCCATCTTCGTAGCGCCCCAGGGTATCGGCGACTTCCCTTGGAACTACGACCGCGATGTGGCGCTTTTCGACGACCTGCTCGCGCTCGTCGGTGAGAACCTGTGCATCGACGAGAGCCGGGTCTTTTCAACGGGGTTCAGCTTTGGTGCGATGATGAGCCATGCCCTGTCGAACGGGCGTCAGTCGAAGCTGCGCGCGGTAGTCGCCATGGCACCGGCCAACTACAACTTCACGCAACCACCCGATACGAATGCGCCCTTCGCGTATTTTGGGGTGACCGGCATGAGCGATGGCACGTGTCCCTGGGTGAACGGCAACTCGACGAGCGAGGGCGGCAAGTACTGCGTGCTTCAGCACGCCGACAACAGTGGTTGCACGATCCCCAACGACATCGCGACGGCAATGAACGGCAGCAACAACCACGTCTGTTACGACTTCGAAGGCTGTGCGGAGGGTTACCCGGTCAAGGTGTGCACGTTCGACGGCGCCCACACGCCATCGGCCGTAGCTAACGGGATGTCCGGAGACGATGGCCTGAATGCATTTGTCCCCCCGCTGGCCTGGGAGTTCATCTCGCAGTTCTAACCGCACCAGGCGGTCGTGACGC
>CAZNZA010000394.1:0-1504 GCA_964577325.1 uncultured Polyangiaceae bacterium
TTCCCACGCGCTTTCGGAGCTCGACCTGGACCGCCCCGGCTTTACACGGATGCGCGACGCTTGGCTCGACCGAGTAGCGCGGGAGGGGTTCTGATGGTCAATCGAACGGTGCTCGCGATCAAATTGTCAGAGCTCGCTGACCGAGTGGCGCAGGTGCGCAAACATCGTAAACCCAGCGTGTCCGAGCTGCAGGCAGATCGCGATGCGGCAGAGCTCGTCTCGTTCAATCCGCTGCTTGCGGTTCAAGCATGCGCGGACATCGCCAGTCAGTGTATTGCGGACGCACAATGGCCGTCGCCAAAACTGTGGGTGACAGATTTACGAGGCTCGAGGAGCACGGGGTGATTCCTTCACACGTCGCTGAAGCGCTGCGGCGAGGCAGCGGGGCTGCGCAACTGGATCGCGCATAGGTACGCGGGCGTCGACTACTCTCTGATCCACCGAGCTGCCACTGACGGCCTCAATGATCTGGAAGCCTTCGCTCGCGCCACTGCGCAGTGGGCGGCTGCCCGCTCACAATCCTAGGGACGGAGCCCACAAGAACTTCCCAAGTGCGAGGGCGGGTGGAGCGCGGCGAACTCATGCTCGTGCGCCGGTTGACCGCGCCTTCGCCCTCTAAACTCTGATCGCACCTCGCCTGGTGCTGAACGCGTCATTGACTTAGTCTTTAGACTGACCCAACGTTAGCGAGTGGCAATTCAGGCGAATATTCACGAAGCCAAGACGAAATTTTCGCAGCTGCTCGAGAAAGCGCACGCGGGCGAAGAGGTGATCATTGCTAAGGCGGGCAAGCCCTACGCGCGCATCGTACCCGTGAGACAGCCCAAGAGCCGCGAACCTGGGGCGTTTCGGGGCAGAATCAGCGGCGACATTTTGGGTCCGATTACGGACGACGAGCTGTCGATTGGGGATGAGCCCTCCGCTCCTTCTCGACACCCACGTGCTGCTCTGGTGGATGATGGACGACCCGCAGCTTTCGGCCAAGGTGCGGGAGCGATTGGCTCAAGCAGACCAGGGGCCGGTCAGTGCTGCGAGTGTCTGGGAGATCGCCATTAAAACGCGCAAAGGCCGATTGCACGGGACGCGACCGTATTTGGAGCAACACGCTCGACTGCATCTCGAGTGGGGTTTGTGCCGGTAGCGATTGAGCTCGAAGATGCCGTGGTTGCGGGCGGCCTTTCTCTTCCTCACGGCGACCCATTCGACCGACTCTTGATGGCGCAGGCCCAACGTCGCGGTGCCGACCTCGCCACGCGCGATAGGACGATCCGCGATGTCTTCGAGCGTACCGTGTGGGAGTAAGGCGCTTCGAAGCCGTGTAAGGCGAGCGCTTAGGTGAACGAAGCGGCGTGCTCGCGGGAGCGTCCCTTTCGGGTCGCGAACACAAAAAAAAGCGCGGCAGCCAGAGGGGGGAGGGACGGCTGCCGCGCGGAGTAAGGTGCACAGGGGCTTTGGGGGGAGGGGAGCCCCTGTGCATGAGTGTTCGCAGACTGCTTGGCCTGCT